>JAVVPD010000162.1:0-1613 GCA_036655975.1 Desulfovibrionaceae bacterium | reverse complement strand
TTTAAGCCCGAGAAAAACAAAACCCCAATAACCCTGTAGCGAATGAACTTGGGCTTGGATATGGCGAGTAAACGCACACCCACGACAGAGCCAAGCATCAGGCCTACAATGGAGGGCACAGCCATAAGGGGTACCACGCAGCCTTCATTCAGGTACACCCACGCGGCTGAGGTGTCGGTAATGGACAATAAAAATTTGGAGGTGCCGACCGAAACTTTCAACGGAACCCCCATAAGCAGGTTCAGCACGGGCACATTGGCCCAACCAGCCCCCAGACCGAACATGCCTGCCATGACCCCGATCAAAATAAACAGCAACAGGCCCCCAAGAGTGCGGTGGGTTTTCCAGTCCACCACTTCACCGGTACTGGGTTCCAGAAAAGTGCCGTTCATATTCAGGGCCATACCAATAGCGTCTTGCTTGTTGACAATGGGACGGACAGAATTTTTGGAGACGAGCAACAATATCGCAATGCCGAGGATAGTTCCGCCCAGGCAGGTTTGTACCACATTGGTGGGCAGAGCCAGCCCGATCATGGCACCAACAATGGCACAGGCCGAAGCAATCAAGGCCACAGGCAGGGCCAATCGCAGGCTGGCAAGGTTACGCCGCAGCAGCCCCGGGCCGGCAGCCAAAGCACCCGCCAAAGCCACTAACAGCCCTGCGCCACGGACAAAATCGAGGTGGAAGGGGAAAAAGCCGCTTACCAGAGGCACAAACAGCACACCGCCGCCCACCCCAGCCATGACCGCGATAATCCCGATGACAAAGCAGAACACAAACAAGGCAGAAGGCCAGAACCACCACGGATGGTGATCCTTGGGTGCTGCTTCGGGCATAGCACTTTGTACGGCTTGTTCGACCATAACAGGAGCCGTAACACTCGTATCTACCGCCGGCTGCACCGCCGCACTTTCCTGGCGGGCGGATTCAGCGTCCGCCGCAAGCACATGGCTGGGCACGGTGGAAAAAAGAATCGTAAGGCAGAATATACTAAAAATAACGGATCGCAAAAGACGAAACGCACGCGGCACGGTGCAACATACATGGAAATGGAAAAACTGCATAGGTTTACCCCTTTCTGAGCGTCTGTGTAGGTGCGGCTCAACCGTGAGCGCACAGCAACACCATAGCAAAGAGGAGATAATGGACTATCGGGAATTCACCGAAATTGTGAAGCTCTTCTGGGGGAAATCCTGATGCGAGCGGAGAAAATAAATTTCGCCTACGCCTAAGGGGCGGGCGACGCTTCCCGTCGCCAGAGCATTGAGCTATTTTCAATAGCAAAAGGCTCTAAATCTTGACCAAACCGTAGCGGATAGCCAGCTTGGTGAGTTCACTCATGCTGGAAACATGGAGTTTTGTCAGCACGTTATACTTATGTGTTTCTACAGTTTTAGGACTGATATGCAGGCTTTCGGCAATATCACGGATACTTTTGTCGTCGGCCAACAGCTGAAAAATCTGTTTTTCGCGCGGGGACAAGGCGCGTAAGCCGTCATCCAGCGGCATGCCCGCCATTTCTCGCATCATCCCCATCATTTGCCCGCAAGGATCAGCACTGCTAAAAAACACATTACCTTCACGCACGGCGGCGATGGCCTGTAGCAAGG
>JAVVPD010000161.1:0-1657 GCA_036655975.1 Desulfovibrionaceae bacterium | reverse complement strand
TGATAGGCATGGAAAGTATTCAGGGCCGCATAGCCCGCCATAAACAAATAAGCAGTCGCATAGCCCAAGTGGTGGAATTTTTGCCCGCCACTGAGGCTGACGTGACGCTGGCCTGCAAACAATTGTGCGACATGGAAGTGACCGCAGGCATGGCGGCTGAAATTCACCGCCTGTCGCAAGGTCGGATGCGTGAAGTGCTTAACATTATAGCAGAAATGGAACGCCTCGCTCGTACCAACGGCATCAGCGGCACTTTGGATGTAGGGCATTTCGCAGGCGTGGCCCTTGCCCACGACTGGCAAAGCCGCACCGCCAAGCGCGTTAGGAAGGGGCATAATGACTAGCCGTGATGTGTTGTACCTCTTGTCAGACAATAAGGCGCATTTGACCCGCGAGCTTGCGGACAAAATGATGTGCAGCCGCGATTCCATGGCTGCCATGTGCCGCTGCCTGAAAAAGCGCGGCATGATTATCAGTATTGAGGGCATCCACAGTATCACAGCCTCGGGCCTCGACGTTTTGTCTGACAAACAGGAACCCTGCAAGGGCAAGGCAAAACAGAGCAAGAGCGGTCTGCGCCACCGTGCGTGGAAAGCCATGCACATACTAACGCTTTTTAATGTTTCCAGTCTGCTAGAAGTGGTTGCCACAGGCGAGGAAAAAGGCGGGGAAGAGAACTTACGCAATTACCTCAGCGCGCTCCACAAGGCCGGAATACTAGTTAAAAACCGTTCCGGCAAATATCTGCTTAAAGAATCTGCCAAAGGCCCCCACGCCCCAAGCTATAACCGTGAAAAGAAAACCGTCACCGACCGCAGCACGGGCGAGGTGTTTTATGTCTAATCAGCCGCCGCTCCACTGGCTCATGCTGCTGGCCCAAGCTGTAGAAGCATCTTCCTGCGCGGAAGTGGCCCGTAGCTTGGGTGTTAGCCGTAGCACCGTTAGCCTGTGTCTTACGGGCAAATATCCGGGCGGCACCACACGTATGGAACAGCGCGTGCTTACGGTACTTGGCGGGCACACCTGCCCCCAAACAGGCCAAAAGGTAAGCACTAGCCACTGCCAAAGCCGCAGGGCCGAAGCTATGCCCACGGCAAACCCCTATGTTTTACAACAATGGCGTGAATGTGCCACCTGTAAACATTTTACCAATTAAGGAGCATTGTAATGATAGCAGAAACCTTACAGCAATCAGTGACCAGACTACGGGCCATGCTGGCCCGTGATAACGGCGATTTGGCCCACGGTGCGCCAGCGGTGCTGGATGACCTTGAGGCAGACATTGAAAGAGTGCGCGGGCTGGAAAACACCACAGTGTTGCTGCACAGTTCCCCTTATTATCCTTTAGATAAATTTCAGGAGCCTAGCCATGACCGCGCTTAATACCTCCCCCAACAACTACCTTGAAAATGCCCAAGGCCACTTAGTCCCCCTTGACCGTGTGCAAGCTATCGACCTTGCCCGTCACGAGCTAGTGCAAGAACTCATCACCAAGGGCAAAGCCATGCAACAACACATGCAAAGCGCGAAAAAAAGCTTTATGGCGGATGTAGAAGCCTTTTGCAGCATGAGCGCGGAACAATACGGTGTCACCTACGGCGGTAATAAAGGCAACGTCACCTTACTTTCCTATGACGGTAAATACAAAATTTCCCGC
>JAVVPD010000160.1:0-1856 GCA_036655975.1 Desulfovibrionaceae bacterium | reverse complement strand
CTTGCCAAAGGGGGCATGACTATGCTGATGGCAACGCACCAAATGGATTTTGCCCGTGCCCTCGCCTCGGAAATTTTGTTTATGGAGCACGGCGTCATTATTGAACGCGGTTCTCCCGCAGAACTTTTGACGGCGGGAAGCAATACCCGCACGCAAGATTTTTGCGCCCGCCTGCTGGATGTTGACAGTGAGGCTGTGAGTGGCTGATGCTGAATACTGATTTTATTATCACAGAGGTTTTGCCCGCCCTGAATACAGGGGTGCTCATGTCGCTGGCGCTGATTGTACCTTCAGGAATTTTGGGTTTTTTGGGCGGCGTGCTGCTTGGGGTGTTGCGTGTGTTTGGCAACGCCACGGTGCGTACCTTGGGTGATTGGTATACGGCCTTGTTTCGTGGTGTTCCCCTCGCCATTCAATTGATGATGATCTATTTCGGTTTGCCTAATCTTGGCATCTATCTGGAACCCTACAGCGCTGCCGTTCTTAGCTTCATTTTGTGCAGTGGCGCGTATCAGTCCGAATATATCCGTGGTGCCTTGCTTTCCATTTCGCAGGGGCAGATCAAAGCCGCCCACGCCCTCGGCTTTGGCACCTTTCAGACCGTTTTATGGATTATTTTGCCTCAGGCTGCCCGTCGGGCCTTACCGGGTTGCGGCAATGAAATTATTTATCTTATCAAATATTCTTCGTTGGCCTATCTTGTAACGTGCATGGAGCTTACCGGCGAAGGTAAAGTTGTGGCCTCCAATTCTTTTCGCTTCACCGAAGTGTTTCTTATGGTTGGAGCTTATTATTTGGCCTTGGTTACCTGTGCCACCGTGCTGCTTCAGAAACTTGAAATCAAATACCGTATTCCTGGTTTTGGACTGCGTTAAATTTTTTATGGAGGCCGGTATGGTTTATCCTTGAGACGCAGGACAACAATCTGTAGTTGCAGAAGAAAACGATATTTCACAAGCGATTATTTCCCGTTTTGATCACGTAGCCACTACGGGGCCGCAAGGACATTTTGCTTATCCCACAGGGGAGGAAGGGCTGGCGGCCCTCACCTATCCCGTAGCCTTATATTCTCGTTTACCCCTAAAAATGCGTCAGCTTTTTTGTGGCATTGGCAATGTGCACGCGCCTTTCGTGCCTAAAGCGGGCGAACGGATTTTGGACATTGGGTGCGGCTGCGGTGTGGATACCTTACTTGCTGCTATGCGAATAACAGAAGGGGGTTCAGCAGTTGGTATCGATATAAGTTCTCAAATGGTGAAGAAGGCACGAAAATTTGCGGATGAAGCGCACATAAAAAATGTGACTTTTATCGAAGGCGGCATGGGCCAATGGCTATGGCCTGATGAAAGTTTTGATCGAATACTCTCGAATGGAGTGTTCAACCTTATTCAAGACAAAGAAAGTGCCCTAAAAAAGATTTTTAGTCTGCTGAAACCTCAAGGCAGTATAGTTATTGCCGACCAGATCCGAATCCCCTTGGGTGCATCCACAATGTCTATAGATCCGAGCAGTTCGCGGTACCCTGATAGTTGGGCGCTCTGACGGGATGGAGCCATACCGGGAACGGTGTTCCTGAACATGCTTCAACAAGTGGGTTTTATTAGCGTTCAGTGCTGTGAAAAATCTGGTTTTTCCAGCTCACCACAAACTACAGCCTGGACGTGTACAGCAGAAAAGCCCCTCAAATAGGGGTGCTCCCGTTTTTGAGGGAGAGCCTACTGCGGGTGGCTCCGCAGATGAAGGCGCATGTGCTGGCGCATGCGTGAGTATATTATAAATTTATTCAGTAAGTTAGGGCTTAACGGCATGAGGGCGGCCTTTGACGAGCAAATAGCTTTTGTGCATAAACGACCAAT
>JAVVPD010000159.1:0-1909 GCA_036655975.1 Desulfovibrionaceae bacterium | reverse complement strand
GGGGCGGGCGACGCTTCTCGTCGCCAGAGCATTGCGCTATTTTCAATAGCAAAATACTTTAAACTATTCTTCGACTTTAAGCCCCATTTTGCGGGCAGACTGCATGCCTCCCATGGCATTGGTCACGTTGGTAATACCGTGACGAGCCAAAATCAGCTCGCTTTCATAGGAGCGCAAGCCTGTATTACACGTCAAGGCCACAGGACGATCGCGCGGAATCTCGGCAATGCGGGCTTCTATTTCTTCTAGCGGAATGGCATGCCATTCGGGATACGCGTTTTCTAAGGGCTTGCTGGCCGCCAAAGGACGGGCATCAATGAAGAAAATCGCATTATGTTCACGGTCATGCCACTGCGCCAGATGTTCATCAATGCTCACAGGCCGAAAGCGCCCCGCCAGCACATTGTCTGCCACATTCGCCACGGCATTAACCACGTCCATGGCTGAGGCAAAGGGCGGTGAATAGCAAACTTCCAGATTGCTGATATCATCCAGCGTAGGCCGCGAAAATTGCAAAACCCCCGCAATGGCGTCAATGCGCGCTTTGAGAGAATCCCCCGCCACACACGCGCCCTGCGCGCCAAGTACCCGGCGGGTGCCGCGTTCCACCACCAGCTCAAGGGTCATCATAAACTTATCGGGATAAAAATGGGCGCGGTCCAATTGTTCAATACACACGCCCACAGCGTCAAAACCTTCCGCACGGGCTTTTTCCACAGTCAGGCCCACGCCACAAAAAGACATTTCAAACAATTTTACGGCCCATGTGCCCACATAGCCTGTCAAATGTGCGTCGCCGCCCGCAAGATTAGTGCCGATAATCCTGCCTTGACGGTTTGCCAAAGAGCCAAGGGGCAGATAGCCCGCCTTGCCGGTAATCAGATTGGTCATGGACACGCAGTCCCCGCCGCAATAGATGGCGGGATCGGAAGTCTGCATTTTTTCGTTGACCATCACCCCACCAAAGGGGGCCACATTCAAACCGGCTTCCTTAGCAAGGCGCGCGTTGGGGATGAAACCCGCCGCAAAAATTACCACCTGAGCCGGCAGGGTACGTTCCGTCGTAACCACACGGGCCACACGCCCGTTTTCACCTTCCAGCCGCAGCACCTGTTCACCGGTGAACAACTGTACCTTGTGCGCTTCCAGATCGTGGCGAACCATATTCCCCAAGGTTCCAGACACCGCACCGGGCAGGGCTTGATCCACCATTTCCACCACTGAGCATTCCACGCCCCACATGTCAGCCAAAGACACCGCACTCTCAAGACCAATAAAACCCGCCCCCACAATGACGGCCTGACTGATTTTGCCCGCTTCGCAATCCTTGCGGATGGCTTGGGCCGCTTCTAGCTTAGTGACCGCAAACACGCCTTCAAGGTCGTGCCCGTCAACAGGGGGAATGCGCGGGGAAGCGCCGGTTGCCAGCACCAATTGGTCATAGGGCAAATTTTCCTGCTTGCCACTAACAATATTCTTCACTAAAACGGTTTTCGCCGCACGGTCAATGGAAAGGGCGCGGGTTTGGGTGCGTACTGTCACCCCTTTTAAACTGGAAAAATAGGCCGCATCGCGGACAGTATGGTAGTTTGTTGAACGTAAATCATCAATATTATTAATTTCTCCAGACATATAATAAGGGATGCCACAGCCCCCGTAAGAAATCAGGGCATTTTCATCCACAAGAGTCACCTGTGCGTCTGGCAACAGGCGTTTGCAACGACTCGCCGCCTTGGGCCCGAGAGCCACCCCACCGATAACCAAAATTTTCTGTGCCATGAGCTGCTCCTCCTAAAGGGAATTTTTTTCAGTATAGGCCTAAAAACAGGCCATGTGAAGCCTGAATTACGACCTGCCAGGGCTACCGCATCTTCTGCGGCCCTAATTCAAAAATAACGAGTTCGACCTT
>JAVVPD010000158.1:0-2237 GCA_036655975.1 Desulfovibrionaceae bacterium | reverse complement strand
TTTGCCTTTTGCACATATTTCTTTTAGGCCTGCTGATATTACACACAAAAGCCGCCGTCATTGGGCAACAACGGCGGCTTCATATATCAGCACGCTCCAAATTTACCCTTCAAGCTCCGCACCGCGTTGAGCGGCGGCGAGGACAGCATCAACAATATGCCCGCGTAAAGCCGTACGATCCAGATAATTCACGGCTTCAATGGTCAGTCCAGCAGGAGAACAGACCTGATCGCGCAGGTCGGTCAAGGAATGCTCTGACGCAGCCGCCATACGCACGGAGCCTGCAAACAGGCCCAAAACCATACGCTTGGCCTCTGCACGCGGGAATCCCATAGTCACGCCTGCCTGCACCACCGCATCCATAAAATGGAAGACATACGCGGGGCCAGCTCCCACCAGCGCGGAAAAAGCCACAAAGTTTTTTTCCGGCATTTCGATGGTTTCCCCGAGATATCCGAGTAATTCTTGCACCAAAGCCTTATGCGCGATGGTTAAAGCCGGATCATCAAAGCACAAGGCAAAAACGCCAGCCCCAACCAGTGCGGGAGTATTGGGCATCACCCGTACCACCGGACACAGGCCCTGCACCCCTTCACTGAGTGCCCCTGTTGTCACGCCCGCAGCCACGGAAATAAGCAATTTATCCTTAGTAAGATGCTTTTGAATCTGGCGCAGAACTTTTTCCACCAGAAAAGGCTTCACCGCAATGATAATAACATCACACGCCTGCACCAATGCCCCCACATCGGCCATGGGTTTTAAGCCTTTATCCACCAGAATTTCCATCCGCTCAGGCGTACGGTTATAGCCATACAGAGTATAATTTGCGCGATCAGCAAGACCACTCATAATGGCCCCGCCCATATTTCCGCAGCCGATACAGCCGATAGCAGAAGAAGATTGCATTTATCCCACCAGTTCCAAGGCGTTGAAGAAATACGAGATCTCAAAAGCGGCCGTTTCCACGGCATCGGAACCGTGCACGGAATTTGCTTCTAGGCTTTGTGCATACTTTTTCCGGATAGTGCCGGCGGCAGCGTCCTTAGGATTGGTGGCCCCCATAAGAGTACGGTAGGTAGCAATAGCATTTTCGCCTTCCAACACAGAACACAGCACGGGGCCGGAGCACATGTAACTGGTCAGGCTATCAAAAAAAGGACGTTCCTTGTGGACAGCGTAAAAGCCTTCGGCCTGTTGCTTGCTCAGATGAATCATTTTCATGCCCACGACCTTCAAGCCCGCGCCTTGAATCATCGCAAGAATTTCACCAGACACATTACGCGCCACCGCATCGGGCTTAATAATCGAAAAAGTACGTTGCACCATAAAATTCCCCTTATTCAAAATAATGTTACTAATTAGTTAGCTTAAAAATAGTTCATTTGATTTAAGTGTGTTATGCTAGCATTGGTGTAGCACCCTTTTTGTTTTTTTTACATTTGCTTGCTGCTTGCTATTTGTCGGTAAAGAACTTCCGTGAAACGAGTGGAACACTCTGTACTTGTTGTGAATGGTATAAAAAAATATTTTAAGGGGCAAAAACAGAAGGTATTCATGAATATGTCCATAGGAAACAGCAAGGTAGATACTTGCCAGACTCAGAAACTGTTGCTGGACAACATCTATAAACGCCAATGATCCAGCAGTGAAAAATGTTCTTAACCAAAACAATGTTTGAAGAAATGGAAGCCGCCCATGGACGAGCTTTACTGCGGTAGCTACGCAGTTTCGGCATTTGCTGCCACCCGACATGCAGTCAATTTTGATAACACGGCAACAAGCAGTGCCGCAAGCTTTTGCCCTATAATTTTTTATGGCGTGAAAATTGTTTTTGGGAAGATTTTACTACGGTGAACCGCGTAACGCTTCTTGGGTTCTTCGCTCAGGAGGGTTTGCCAAAGTGGGTCACTTTTGCACGCTGCTCAACACTCCAGTGACCCGCTGCACATTCGATAAAAAAAGCGCCCCCTGTTTTGTGCCATAATTGACACCAAGGGGCGTTTTTACGTTCTCATGTTGCGTGCAATTATGGCCTGAAAATGGCACTCCGTTCCCAACTCTTTCTCGCTGCCGAAATTCCTGCGGCTCAAACCGACAAGCCCGCGCCAGTCAACTATTAGTCAAGCATTCGTCAAGCTGGATTGGCCTCTACTGCCATTCTCAGGTTGGGTGACCCCCTATACCCATAGCGCGAAATAGCTGTTAGAATATCAGCCATTTGCCTGTCCCAATCTGTA
>JAVVPD010000157.1:0-2514 GCA_036655975.1 Desulfovibrionaceae bacterium | reverse complement strand
AAAGCGGTAATAATGGGGGCCATATCAGGATTACCCGCCCCGTTTTTGAAAGGAACACAGGTGATGGTCAAACCCTTGGGCGTGGTTTCGTCACTACGGTATTTTACGCGCAGGTCAATGTCATTACCTGTCGTCCCCCCCCACTTGCAGGTAAGGGTGATCACCCCCTCAATACTGTTAGCATGCACGGGCAAAGTGGGTGTGGCGTTAATGATTGTTGTTAAGCGGGTGGCGGTTGCGGTGAGGGCTTCGCCCGCAATAGCTTTACAGGCAACGCGCTCGCCGCCGATATACAGGTATATCAGCCCCGTGCTGGTGCATTGCCCACTCAGGGTAAGCCACAAAGGTGTTGGCGCGTTTGATAGCCCGAAACATAGCTGCAATCATGGAACCGTGGCCCCATAAGTCCGCCGCTTGGTCAGCACTGGTGATCAGAGTAGGGGCAAGGCTTGGGCCTTTGGCTGTGCTGTCCTTTTGCCCAACCACCAGAATGCGCCATTCCATAACGGGGGTGCCTTTGATAGCACCGGAATTGTCAAATTCCACATAAGCCAGCGGCACACGCAAGTTGCCGGGAATTTGGTTAAAAGAAATAGGCATGATAGTTTACTCCTTGGCCTTGGGTGGAATTTTGGCGAGGTGGCATTCCACCGCGTCACCGTCCTGTATGCGCCGTAGCCAAAAGATACGGTGCGGGCCGAGGGTCACGGTGGCGCCCTCAGGCGGAATACTTTCCCCCGTGGCTGGATTGCGTAAAAGCACAGCCCCCACGGGTTTTATAGTTATGGTATCAGGTGGTAGATTGGGCATGGGAGGCTCCTTTCAGGGTAATGATATCTGTGGGGGCGGTGTCATCCGTGCCATGGGTGACATAACAGCGCAAAAAATCGTCCAGTTCTGGAAGAATAAGGCAGGACGAAATATCCACACTTTGCTTGAAGGTGACAGCCCATAGGGCGGTGTTATTGGCGTTAAGCTCGCCCGTGTGGCAATTTTCAGCGCGTACATTCGTGGGGATTGCGGCATCCATGCCCCAGCGATTACCCACGGTGTGGGCTAGTACATGGCCTACCAATTTTAGTGCGGCGGCTTCGGCGGGTTGCCCTCCACTGCCCGTGGCGGTGATAATAAATATGGCCATGGCAAGAGTTGCGTGGGGCGCACCGCCTTTAGATTCTGTGCCGTCGGTGCCAAGCACCGCAACACGCAAAGCAGGGCTGTTCATGCCCAAGCGGGCTAATTCCGCTGGGGTAATTTGCCCCGCAAATGGGGCAATGTTGACGCTGTGCGGGAATGTGGAGTGTAACGAATCCACAATAGCTTTGCGGAAAAGTTCTATCATAGTAATTGTCCTAAGGTTTGTTTGAGCCAGCGGTCAGTGACATCCAGCAGCAGGCTTTCGTCCTGACTGTCGATACCAAGATAGGGACGGGCGGGCATGGCAGAACCGGGGTGATTGACCCGCCGCCGAAAGCCTATGCCCGGAATAAACAGGGCTTTGCCGCGCCGTGCTTCAATGACACGGGGGCCGATGGTGCCGCCAAATTGGTGGATGGCGGCATATTTTACATTACTACCGATTTCTACGCGGGTGTCTGAGCGCACGTCTGAACTATTCGCAATGGAATCGTACAAACGCCGACTTAGTTGTAAGGTTTTCCCGCCGTCTTGTTGCGCCCTGCGGGACACGGGCCACGCCACGCCGCCCGGCCCCTTGCCTTTTTCAAAGCGCATTTGGGTGACGCTCACAAGGTGCGCGCCGATAACTTCCATCAGCGGCCTGAAATTGACCCGCCCCAAGGCAGAACCCAAGCGGCGGGCCATGTCCTGCACTTCTGCATCTTGATATTTGACTTCTAATGTTGTGCCGGCCATTACAGTTCGTCCAATTTGGCCCGAAAACCGGAAGGAGAAAAAAAATAGGCCATACCGCCGCCTGTGCCTTGCGCGGGTGCGGGGCTGGCCTCTTCCCCCAAGCTTATTTCGCCTTTAGAAAGCGAGGCCAGCAAGGCGCGGGCTTCGCGCCCACGGCGTTCGTACACCGTAGCTTCTGTCGCCCCGTTACGGGGTAAGGCGGCTACGGCAATGTCCACACAAATACGCCGAATGACAGGCGGCACACTGTGGAGTGGCAGAGCATAACGGCCTTGCAAAGCAAGGTCTATTTCACTACTGGCTTCTTCCACAGCTCTGGACAGGGCGGCTTTATTAATACTGCCGTCTGCCAGCGTGCCTGCAAAAATGTAGGTATCATCCCCATAACGGGCTTGAATATCTTCAACCGTGGCGTACATTAGGATT
This sequence comes from Desulfovibrionaceae bacterium, assembly GCA_036655975.1. Classification (GTDB taxonomy): domain Bacteria; phylum Desulfobacterota; class Desulfovibrionia; order Desulfovibrionales; family Desulfovibrionaceae; genus CASQEL01. Next base: position 213 of record JAVVPD010000157.1, on the reverse strand, counting down.
TTTCTCCTTCCGTAGCGTCATTTTTTACTGCTTTTGTAGGTTTTTGTGCTTTGGCAAGCTCTTTTTGACATTCGGCAAGAGAATCCCGCAGGCCAAAAACTTCCTGTTCCAGTTTTTTACTGTGCTCCCGCTCGGCTTTAAAAGCTTGTTCCAGCTCTGTGCACCGGGTTTGCACTTCGCCTTCATCCGGCAAGGGCACTATACTACTCAGTT
>JAVVPD010000156.1:0-2514 GCA_036655975.1 Desulfovibrionaceae bacterium | reverse complement strand
GAAAAGCAAGGCCCCATGACTGATAAAGAGCTGGTTTCTTTCATGGAAATTCTTCCACATTTCCGGGCGTGGGCCGCTTCCTCTGGTGAGGAAGCCCACCCTACCGTGAGCAAAAGTGGGAAGCCCGATTTTGTCTACTCGAAAAAGGCTGCGGAATGGGTGAAAGCCCGTGATTGGGATCCCGTGCGCTTTTTTTGCGTTATGGGGCGCGCTGCTGCCGCCTTGTCTATTGTGGAAGAGGGCAATGATCTTGTGACCAAAAAACCCACGGACATGCCCACCGTGACTGAGAGTGAACTGGAATTGGTGCGGCGTCACCTCACCTCTCTGCTCCGTGCGGGCAATGATGCTCCACCGATAAAGCGTTGACGGAATACTTTGCCTATCTTGGATATACCCGATTGCTGCGGCAGTCGGGTTTTTTTATGCGTATCCGTTTACATATGCCTCTTTGTGGGTTGTGGTGTGTTTCACTGGTATTGAATTTGCATAATATAGGAAATGGCACCGTGCCGTTTTGGGGTATGCAGTGATGGGTAATACTTACTGAGGGACATTCGCATGGAAATAAGTACCATAAAATCAACTTTTGGTGAATTGCGTGCAGGAAAGGTGGCAACCGCAACGACAGCGGCAGCAATTGCGGTAGATCCTACCACAGAGGCGGAAAAGCAAGACGCTTTTAGCATGAAGGGCGATACCGTGGACATTACCGAGCAGGGCAAAAAACTTGCCACTCAAGGTATGACCGCCCCTAACTCTGTCCAGAAAAACGAGAAAGAAGAGCCAGAAGCAGAAAATCCATTGGTAAAAAGTGCTAAAGATCGGATTAAGCAATTGCAGGAAGAAATAAAGGCCGTGGAACAATCTAATCTTCCTGAACAAGAAAAACAAAGGCAAATTCTCATGCTACAGCAGGAAATAACCTTGCAAACCAAGGTATTGGAAGAAGCACAAAAAGCGGCAGCGGGTGTGAATAAGCGCTATGGCAAGGGGGGCCTGAAGTTTTAAGCGCTGCCACAGCACCAGGGGGTGTAAGAAATGGCGTTGCACTTGCCACTTGAATCCGCCCCAAAGATTAAGATGCTCTAGCCCTGCCCCGCGCTGTCTGCTGCTTGCGTAGTCAGGGGATAGGTCTTATAGTACAGAGTGAAACACTGTAAGGAGTTTTGTATGGTTCAGTCTTCCCTTCTGTATGTTCTTCCTTTTCTGCATACGGCTTTAGCGGACGGGTCTATGCCCGCTACGGGGGCCTTGCGCTTGTGGCCCGGTTTGCCGGATATGCCCTCCACGGGCTATTGGTCTGCGCCAGAGTATCCCTTTGCGCCGCCGCGCGCGCAAGAATGCATGCAGCAGCTTGAAGCGCTGAGTGAGGCAGCTTTGTCGGGTGTTCCCATGCAGACCTTGGCCTCTATGGATTCTGCGCCGGAAGCGCAAAAAAGACGGAAGGAGCTGGACGATATTGCCGCTTTTGCCAACAGTGGGGCAAGCCCCAGCCCTAAAGGGCCAGAGGCGGTGCGCGTGATGCAGGCCGCCCAAAAAGCTTTGCTATGGGCATGGCTGTTGGAAGAAAAAGTGTTGGAAGTGAAAAAAATTATGGGCACCTACGTGCAAGACGCCCCCCATGTGATGGACGCGCTGGGGGTGGAGGCTGATGACGATGATACGGTGCTGTCTTTACTCGCCTCTTTGGACAGAAGTTTAGACAATACCACGGTGATGTTGCCTCCTTGGCTTATGGTGTTGGAAAATGCCGCCTTGTTTTTGCCGGATCAGGCTTTTATTGGAGTGGAAGGCGGTATGGCTGATGAGCTGTACGACCGTTTGACTTTTATGCCCGCATCCGTGTCCACCCGTACTTTGTGTGGTGTGGGTGCCAATGGTGACAACAATGCGGAAGACACGCTGTTTGAAGCGCGCGCTCCTCTGTGGCAGGCTCTGGGGAAGGGTGAGGAGAATAGCGAACACCCGTGGCGTAACAAAATATTCACCTTTGTGCTGGTTAAGCCTGAGCATAGGGTGACCGCATGAATTCTTTGCAGACTTTATGCGGGCAGGTTCCCGCCCAATTAGCGGGAGTTATTTTTGACTGTGACGGGGTGCTCATCGATTCCCGCGAAGCCAATGCGGAATATTATAACCGCATTCTCCGAGCCTTGAACCTGCCGGATCTGACGGAAGAGCAGGAGGCCTACACCTATATGGCGACGGTGAGCGAATCCCTAGCCCACATCACGCCCGTGGAATTGCAAGGGCGCCTCCCCGAAATCTGTCAAAAAAATGTCAATTATATGCGGGATATCATGCCGCTGATTCGTCTTGAAACCGGGATAATGGATTTTTTAACCTTTTTGATCGAACGTGGCGTGCGTTGCGCGGTGCACACTAACCGCTCGAGCGGCATGGCTGTGGTGGTGGACGCTTTTAAGCTGCGCCGTTATTTTGATCCTGTGGTAACCGCCGTGATGGTGAAACCCAAGCCCGCCCCCGATGGGGTACGGTACATTCTACAGA
>JAVVPD010000155.1:0-2574 GCA_036655975.1 Desulfovibrionaceae bacterium | reverse complement strand
CGACCTCCGCAATTTTATCCAAGAAAAATAAGTGAAGGCGCGGGAAACCTGAGCCTTGTTAGCCACTTCTCCCAGCCGAGCGGCTCTAAAGCATTTTTGATTCCAGACGCTCCCTCTGGCACTGCCCGCTGGGGGAAGTTCTGTGGCTACGCAGTAAAAAAACGTAGACGCAGGGCATTACTTACGACCGAAACAGAGCTTAAGGCCATGGCGAGGGCGGCGAACATGGGGTTGAGGGTGGGGCCACCGAAGGCGTAGAGAAGCCCCGCAGCCACGGGAATGCCCAGAGCATTGTAACAGAAGGCCCAGAACAGGTTTTGTTTGATGTTTGTCAGTGTCGCTCGGCTGAGGGCAATGGCGGTGGGCACGGTGTGGATGTCCGAGCGCATGAGCACGATGTCGGCAGATTCCATGGCGATATCGGTGCCAGTGCTGACGGCCATGCCCACATTGGCCTGTGCGAGGGCGGGGGCATCGTTGATGCCGTCGCCCACCATAATAACTTTGTGCCCCTGTGCTTGCAGGGTGCGGATATGGCTGGCCTTGTCAGCAGGGAGCACCTCAGCAATAACCGTGTCGATACCCGCCTGTGCGGCGATGGCTTGCGCGGCTTTGCGGTTGTCACCGGTAATCATGATGGTGTTGACATGCAGTTTGTGCAAGGCGGCAATAGCTTCACTGGCCGAGGGGTTAATGGTATCAGCAATGGCGATACAGCCCATAAAAGAGTCACCTTGGGCAAGGTACACGAGGGTTTGCCCGAGGGATTCTTTGGCTTCAATGAGCGGGCCTAGGGTGCTGTAGTCGATGGCGTGACTGTCCATCATGCGGGCGTTGCCGAGAAAAGCCGGAATAGTATGCACGACCGCACTGATGCCCTGCCCAGGGACGGCGCTAAAAGTATGGCTGACCAAGGGAAAGAGCTTATGCGTTTTGGCGGCCTGACGCACGGCTTCGGCAAGAGGATGTTCGGAAGCGCTTTCCAGCGAGGCGGCCCATTGCAGCACGGTGTCGGCTGTGTAGCCGGGCGCGGGCAGAATTTCGGTGACCACGGGTTTTCCGGCGGTGATGGTGCCTGTTTTGTCAAACACAACAGTATCAATACTTCCGGCGGCTTCAAGGGCGCTGCCACTTTTGATAAGGATGCCCAGTTCTGCGCCGCGCCCAATGCCCACCATTAAGGCGGTGGGGGTGGCAAGGCCAAGGGCACAGGGGCAGGCGATAACCAGCACGGCGGTGAAAATACTCAGGCAAAAGACGATACTGGCCCCTGCAACAAACCACAGGGCAGTGGCGATAAGGGCAATGCCAAAGACCACTTGCACAAAATATCCGGACACCGTGTCAGCCAAGCGCGCTATGGGCGGGCGGTTGCCTTGAGCTTCTTCAACCAGACGGATAATTTGAGATAAGGCGGTATCTTTGCCCACGCGGGTTACGCGCATGAGGCAGGTGCCATTTTTGTTGAGGGTTGCGCCGACAAGGGGGTCACCCTTCCCCTTTGATACGGGCAGACTTTCGCCCGTGAGCATGGACATATCCACATGGGTTTCCCCTTCTATAAGGATGCCGTCCACGGGGATGGTGCTCCCAGGGCGGATTCGCAACACATCCCCCACGGCAACGGCCTCAACAGGGATGTTGATTTCCTGTCCATCGCGCAGCACCAAGGCCATTTTGGGGGTCAGATCCATCAGTTTTTGGATGGCGGCAAAGGTGCGTGTGCGGGCGCGGTTTTCGAGTGTTTTACCCAGCAGAATAAGGGTGATAATCACCCCCGCTGTCTCAAAATAGAGATGGTGGGCAAAGGCGGGTTTGCCCTGCATAATCATATACAGGGAATAGAGGCTGTAAGCGATGGCGGCGCTGGTGCCCACGGCGATGAGGGAGTCCATATTGGGCATGCGCCGTGCGAGGGCTGCATAGCCGGAGGTATAAAAATTCATGCCTGCCAATACCACAGGAACGGTCAGTGCCAGTTCTGCCAAGGCATAGCGCAGGGGAAAGTGCGTCGGGTCAAGAAAAGCGGGGAAGGGGAGTAGGGTAGCTAAGGCCTGCATGGGGGCCATGGCAATATATAAGAGCGGCAGCGCAAAAATAGCCGCCGTGTACAGGCGATAACGCAAGAGGGCTTCTTCGGCCTGACGACGGGTATTTGGGCTTTGCGCGCCAGTTAGGCCTTGTGTGGCGGTGGGGGGCGTAAGGGCTTCGGACGGAACTTCCAAACCAAAACCCGCGCCTTTAATAGCCTGAGCCAGCGTTGTAAGGGGCAATTTTTGGGGGTCGTAGCTGATCCGCAATTTTTCCGTGGCAATATTCACAAAGGCTTCTTGTACGCCCTCGAGAGCGCTGACAGTTTTTTCCACATTGCGGGCGCATGAGGCGCAGTGCATGCCAGTGATGGTGTAGTCCTGAGTAAGCATAGAATACCTTCCGGGGTATAAAAATACTATATAGTTCGTTTTTTATAGATAGTGATTTAATCTTGGCTGGCAAGCTGTCTTGTACTTTGGGGCGCGAGGTTATAGGGTGAAAAAAGATGCTTTAGGGCATTTTGCTATTGAAAATAGCCAA
>JAVVPD010000154.1:0-2595 GCA_036655975.1 Desulfovibrionaceae bacterium | reverse complement strand
GGCACCTCTCAGGGCTTGCGCCGCAATTGGATGGGCGGCAATGTGGCTCTGGACGCGCAGGGCGATGCCAACAGTCAGGCTTTTGCCGCCATAACCCACAGTCAAGGCGAACTTGCCGTGACCGACGCCCGGTGGCCCGGTGTCATCCCCCTGCTGGAGAAAGGCATGCAATACGGTGATGCCTGGCGCGAATTGCTGACCCGCTACCGCCAGTCCACCGACTGCCCCGATTGCCACGGCGCGCGCTTGCGCCCTGAGGCTCTGTCCGTGCGGGTGGACGATTTGAATATTGCCCAATTCTGCGCCCTGTCCGTGGAGCGGGCCTTGCAATGGCTTAAAGAACGCGATTTTGGCGGACGCCACGCCGTCATCGCCGAACCTCTGATGAAAGAATTGCTGCACCGCATTTTGTTTATGAAAAATGTTGGTCTGGAATATATCTCCCTCGGGCGCGCCATGGCGACCCTGTCCGGTGGTGAGGCGCAACGCATTCGTTTGGCCTCACAATTGGGCTCGGGCCTCGTAGGTGTCACCTATGTGCTGGACGAACCCTCCATCGGCCTGCACCCCCGCGACAATCAGCGCCTTATCACGACCTTACGCAGCCTACAGCAGCGCGGCAACACGGTGCTGGTGGTCGAGCACGATGAAGCCACCATTTGCGAGGCAGACACCGTTATCGAACTGGGGCCAGGCTCCGGCTCACAAGGCGGGGAGCTCATGTTTCTCGGCCCAGTTAAAGAATTGCTCGGTTCAGCCCAAACCCTGACCGCCCGCTATCTGCGCGGCGACATGCGTATTGACATGCCCGACACCCGCCGTAGCCCCACGGGGGAATTGGTTCTGCACAAAGTCAGCACCAACAACCTCAAAAATATTGCATGCCATATCCCCTTGGGCGTGCTCACCTGTGTCACCGGGGTTTCCGGCTCCGGCAAAAGTTCCCTGGTCGTTGATACTCTGTATAAACATCTGGCGCTGGCTAAAGGCATCCGGGTAGACCAGCCCGGCACCATCGGCGGCCTGAGCGGACACGAAAAGGTGGAACGCATTGTCTCCATCGACCAAAGCGCCATCGGGCGCACGCCGCGTTCTAATCCTGCCACCTATACCAAAGTTTTTGACGAAATCCGCAATATTTTTGCCATGACCCCCGATGCTCGCAAAAGGGGCTATAAGCCGGGCCGATTCAGCTTTAACGTGCGCGGCGGTCGTTGCGAAGCCTGCAGCGGCGACGGGCAGATTCGCGTGGAAATGCACTTTTTACCCGACGTGTACGTGACCTGCGATGTGTGCAAAGGCCAGCGCTACAATCACGAAACCCTTGAAGTGCGCTATAAAGGCCTAAATATTGCTGAAGTGCTCGACCTGCCCGTGCATCAGGCCCGACAATTGTTTGAAAACTATCCCGTACTGGAACGGCGTTTAGCGGTGCTTGAAGATGTGGGGCTCGAATACATCCGCCTTGGGCAACCGGCCACCACTCTTTCGGGGGGTGAGGCCCAGCGGATTAAAATTTCCCGCGAACTCGGCAAGCGTTCCCTTCCCAATACCCTGTACATATTGGATGAACCGACCACAGGCCTGCATATGCACGAAGTGGGCAAGCTGATAGCCGTGCTCAACCAATTGGTGGACAAAGGCGCGACCGTTGTGGTGATTGAACACAATACCGACGTGATCCTCGCCGCAGACCATGTGCTAGACCTTGGCCCGGGCGGTGGTGAAAACGGGGGGCGCATCGTCTCACAGGGCACGCCCGAACAGATTATGGCTGACCCTCAGTCGGTAACCGGACAATTTTTAGGCAAGGCGAAACACAAGGCCCCCGCTTGATCTCTTGCGTAGGCTTCACAACTTTGATACACTTTGCTAGTATTGAAGAAACATTTTTTGCTGTCATTCTTTCTGCCTGTTGTGAGTAGCCATGCCTTCATCCCCCTTGGTTGATCTTTCATTGCGCCCTTCGTGGCGGGCCCGATTAGGGGCACGCTGCAAAGGGTATTATCAATACGTGCGGGACGCTTCCGCAGTGCAAGTGCGTGCGGCACTGTGCTGGCTGTTTCTCGTCTCCATCGTGCTTTTCCCCGTGGGCCCTTCGATCCGCGAAATATTACCTTCACTATGCCTGATTGTCTTGCTCCGCTATTATTATTTGGATTGGCACCACAGTACCCTCCGGCGCGTACCGGTAAATTTTCTCTGGGGGGTGCTCGTGCTGGGTATTTTGAGCGGAGTTCTCTTTTCACAAAATGCGTGGGAATCCCTTTTGCATGTCATGCGCCATGTGAACAAAGGCTATGTCTATCCCTTTGTCGCCATGGAATGCGTCCGCTCCACCCGCGATTTACAGCGTATTATCTGGGCCTTTGTGCTGGTGTCCTTCTGGCAGGGGCTGAACGGGGTGTGGCAATATTACACGGGTTTTGACTTCATCGACCATACGGCGATTATGTCCGGTCGCTTGACCGGCTCCCTGTCCACCTACCGGGTGGGAAATTATATCGCCCTAACCTTACTCCCTTCACTGGCCATATGGCTCGTGCTACGGCAAAAATTTTCGTCGATCCAGAGCACGGCTTACAGTACACTCCT
>JAVVPD010000153.1:0-2703 GCA_036655975.1 Desulfovibrionaceae bacterium | reverse complement strand
AATTGCCTATCCCCTTGGCGATTGTGCTCTATGACGGCGCCGTCAATATGGGGGCACCGCGCGCCGTGCGTCAGCTCCAGCAGGCTATGAATATGGTGGGGGACACCCATATGGACGATTTTGTCCCCATTGCCGAGGACGGCATCAACGGCGTGAAGACGCAAGATATGGCGGACGCGCTGGAGGTGAGCAATCTGGCATTTTACGCAGCGCGGCAGATTTTGCGCCTGCGCGAAAAGTTCTATCGGGAATTGGTGCAGCGACGTGCGGATTTGAAGCCTTTTTTGCAGGGTTGGCAAAACCGTTGTGTGGCCTTAGGCAACTATTTGGCGCAAGTGGAAAGGGAGGTTTAGCATGATGGGGCCATTAGGATTGATCGGTACCTTGGTGACGACGGTAGTAGACCGCTTTTCTCCCGAAAAATCTAAGGTGGTGGAAGGGCAAAATCGCGCTAACGAAGCGGAAATAGCCAACGCGCCGATGTCTCATTTACGTTTGTGGCGGTCTTTTTTGGGCTGGGTGCTGGCCGCAGTTTTTGCTTGGGAGGTTGTGGGGCGCGGCATTGTGCTCACCTACTGGCCGGACACGAAGCTGCCGCCCAGTGTGTTACAGGATATTATGACCCTACTGCTCGGCATGTTGGGTTTGGGCTGGTAAGTGCCGTCAGCATGCGGCAAAGGAGAACTTGATATGCCTTTTGAAAACCTGTTTGCGGAAGGCGCCACCCTGCTGGTGCTCGTGGTACAAGGATTATTTGCGTGGGCCTTGTGGTCCTTGCGGCGGGTTTTTGTGCGCTCGGACGAATTTGCCTTGCATGTGAGCCGAGAATCTCGCGCCCAGCAGGCCTTGGATAATCGCCTGACCGCACTTGAGAGCCGAGTGGCGCAATTACCCGACGGTGAGGCCCTGAGCGGTCTTGCGGCAGCGGTGGAATCGCTGCGCGGCGACATCAAGGTGGTGGATGCGCGTATTTCGGGGGTGGATCGGCTGATGGTGCGTTTGGAACGTGCTTTGGATCGCCAAGACAATTATTTGCGTCATCAAGCGTAAGGTCGCGCCTGTGGAGCCGTAAAGGTGGGAGTTATGTGTAAAAAAACCTCTGTGCGTCGCCAAAAGCGGCTTCTGGATGCCTTGGAATTGCGTTTGGACGCCTTGACCGAAAATTTGGCGGTGGCGCAAGTGGCGGACAAGGGCATCGACATGGTTAAGGAAATAAAAGAACTGCACACTATCCTCAAAGCCGTGCGCGAGGGTGACAAAGCCCCCGAGGGCGCTGCCGCCAGCCCCACCCGCGTTATCCTCATGTGGGGGAATGACGCGGGACAAGGTGGGGAATAATCGTTCATCAATCAGGTATTCATACCAAGGAACATCGCTCGTGCCAACCGTCATGCCCTATACGCCGCGTCCTTTGCAATGGCGCTTTCACCAGACCCGCAGCCGTTTTTGCGTGATGATTTGTCATCGTCGCTTTGGCAAAACCGTGGCCGCCATTAATGATCTGCTGCGTCAGGCCGTGCGCGACGGGCGCGAGGATTGGCGCGGGGCCTATATGGCCCCCTATTTTGGGCAGGTGAAGGCCGTAGCGTGGGATTACCTCAAGCACTATGCGGGCGGTATTCCACGGGTGAAATTTCATGAAACGGAATTGCGGTGCGACTTGCCCACGGGCGCGCGGATTCGTCTGTTTGGCACGGACAATGCCAACGCGCTGCGCGGTATGTATTTAGACGATGTGGTGTTGGATGAACCGGCAGACATGCATCCGGAGGTGTGGACGCGCATTATTCGCCCCATGCTGGCGGACAGGCGCGGGCGGGCTTTATTTGTGGGCACGCCCAACGGCACGAATAATCTGCTGTATGACGTGTGGAGCGAGGCACAGGAAGCGGCAATAGTCGAAGATGCCGCGCAATGGTCGCACTTTATGTTTCGGGCCTCGGAAACAGGCTATCTTCCTGCTGACGAATTGGCGGCGGCCAGGCGCTCCATGACGCCCGAAGATTACGCGCAGGAATTTGAATGCTCGTTTGCGGCGGCGGTTAAGGGCGCCTATTTTGCAGCTTGTCTTGAGCAGCTTGAAGCCCAACAGCGCATTGCAGCTATCAGCCACAGTCCGCAATTGCCCGTGCACACGGCGTGGGATTTGGGCATGGACGATGCCACGGCTATCTGGTTTTTTCAGGTGGAACCTTCGGGCGATTGGCGGGTGTTTGACTATTACGAGCAGAATGGTGAGGGGCTCAGCCATTATGCTAAGGTGCTGCAAGACAAAGGCTATGTTTACGGACAGCACTTTGCGCCCCATGATATTCGGGTGCGGGAGCTGGGGACGGGCACCAGCCGCTTAGAAAGTGCGGCGGCCCTTGGCATCAGCTTTAGCGTAGCGCCCCAATTGCCCGTGGTGGACGGGGTGAGCGCTGTGCGCCAGAAATTGCCCCGCATGTGGTTTGACGCTACGCGCTGTAAAGTGGGCCTGAACGCCTTGCGTAATTATCGGCGTGAATGGCGGGCACGGCACGATGTGTTTGCCTCAAGCCCCCTGCATGATTGGACGAGCCACGCTGCCGATGCCCTGCGCTATGCCGTTACCGGATTTCGCACACCCGTGGATTATAGCACGGCCCCGCGCAAAGCCCGTACAGAATATAACTATTTTGGTGGATAGGGTGAGGCGTTCAATGTATGAAAGCAAAAATATAA
>JAVVPD010000152.1:0-2781 GCA_036655975.1 Desulfovibrionaceae bacterium | reverse complement strand
GAAACAGCACGCGCCATGCAGGAGGCCGCACAAGCCGTGTCCGACCTTTCTGGTCAGGCCCAAGTGCTCACCCGCCTGATTGAAGACATGAAAAAAGGCTAAAGCCTTTGTTGGGGGAGGCTCTGGCCTCCCCCAGAATGTAGGCTTGATTTTTCAGGCATATTCCCCCATACTCACCCGTCCTTTGACACTTTAGCCGTGCCCACAAAAGCGTAGTATCCATGCATTTCAACATTATCAGTTTGTTCCCCGAATTTTTCGATTCGCCCTTGTCGGCGGCTTTGATGGGTAAAGCGCGTCAAAGCGGGATACTGGCTGTTGATTTTTTTAATCCGCGTGACCACACCACGGACAATCACCATAGTGTGGACGACCGCCCCTACGGCGGCGGGCCGGGCATGGTTATGCTGCTTGACCCCTTGGTTCAATCCTTACGGTCTATCACCCCAGAAAGTGCCCGAGGGCGCATACTGGTTATGGCCCCCAGCGGGGAGCCGTTTTGCCAAGCCAAAGCCCGCCAGTGGGCCTTGGAAAAGCATCTCACCCTTGTATGTGGGCGTTACGAAGGCATTGACGCACGTTTGGCGGATCTTTTTGATATTGAATATGTCAACGTAGGCGATGCCGTACTCAACGGGGGCGAAACAGCGGCCTTGCACATTATTGAAGCCGTCTCCCGCTTGGTGCCAGGCTTCATGGGCAAGGAAGAATCCGGCGACGACGAAAGTTTTTCAGCGGGGCTTTTAGAATACCCCCACTATACCCGCCCCGAAGCCTTTGAAGGCCACGCCGTACCCGAAATTTTGCGCTCTGGCGACCATGCGCGTATTGCCGCGTGGCGACACGAAAAATCTTTGCAAGCCACCTTAAGGGTGCGCCCGGCATTATTGGCTGAGGCCCCCTTAAACCAAAAAGACGCGGCCTACTTGGATTTGCAGCCACGCAGAAGGCTGGGGCGCAACCTCAATATAGCCTTATTGCACTACCCAGTCATTATTGAGGGCAAAAATTCCGGCTGTTCCTCTTTGACAAATCTTGATATTCACGATATAGCCCGCAGTTCATGCACCTATGGTCTTGGTGGCTTCTATGTAGCAAGCCCTCTGGACGATCAAATGCAGGTGCTTGCTGACATTCTTCACCACTGGACCGCAGGCGCCGGTGGCAGAGGCAATGCCGATAGAAAAAAAGCTTTTTCCGTGGTTCGTCCCGTGCGTCTGCTGGAAGATGCCGTGGCTGACCTTGCAGCGCGTACAGGGCAACAGCCGCTGCTGCTGGGCACCAGCGCCCGCTGGGCCGATGGCAAGGATAAAGTGCCGCAGTTAAGCCCCAGCGGGGTACGCCAATGGCTGGAGCACAGCCCTGTCCTGCTGATTCTCGGCACGGGGCATGGCCTAGCACCAGAGGTGCTCGCTTTGTGCGACGGGATTATGCGCCCCATACGGTATTTAGACGGCTATAACCACCTCTCCGTGCGTGCGGCCGCCGCCATCGTGGCAGACAGAATTTTAGGGGACATCTATTAAGTCTTCATTGACGTACGTTCCCTTGAAGCATACATACACCATCAACGACGCGGTATCACGCATCTTGGACGCTTGGGCAGTGCCAGCGACCCACAAGAATACGGCAGTGTCCTCTGCGTTAGCGAAAAAAGGAGTTTGAGCATGAACATCATCCAAAAGATTGAAAGGGAACAGATGCGTCTGGACATTCCCTCTTTCCGTTCCGGCGATACGGTGAAAGTTCACCTGCGTATTGTGGAAGGCGAAAAGGAACGCGTACAGATTTTTCAGGGCAACGTGATCTGCATACATCGCGGTACCACCAATGCTACCTTTACCGTGCGTAAAGTGTCGGACGGTGTGGGTGTTGAACGTATCTTCCCCCTGCACTCCCCCTTTATTGAACGCGTGGAAATGGTCAGCGAAGGCCGTGTACGCCGTAGCCGCCTGTACTACCTGCGTGAACTCAAGGGTAAGGCCGCACGTATTAAGCCCAAAAAGCGCTACTAAATATTATTGTTTGCTGTGCTGCAAAAGGGAGAGTGGGCAACCATTCTCCCTTTTGGTGCTGCACTTGAGCCAGGAAAAATATATGGCGAAACGCCCCCGCAACACAAGCGCCACACACAGCCAAGGCCTGTTGTATTGCCCCTTTACCGTACCTGCCGAAGGCACGGCGGGGCTTGACGAAGCCGGGCGCGGCTGTCTGGCGGGGCCGGTCGTGGCGGCAGCCGTCATATTGCCCCCGCATGTTATCCTGACGGGTTTGAATGATTCCAAAGTTCTCAGCGCTAAGCAAAGGGCCTGTCTGGCTCCACAAATCAAGGCCGAGGCCCTCGCGTGGAGTGTGGGCCTCAGTTGGCCCCGTGAAATTGAACGCTGCAATATTTTACAAGCCACTTTCCACGCCATGAGCCGCGCGGTACGTACTTTACGTGTGCAGCCCGTCCATTTGCTCATTGACGGCAATAAAAGTATTCCCCGCCCCTTGCTGCAGCAGTATTGCGCCGCCTTTAGCGCCGGAGTGCCCTCTCAACACACTATTGTGGGCGGAGACGCGCTCGAAGCGGCCATTTCCGCCGCATCAATCCTCGCCAAAACCTTTCGGGATCAGATAATGGATATTTTCCATACCCATTACCCGCTCTACGGTTTTATACGTCACAAAGGCTACGGCACCAAGGAACACTTTGCGGCAATCCGCCAACACGGCCCCTGCCCTCTGCACCGCATGACCTTTGCGGGGGTGCTCCCCCCGCCTGCCGTAGCAGGCCCA
>JAVVPD010000151.1:0-2845 GCA_036655975.1 Desulfovibrionaceae bacterium | reverse complement strand
ATTGGAATTTCGCCCTTGAGCATTTCTTTGCTAGCAATTAGATGCGGTAGCCCTGAGGGGCCTTGCGTCTGAGGATAGGATGTATTATATATAGTCAGCATCTTGAAGTATCGTGCTATTTTGTAAATATCGTCTTGCGTTGGACGAAGGCATAGTCTCAAAATTTATGGAGGATTTTATGGGTAATTCGCGTGTTCTTTCCAGCACTGGGGTCAGCGTTGCTTCTGTGTATATGCGTCAGGTGTATCAATGGATGACCGTGGGCCTTGCGGTAACCGCAGGCACGTCGTGGTTTGTCGCCAGTACGCCCGCCCTGAGCCAGATGATTCTGGGGAATACTATGGTGCTCATTGCGCTGGTGATTGCACAATTTGGCTTGGTGATTGCGCTTTCAGCGGCGGTGCAAAAAATGTCTTCGGGCATGGCAACGGGCTGTTTTGTTCTGTATTCCACGCTCACAGGGGCGACCCTCTCCAGTATTTTTATGGTATATTCCATGGGTTCCATTGCCAATGCCTTTACGGTTACGGCGGGAACTTTTTTGGCGATGAGCATCTATGGCACGGTGACCAAGCGTGATTTAACCGCCATGGGCAGCTTTTTAATGATGGGCCTGTTTGGCATACTCATCGCTATGGTGGTGAATATTTTCTTAAAAAGTTCCATGATGGACTTTGTGATCAGCTGCCTTGGCGTGTTGATTTTTACGGGATTGACCGCCTACGATACGCAGAAATTGCGTGAATTTGGCGCTAATACGCCTTTAGATAATGCCGTAGCCGTGCGCCGTGGGGTTATTTTAGGCGCGCTGACCTTGTATTTGGACTTTATTAACCTGTTCCTGATGATGCTGCGTTTGTTCGGCGGCAACAGGGAATAACCCGCGCAGAGTGCGCCTTTCGATGTATTCATTGGCAGGGGGTTTCGGCTCCCTGCTTTCGCTTTTTACTGAGGAAATACTATGCCTTCACAACATTCCGGCAAAGCTGCGGCTTCTGCTGCGGGTGCATCCGCCCGCCCTTATACTCCCGCTCAACTGGACGCTCCTATCTTATTGACTTTATTAACAGCTGCCAATAAGCCCTTGCGATTGGACGCTATTTTGCGCGTGGCGCGCGTGACCCGCAACGAAAAAGCGTGGATAGAAAATCTGCTGCAAAAATTGGTGCACAACGGTCAATTGGTACGTATGCACGGGGGGGCGTGGCTGCCCGTGTCCATGGTGCATACGGTGATAGGGCGCTATGCCGTGCAGCGTTCGGGAGTGGGTTTTGTCACCCCGCTCAAAGGCGGCGCCGTTGAGAGTGATGATACAGAAAAGCGTGGAGACAAAGTGGACAAGCGCGCTCATGCGCGTCCCCCTCGGGTGGTGCAAGATATTTTCATTCATCCCGCGCAAGCGGGGGAGGCTTGGCACGGTGATCTGGTAAAGGTGGCGGTAACGCCCCCTCAGGGCAAGAGTGCGGGCAAAAAACCGGAAGGCCGCATTATAGAAGTGCTGGAACGTGCCCAGACCGAAGTGGTGGTGCGGGTCATGCATGCCATCGGTACCAAGGTCACCAGCAAGCTGATTTTGTGCAGAGCGGCAGACCCGCGCTTGATTGTGCAATTTCAGGTTGATCCTACAGGGCTTGCGGCAATGCCTAGGGCTGGGGAATTACTGGCCGTGACCCCGCAAAAACGGCTCACCCCAGATTTATGGGCGGCGGTGGCAACCCGCAGCTTTGGGTGTGAAGACGATGTGGCCGTGCAGGAACGCTTGGTCAAGTTGAATCATAAAGTGCCCGACGCCTTTCCTCCAGCCGCGCTGGACGAAGCCGCCGCCTTGGGGGCAGACCCCTCTGCTGCGGATATGGCGGAGCGTGAAGACCTGCGTCATTTACCCTTTGTGACGATTGACGGCCACAGTGCTCGTGATTTTGACGATGCTATTCATGTGGAAAAACAAGGTAAAGGCTGGTTGTTGCGGGTGGCTATTGCCGACGTGACCCACTATGTGCGCCCCCATTCTGCTTTGGACAAAGAAGCACAAGAACGGGCCAATTCGTGGTATTTTCCCACTTCGGTGGAGCCTATGCTCCCAGAAGCCTTGTCCAACGGTTTGTGCAGTCTGAAACCCGCTGTGGACAGGCTAGTCATGGTGGCTGAAATAGCCATTGCCGCCAATGGGCAGGCTGGAGCCAGCCGCTTTGCCGCTGGGGTCATTCGGTCTGCGGCGCGGTTGACCTATGAAGAAGTACAGGCCGCTGTGGTGGACAATGACGCCGCCGGGCGGGCGAAAGTGCTGGAAAAAGCAGGTTCTGCTCATTCAGCGGCGGGTGCGTGCCTGACCATGCTGGAAGAAACTGTGGCGCTGAGTAAGGTGCTGGTGCTCATGCGTGAGGAGCGCGGTTCTTTGGACTTTGAATTGCCGGAACCGGAATACGTGTTTGATGATCAGGGCGTGATTATAAATATCAAACGGCGGGTGCGTTTGTTCGCGCACCGTATGATTGAAGAATGTATGATAGCCGCTAACGAAGCCGTGGCCCGTTTTCTGGAAGCCAAGCACACGCCTTTTGTATTTCGTGTGCACCCAGAGCCAGAGCCAGACCGTTTAGCCGGCTTGTTCCGCACCCTTGCGTCCACCTCGCTGGCACCTGCTCTGCCGCCCAAGCCCGATGCCAGCCATGTGCAAGCGCTGATTCGGGAGGCTAAGGGCGGACAACAAGAATTTTTGGTGGGGCGCTTGTGCTTGCGTACCATGCCACAAGCGCGGTATCAGCCTGAAAATGAGGGGCATTTTGGGCTGGCGTCTACCTCCTATTGTCATTTTACTTCGCCTATCCGCCGCTATGCGGACATG
>JAVVPD010000150.1:0-3047 GCA_036655975.1 Desulfovibrionaceae bacterium | reverse complement strand
TATGTGCTGCAGCAAGCCATACGCCCAGATATTTCCAAAGAACTGCGGGAGGAGTGGCGGGCTAATCTCCAGCACGTTATGCAGGACATACTCAAAGGGCATGCCGCGCATTCAAATATTATTATTACCGGAGCAGAGGGGGAGTGCCTGCTGACCTTTTGGTGTGAAATGGC
Organism: Desulfovibrionaceae bacterium; assembly: GCA_036655975.1. Lineage (GTDB taxonomy): Bacteria > Desulfobacterota > Desulfovibrionia > Desulfovibrionales > Desulfovibrionaceae > CASQEL01. Next base: position 2,874 of record JAVVPD010000150.1, on the reverse strand, counting down.
AGATCTTCTGTCTGCGGCGCAGATTAAGGAAATTGCCACCAGCGGTACCAGTGAAGGCATTATCAGAGCGGTGAACCATCTTTCGATAACCTATTTTGTTTCGCCAGTCATGACGGGGGATAAGCACGGAGGCTACGTGCTTTTATTGCTGGAAACAGCGCCTCTGTTGGAAGAATTCAACAAAAGAGTACACACCGCACAGGGGTCTACGGTTACGGTGGTAGACGAGCATGACCGCGTGGTGGTTTCCTCGAGCGCGGAATATGTTCCTGGCAGTGTGCTGTCTCCTGCTTTACTCGATATGCGTTTGAACCCCGCTGAAGGAACTCTGCAAATGCAGCAGGAAGATCTTCATCCCCGTATCGCGACCTATATTCAGAAAAAAACTCCCGGCATGTTCGAGGGCTGGAAAGTTATTATTTCGCGCTATAAAGATCCGGTCTTTGCGCCTGTGCTGGATTTGGTCAAGAATATGTTTGTCGTGTACGCCATTTTTGGGGTGTGTATTATTATTGCCGTGGGTGTGCTGGTACACATGGTTTTGGCTTTGGTGCAAAAACGCGAAGAACGTTTGGCGATGATTATTGACGGGGCCAACATTGCCACGTGGGAATGGGATTTGGAGAAAGATCGCCTCTATATCAATACCTTTTTTGCCCGCTTATGCCAGTGTGACGCTGCGAACGGTTTTATCAGCGCGGCGGATTTTTATACAAAATGCCACCCTGATGACCGGAAGATTTTGCAGGCAGCGGTGCACGCACCCGCCGTGCGGCAGGGGCGCGCGTTGCAGTGTGAGTTTAGGCTACTGGTGCAGGATGCGTGGTATTGGTTGCTTTTTCGGGGTAAAATAACGGAAAGGGAGGGCCACACGTCCACCGTGGTGTTGAGCGGTATCTGTGTTGATATCCAAAGCCAAAAAATGGCGAGCCTGTGCCAAGAAGAACGAACGCAGCTTTTGGAATCTGAAGTACAAAGCCGTACCCTTGCGCTGGAACAGGCCATGCACAAAGCGCAGAGCGCCAACATTGCCAAGGGGGAATTTTTGGCGAATATGAGCCACGAAATCCGTACCCCCATGAACGGCATTATCGGCATGCTGTATCTTGTGCTGCGTACCGAACTGCTGCCCACGCAGCGTGACTATATTAAAAAGGCGGAAAGAGCTGCCAAGAGTTTGCTGGATATTCTTTCAGATATTTTAGATTTTTCGAAGATTGAGGCGAATAAATTGGTTTTGGAGCAAAAACATTTTTGCCTCGAAAATGTGATGAAAGACGCATTGCTGTTGTTTCAGCCACAGGCGGAAGCCCATGCGGTGGATTTGCAATTGCACTATGACCCCCGTATCCCCCCTCTTATGCGCGGGGACGCTTTGCGCGTGGGGCAGATATTTAACAATATTCTTTCGAATGCGGTGAAGTTTACCGCGTCCGGCGCCATCATCATTGAGTGTAGCTTGGCGGAGATTTCGAGCTCCCGCGTGAGTGTGCGCTGCACGGTGCAAGACAGCGGCATCGGCATGACGGAGGAACAAGTTGCCCGTTTGTTCAGCGCTTTTATGCAGGCGGACAGCTCTATCACCCGAAAATACGGGGGTACGGGGCTTGGGCTTGCCATTATTCGCCGGATTACGGAGATTATGGGCGGCTCCATTACCGTGGAGAGCCAGCCGCAGCAGGGGACAAAGGTGACGGTGCTGTTGCCCTTTGCCCTTGTGCCCGTGGAATCTGTCAATACGGAGGTAAGCCCGGCGCTTGATCCCGCCGAAGCGGCCCTGAAAAACCTGATAGGTAAAAGGGTGTTATTGGCAGAAGATAATGAAATTAATCAGTTTATTGCCGTAGAAATGCTGGAGCAGGCCGGCTGCGTGGTGGAGGTTGTGGGCAATGGGCGGGAAGCCTTGAACTGTGTGCAGCGTCAGAACTATGACGTGGTGCTGATGGATATTCAGATGCCGAAAATGGACGGTCTAGAAGCCACGCGGATACTTCGCAAGTCTCCAGAATACAATCATCTCCCTATTATTGCCATGACCGCCCATGCCATGAGCGGCGACCGTGAAAAAAGCCTTGCTGTGGGCATGCAGGCACACTTGAGCAAGCCCATTGACCCCCAGCAATTGTACACGACTCTTGCGCGTTTTTGTTCCGTAATGCCGGCTGCTCAACAGGCTGCCGAGGGCTAGGCCCCACGGCAGCCTTTTCTGCTTGGGTTTTAAAGCATTTTTGATTCCAGACGCTCCCTCAGCAAAATGCTTTAGCCCAAGCAGATCCCTTTGTGCATCACCTGTCCGGTCAGGGAGGTTTCATAGCCCCCCATGGCGGTAATGCGCTCTTGGAAGGCGGGCGTCTGCAGCAGGCTGATAACGGCCTGCACGCGCGGGGTTTGCAGAAAGGCCCGGGGAATGGCAAGGTCATAGCGTTCGCGGGCCAAGGGCACAAAACCGAGATCCAGAGCTTTGGCGGCGGCAAAAATGCCCATGCCGCAGTGGGCGGCTCCGGTAAGCACATTGACGGCTACGGCCATGTGGGTGCTTTCCTCTTTATCGTATCCGGTCACTTCATGCGGGGCAATGTGGGCCTGCTTGAGGTGCCAATAAAATACGGGTACCTGCGCCGCGCTGGCGGTTGATGTAGCGAATGTTGCCCCCGCGCAATTGTTCCACGCCCTGAATGTGCAGAGGGTTGCCCTTGGCGGTGATGATCCCCTGATGGCGAATGGCAAGATTGATAAGGGTGAGGTCGGCATTGGGGTAATAGGTATCAAGGAAGGAAAAGTTGAAATCCCCTGTGGATTCATCAAGCAGGTGCATGCCGGCAAGGTGGCAGGAGCCGTTTTTCAGGGCGCTGATGCCGCCCATGCTGCCCACAT
>JAVVPD010000149.1:0-3090 GCA_036655975.1 Desulfovibrionaceae bacterium | reverse complement strand
AGAACTTTAGACAAAATTTACTTCGTACGGGAATATTTCGGTATAATGAAAAGTCGCACTGGAAAAGGCATGCGTATGTACCGAAATAAAATACCGAAAAATTACTGTCCATTTGCCGAGCTTCTGCGTCTGGGATATGCTGTAATACACGGTTGCTGACAGCAAGATCAAAATAGCCTTCGGCATAGGGTAATTCAGGAACAGGGGTATCAACTAGGGTAACATGTGCCAACTGTCTAGCCTTAGCAAGTTCCAGTGCGGAGGCAGAAATTTCTTGTCCCACACATTCAAGCCCATGCTCGGCGAAGAGGACAAGATTGCGCCCGTTGCCGCAGCCTATTTCCAAAATACGCTGGGGCTTCACCCTTTGTAAAACGCTGGTAAGTACGTCAAAACCGCCGCGCAAATGCCCGTATGTTTCAAACAAATCTTTGGCTCTATAGCTCCAGTGTAAGCGTCTCCCCAAAGCCGAGTCATAGATACGCTCGATGAGCGGTGTGTCGCTGGGCTGCGGAAGGGGGGGGGCAACATAGGATGTTTCCATGCGTGTTTGAAGGCTTTTGGCATAGGTGGGGAAATTGTTGTGCAGTTCCACAAACATAGTGCCCAGTACTTCTAAAGCTTCCTGTGAACCGTGGCTACGTTCTGCCAATTGACGTGCAATGTGGATAGCCTGATTGGGGCGCTTTGCGGCCAAGGTTTGGCGGAGTTGGCATAAATTTGCTCCCGCGTGCAGGGGGTTAATCTGTAGGGCCATGTGCAAAGCTTCGCGCAGGGTTTGCGCGTCTTTTTCTGGGTCTATACTCTCCATGAGCATGAGTAATATGTCCGGTACGGGCTGCAAAATTTTGTTACCGATCATGTGTCCCAATAAAATTTCAAACTGTTCGCGAGCTTCAAGGTGTTTCCCCAAGAAAATGTATAGTGCTGCTAAGGTTAGGCGGGTGTCAATATTTTCTGGAGTAACGGCAAGTGCTTGTACACCAGCGGCTTCCAGTTGTAGTGTCAGACGGGCCACGGTATTTACGGCTTGCTTGACGGACAGTTTTAGGGTGGGAAGGGCTGGGCTGCTGAAGGGAATGAGGGTGACAGCCTGCTGCGCCAGTGTTCCCGCCCTATATTTTTCTCCTTTTTTCCATGAAGCGTCTGCCGCTTCCACATAGCCGTCAAAGAGAAAACCCGCCCCGCGCCCTTGGGCGTCAATAAACTTTTTATGCCGTTTATACATACATTCCCGGGTGATATGCTCATTATAGGAGCGCTTGTTGCTCATATTGGTGGAATGTTGGCGGTACAGGTACAGGGCCTCATCAATATGCTTTACCCGCAAGGGGCCAGATTCCACGATGGAGAGGAAAAAATCCCAATCGATGTTGCCATGGCGAAGTTCTGGCCCTTCGTAATGTCCCCCTGAACGCTCCCAGAGCGCACGCCGAAAAGCGCACCCTGCTGGAATCCATTGTAAAGTTGCAAAGTCAGCCATGTCGCGGATGGTGTATTTCCATTCTGCCGATTTGGCTCCAAAAAGTTGGTAGTTGGGGAATACAAGGTCGATATCCGGGTGGGCATCCAATACTGCTAGGGCTTTTTGAACATAGTCAGGAGCAAGCAAGTCATCTGCCCCGTGAATCATGATAATAGGGGTTGTGCTCAAGCTAAACGCGGTGTTAAATCCCGCGCCAGCCCCCTTGTTCACCGTATGCCGCGTGGTGCGGATACGCGGATCGTTCAGCTTGGCTATGAGGGTCTGAATATTCCCCACGGTGGAGGCGTCGTCAACAAAAATGGCTTCCCAATCTTGATAGCTTTGAGCCTGCAAGGATTGTATGGTGTCTGGAAGATAATCGATACAATTATAGCAGGTAAAAAGTAGAGAAATATGGGGACACATACCGAACTCCTTGCACGCGCGATTAAAGTCTACCGTGTGGACAATTTTTTGACAATAGTGTGACGGTAATGGGAGAAAGCAAACTTCATGCCATGATACACATGTGAAGTGCCCATAGCCTGTGGTGTTGGCTTGATATTTGCATAAAGATATAAAAAGTATAAAAAGTGCTTGAAAATATGTAGCCGCTTGCCTTTGTTAAAGGGAGATACCGTGAGGGCATACGGCGTGTGTTTGCAGTATACAGGTACGTTTTATTCTTGCTTCCTGCACATTTTTACATTATTTTTTAAAAAAGCAATATGATACGTCTGATACGAGGGATACCAATGGACTATATCGATCTTAAAGCGCAACAAAAGCGCCTTGGGCAAACATTGCATAACCGTATAAACGCCGTGTTGCACCATGGGCAGTATATTATGGGGCCGGAAGTTAGAGAATTGGAAAAAAACCTAGAGGCATTTTCAGGGGCGCGGAGCGTCATTGGGTGTGCGTCTGGAACAAATGCGCTCGATCTTGTGTTGAAAGCGTTGCAGATCGGCCCGGGCGATGTTGTGTTCACTACTGCTTTCTCGTTTATCGCCACCGCCGAGAGTATTGCCGCTACAGGGGCAATACCCGTGTTTGTTGATATTGACCCGCTGTCATACAATATTGATGCGGACGCTTTGACCTTGGCTATTGAGGCTGTGAACACGCAGGATGCGCGCGTGTATCCTGTGCCACCTCAGGTGATTACGCAAAAAATGCGGGCGCGGGCTATTTTGGCCGTGGATTTGTTCGGGTATCCGGCGGACTATGATCGTTTGCTGGCGCTGGCGGCACAACATGAGCTTATGGTGCTGGAAGACGGAGCCCAAGCTTTTGGCGGGCAATACCAAGGGAAAGCCTTGTGTAATTGTGGTTGTCATGCCGCAACAACCAGTTTCTTCCCTGCCAAACCCTTGGGCTGTTATGGAGATGGAGGCGCTGTTTTTACCAATGACCTTGCGCTGGCCTCCATGCTGGATTCTTTGCGCTATCACGGCCGTGCAAGTGCTACGGATAAAAATGATAATGTACGCCTAGGAACAAACGGGCGCCTTGATACGCTGCAAGCAGCTATCCTTTTGGCGAAACTGGAAATTTTTCCTGATGAAATGCACGCACGGCAAGTGGTAGCACGGCGCTATCAGGCTTTATTGCAAACGCTTCCT
>JAVVPD010000148.1:1122-3208 GCA_036655975.1 Desulfovibrionaceae bacterium | reverse complement strand
GGATGGCGTCTTCAGACCGGCTGGCGCGTTCCTGCTGCCACGGTTCGGCCTTGTATTGGTTTTGCAGTGTTTTGAGGTCGTCCAACTTGCCGCTTTCTTTATATTTGAGGGCGGCTGCGGCCACTTCGGACAGGCTGACGAAATAGGACAGCCACGCGGGAATGTGGAAGCCGACCTTCAGGGTTTTGTGGACGGCGATATGATTCATGAGTTCGAGGCCGCTGCTGCGTTCGCGCCACTGACCACGGCGCACGGCGCGATCGCGGTCGCCGTCATCCCATACCGCGCCGCAGTGTTCGCAGGGATAGGTGGCAAGGCGTTTGGTGAGCATGATTTCGGCGCTGGGTTCGCTTTCTGGATGCGGGGGCTGCTCGCCCCCACGCCCCTCGGCAGGGCCTGAGCCCCTGCACCCCATTGGCCGGAGAGCCGCTCCGCAGCTTTCCGGCTTGCCGGGCCAGTCGATGCGTTCAAAGTGCATGAGCTGGTGGATTCCGCAGTGCGGGCAGGCTACCCAATAGTCGAAACGCGCGCCTGCCTCCTGCGTGAGGGCTTGCCAGATGGGGCCCTCCTCAGTGGTGGGGGTGGAAATTTTGAGAATGTGCTTGCGATTACGCCAAGTGGTGGTGCGTAATTCGGCGAGGGTTTCGCTAGTGGCTTCGTTTTTGGGATTTTTGTACTTGTCCAGCTCGTCCAGAATGAGCGTGCGGATGGGCTTATTGCCGAGGCGCGACACTGAGCCAGACCAGCCGAGATAGATGGGCATGTGGGCCATGTTGATACGCAGGCTGCTGGCATCGTCCGCCGTGCCGGTCATGTAATCGCGCAGGCGCGGGGAGGCGGTGAGCATGGGAATAATGCGGTCTTTGGCGTTTTCGCGGGCGGTGATTTCGTCGGGGTAGACGTAGAGCACGGGGCCGGGGGAGCGGTCTATGCACCAGCCCACGAGGTTATGCCCCGCCTCAGAACCGCCGGTTTGCGGGCTTTTACAGACGATAACCGTTTCAATACCCGTGGTGCCTGCCGCGTCCATGATGCCCACAAGGTAGGGGGTAAACAGGTTTTTCCACTTGCCGGGTATGGAAGACATTTCTAGCACTCGGTGACGTTCAGCCCATTGGCTGACGGGGATTTTTTTACGGCGGCGCATGACTTTTTTTTCTCCTTTGGAAAAGGTGAACACGATGCCCCCGCCCTTTTGGGCCAGTGGTGAAAGCCGGGCACAGTGGGCGCGGACATCACGGGCCACGGTCTCCGGCAGCCACGCGGGAATGGCGGGAATGGTCAGGCACTGGCGCTGTGGGGTCTGCGTGGGTGAGGCTACAGACGGGCGGGGGCAGAGTTCACATTGCATTATTCGCTGTCTCGTGCTTCATCGCTAAAGGTGACTTCAAATTCCATTTCACGGCTGTAGTCGTTAAAGGCTTCGTCCAGAAGGGATTCAAGACGCTCCAGCACGGCAGTGGCTTTTTTGGGGTCGCCACCCGCAGCGGACACGATGTCCAGAATGTGGGCTTCCAAGCTGGTTTTAATGCCGGAAGACAGGGTGACGGCGCGGGCGGCAAGCTCCAGATGCACCTTGGATTTTGGCACAAACTCGCCTTTTTTGACCTGCAGGGTAAATTCTTCACGGTCGGCAACGGCGGCAATACGGCGTATTTCTTGTTCATCCTTGCGGCGGGCGCGATCTGCCACCCTTTCTATCAGCGCGTCAGGCGTGCCCAGCATGGACAAGGAGGCCGCGTATTTTTCCACATTGCGCGTTTTAAAGCTGCCGTCTGCCTCTTTTTTGAGTTTTCCGGCTGAAATATCGGCATAGAGCTTAGTTTTGCCTATTTTTCGGCCTAATTCGTTGGTGATGTGGGCGAGGGCTGCACGGTAATCCTTTAAATTTTGTGATTTGTTCACGGCGTTCTCCAACATTTTGGAGGCACGCTCTAAAGCATTAAGATTTGCGGGGCTTGGGTCATCCAGAGATTGCCGTTTTGCCTGCTCTTTCGCGTTGAGCAGCACCTGCACGTCTGTGGTGGTGCTTTGTTCTATCAAGGCATCGAGGTCATTTGCTTTCATGTCCAATCCTGTTGTTTCT
>JAVVPD010000148.1:0-1112 GCA_036655975.1 Desulfovibrionaceae bacterium | reverse complement strand
TGGCCCCGCCCCTCAGTGGAGGCAGGGCCTTTTACTTACGTGGTCAGTATTCTCCACTCCCGAAATTCTTGGCGCAGGTGGGCGAGTTCATCAAAGTTTGTTGTGGGGACAGAAGTAAGTTTGGACATAAGGCACCTCGATAGTTTTTGGGGGTTGGGAACAAAAAAAGGCAGAACAACGCTCCCCGGCCTATCGAAAGCCGACTGGACCTCACGGACACCAGTACGTTGTTCTGCCAATATGTGCCCACCCCTAAAAGAGGTGTATTGGTGACAGAAACAAGAAAATCCACTTTTTCTGTCATGTGGGGCATGACAAAGGCAAGGGATGCACCTTCGATAGTTAGGGAAGTTCAGCTTGCTCAAAAGCCACGCGGCTGTCAATACTATTGACAATATACCCCAGCAAGGTATTATTATGGCATGAAATGGACAGTAATGATTACGGGCAATGCCAGAAAAGGGCTGAAAAAACTGCCGCCTGACATTTATGCCGCGCTGTATACTCTGAAGCGTGAGATGGAGGAATGCGGCCCTGTGCTGCCCCACTGGCCCCACTTTAGCAAACTTGTGGGGAAGGCGGGGGTATATCACTGCCACTTGAATAAGGGGAAGCCCCGCTATGTTGCAGTGTGGCGCGTGAATAAAGAACAACTTGAACTTTTGGAGATACGCTATGTTGGAGCTCACGAAAAAGCAGACTACCGCAGGATTGACTGACCTGTGCTTGACCGTGCCCGCAGACGATGCAGATGAAATTATGTTGGCTTTGCATGATGTTATGCACGCTTTGGGGTATGCTTTGAATGTGGATGCGCCTGGCGACAATAGTCTGTATCCAGTTTCTGAGGTGTTCCCCGATGGTTGTCCAGCAATGGCCTTGCGCGGCTTACGGGTGCGTGAGGGTATTACCCAAGCTGAAATGGCAGACCGCTTGGGGCTTAAGCAGCACCATGTTTCTGAAATGGAAAATGGCAAACGAAGCATTGGCCTTGATATGGCAAAACGCATTGGGGAGGAATTTGGCATTTCATACAAGGTGTTTTTGTAGGCTGCTGTTTCCATGTTATCCCCAAATATGTAAAAGGTTTTCGCAGGTGATTTCATCATCCA
>JAVVPD010000147.1:0-3226 GCA_036655975.1 Desulfovibrionaceae bacterium | reverse complement strand
CGTCTATATTCAACATTTTTTTTATATATGCCGCTAGAACGCGCCTGTGGCACTGTTTTTCGTCCAACTCAAAACAGCACAGAATGGGGTTGGGGGTGGCTTGCTCTATTTCTGCAAGATAGCGGCGCAGAGATTGCGCTGTGGGGAAACGGCTTTCAAGGTCGCACTGGAAAGCTGCCGCCCAATCCTCGGCTTTGGGGTTGGAAGGTGCAAAAAGGGTGGCCCGTGGGCCTTTCCAAAAGCGGTTCCATTTGGCAATGCAAACCTTGCGCTCCTTGGGGGCTTTGCTGGCGAAAAAGGATGTGGATAGCATCGTCTTCTCCTAAAAGGGGACGGCATCGACTGCCGGTGTTTGTTGTGTGTATTCTTGCAGCAATTGCGTATAAAAACGCTCCTTAACAGGGCCACGGGGTTTATATGCCAATAAAAAATCTATCAAATCGGACGTATCTTCAAAGCCATAGCGGCTTGCCACGATGTCCAAGGGGCTGATGCACGGGTCGTGGGTCAGCAAATTGGGCATAAGGCGGTTGATGTCGTTCACAATTTCTTTGCCATGGGCGAGCAGGGCACTATCAATGCGGATTCTATCCCACCAAATAGCATCATAGAGTTGATATTGTTCCAGCATCATTTCGTGTACCTGTGCTCGGCATTCACGTTTGATGGCGTTACGTTGTTTGGGGGCAAGCTGCATAGCGGCACCTATGCCTTTTCCATGCACAGGCCGGGCAAGAGGCATTGCCCTTTTTTGACTTGCGCCACCATGGCAAGGCCGGGAAACCAGTATTGCATACCGAGGCCGCGATGAAAGACGGCTTGCGGTTTGGCGGTGCTGTCCTGCCAGACAAGGTGCAGGGCTATGGCAAAATAGAGAGTCGCGCTGCCCCCGAAACGCTGCGCGCCCTGACGGGCCAACTTCCATGCGGCGGACATAAGGCGGGCAAGGTGCTTTTTGCGCGAAATATTCATGGTGTACTCCTTGTGTGTTGTGTAAGTAACTGACATAACTAAAGAGTACCATTATTAGAAATTTGTGCAAGTAAAAAATCATACAAATACGCCTACTTGTGAAATTTTTTTAGCCATTGCTGATAGGCCTCGTGCAAGGAGTATTGCCCAAGTTCACCGTAATAATTGAGTCTGAAACCATCGGGGTCTTCCAGCCTTTTATGGAGCTTATAGATGCCGCGATACTTCATGCTTACGGGATTTTTGGAAAAGGCTGTGGTCACGGTGAAGCGGTAGTCGCCTTTAAAGCAGTCGTCGATGAGCTGCTTGACCTCATGGGACTGGCTGAACATGAGCACCAGCTTGGCAAGGCGCGATTCTACGCTGGGTACTGCCAAGTCGGAACGCTGGTAAATCTGCTGCCCATCTTGACCTAAAGCCCAATTGTGCTTGGTGAGGTTGAAATCAAGCTTGCCAATAATTTTTTTATCCAAGCATAAAGCCAGTGAGAGAGCCACGTCTGCCAGAAAATAGTCTACGCGCACACTCATAAAAAGTTCGTTCATGCGCACGGTCTGCTTTTTGTCCAAACGAATGATGCCCGGGACTTCCTGCCCGCTGAAAGGGGTATCGCCGGGAAAGATGGGGCCGGGACTGGTGGAGGTGAGATAGCCCCGTGTGACGATGCGCCGGGTGCTGTGGCCCGCATAGGCATAGGTGATGCTTTTGCGCCCCTTGTGGACAACAGCCACAGGTTCACCCAAAATTTTTTCCACCTCGGGCAAGGGGCGTTCCATGATGATCATCCACTGGCTGAAGCTGGTGATGTGCTCGTAAATGGCTGTGTCCTGAAAGGATATTTCAGTAAATACGGGGGCATTCCATTGAGCCGAGGCTGCCAGCATCCGCTCCTGATTGATGTAATCACGGCTGCCAAAAGTGGGTGGGGCGATAAACACGGCGTGGTTTGCGGCGTGGGCGTCCAGAAAGGCCACGGCGTCTTGTGCGGTGTAGCTAAAGCCCTGCCCCTGTGCCATGTGGGCGCGGTAGGCAGCGAGCTTGGTGAGGGTTTTTTCCATAAGCACAGGCCACGCGGCGCGGTAATTTGCCAGCACCCGCCGATGCCAGACGGAATTACATTTCCAGACTTGGCGCAAGTCCAGCATGATGGACACCGAGGCCGCAAGGTGTGCGGGGCTGCTGAAATCCAAAAAGCCGCGCAAGTGGTCGGGGCAGTCTTCACGTTCGGACACGGGGAGGGTGTCGCCCGCGAGGTACGCACCCAGCGCGGAAGTGTACAGGGTGATGTCGCAGCCCGTGATGTGCCCTTGATAGCCGCCTGAGCGCAGGGCCGCGCCCACAGTGAAATTGCCCGCGCAGGGAAGCAGTACGGGAACGGAAATTTCAGCGGCATAGGCGGAAATGACCTTGCGTAAGGGGCCAGCTATGGAGCCGAGGAAACTCATTGGGCGGCCTCCTGTGCTTGGGTGTGTTCAGCAAGATAGGCGGCCCCCACTTCCAGCAGCATGGTCATGGCCAGAGAGGCGTCACGGATTTTTTCGGCGTTTTTGATGTCCTTTATCAGATTGGTAAAGGATTGGTATTGTTCAGACGTGCATACATGGACTACGGATGATTTTTTTGCTGCTTGTTCGAGTAGTTCCAATATTTCAGAAAGCTTGTCTTTTTCCGCATCGGTAAACAAAAAGGTGACGGCGTGCGCGGGGATTTGCGGGGTGGAGAAATTCACCAATTCTACATCCTTCAATTCCTTAACGACTTCACTGTCGAGGCCGCTGTACAGCTTTTCAGCCACGCTCTCAATTTGCGCCCACAGATTGGCGAGGACGCTTTGGTCATCCTCTCCCACAAGAGCATTATGGGAGAGTTGGATAGCTATACGCTTTGATTTTTCAAGCTCTTCGGTAATAACCAGCACCATGATTGCGGGGATGCCTGCCTCCATACTGGCTTTTACTCGATGATTGCCTGAGAGAACTTCCAGTGTGCCGTCAGGGTGGCGATAGCATAGGGGGACGGAGGACAAGCGCTTGTCCGCCGCGATGTTGTCGCGGAGCTGGCGAAAGGTTTCACGCTTGAAGAAGCGGGCATTTTCTTTGAGCAAAGTCAGGCTGGACGGAGCCACAGCCATGAGCTGCATGGCATCCCCGAACATTTCGTGGCTTATGGCGGCTAGGGTTTCGTTATGAGAAGTAAAATTTTCCATGTTATCCCCAAATATGTAAAAGGTTTTCGCAGGTGATTTCATCATCCA
>JAVVPD010000146.1:2826-3334 GCA_036655975.1 Desulfovibrionaceae bacterium | reverse complement strand
GCAGAACGGGAAAATTGTGTTGCCCTATGCTGCCAGCACCGTGCATGTGGGTTTGGCTTACACTTCGGCGCTTTCCCCCATGCCTATTGAAGCGGATATGCAAAGCGGCAGCACCCTTGGCAAAATGCGGGCCTATGGGCAATGCGGCTTACGCCTTTCTGCCTCGGTAGGGGGAAAATACGGCCCCAGCCGCGATCAACTCTACGACATCCCTTTTATTCCTAACCATTGGGGGGAGGCGGTGCAGCCTTTTAGCGGCGATGTGGATTTTACCCCCAACGGCGGTATGGGCACGGATTCTACCCTGTGGCTGGTGCAAGACCGCCCCATGCCCTTTACGGTGGTGGCCATTACCCTAGATATGGACTTGGCACAGCAATGAATATGACCTTTCAAACAGAATGCCTTGCACATTTTTTGCGGGAGGCCATGCCCTTATTGCACCAACATTGGCACGAGGTGGGCTCGTGTCCGCAAGCCCATGCTTTACAGCTGAATGTGGGCTTAT
>JAVVPD010000146.1:0-2775 GCA_036655975.1 Desulfovibrionaceae bacterium | reverse complement strand
GCGGCTATTGAAGGCGCGGGGGCTTTGCACATTACCACGGCACGCGGCGTTCAGGGGGAATTAGCGGGCTATGCCATTTATTTTGTGCAAGCGTATCCGCATGTGCAGCATATACGCATGGCCCAGTCGGACGCATTGTATCTTGCGCCCGCGTACCGCAAAGGCTTTGCGGGCTTGCGCCTGCTCCAAGCGGCAGAGCGCGCCTTGGTGGACAAGGGCGTGCAAAATATTATGCAGACCTGCACCGTCAAAAAAGATTTTGGAGTTCTTTTGCGGCGCATGGGCTATGTTAATACGGAAACCGTGTATCGAAAGGAGATATAGTCATGCCACAAGCCATTCCCGCCATCGGGCTGGCGGTAAGCGCCATTGGTACGGCGGCTTCGGCCTATTCGTCCTATCAACAGGGGCAGGCCCAGCAGTCGGCTGCGAAACAGCAGGCCGATGCGGCCATGATTCAAGGTATGATGGACAACGAAACCGCGCAATTTCAGGCTAAATCTGCGGAAATGAACGCGCAGATGATTGAGGATGAAGGCAAGGAGGCCAAGCGCGTGGGCTATGAAAATGCTCAGAAAAAACGCCTTGAAGCCGCCGGAATGGTGGGGCAGCAACGTCTTGCGGCGGCTTCAAGCGGCGCGCAGGTGGATCAAGGCTCCTTTTTGGACAAACAACTCGACACGGTGGAAAAAGGCGAATTGGACGCGCTGGCGAGTAATGAGCAAGGCCTGTGGGAGGACTATAACAAGCGCTTGCAAGCGGCGGGTGAACGCTCCAAAGCCATTGGCTACGCCGGAGCGGGCACCATGGCTCTGACCAAAGCCAGAGGGCAGTCCAGCCTGTTCAGCGCCAAGGCCAATAGTTATACGCCGTGGCTTCCGGCAGGTACAAGCCTGCTGAAAGGGGGTAATTCTTTGTTAAAACAGATTTTTTAGGGTGAGGGATGCCTAGGTTGTGTTTTTTTATCCCTATAGACATACAGCAGCGCGTCATGGGCAAAGCCTGTGGCGCGCTGCTGTATGTGTGGCGTTCTTGCTCGGGCTAAGTGCGTAATGAAATGCCCAGCACAACTATCAGTACCACAGCGTCAAAGAAAAAGGCGACCATGGCAGTGCGTATGATAAAGAAGGCATAGGGGGGGGTGCCCGGTGCGTTGCGGTTGGAAAAGTAGACATAGGTAAGGACGAGTGGCAGAAAAAGGCACAGATAGGGCAGAAAAAGAAAATCTATGAGTCTTGTTTTGGTAAAATAGCTGATAAAGATTGCTGTGTACGGAATAAGCACCCCCGTCATGGAGATGTAGACAAGAATACAATATCCGGCAAGCAGCATAGCGGTGATGCTACCGGCATGCTGTATTCCCTGCCGCAGGGCAATACCACGCGACAGATTATAGCAAACGAGCAGCATAATAATTCTGATAATCAACATGAATAGTTCAAAATGGGTCTGGTAAAAATCGGCAAAACCTGTAACCATGGGTGTGCTCCCTATGAGATGAATTTCAGTGCAGGGCGAAGAGTAGGGTAGTCCTTGTCAAATAGCAATATGGGGCTTTTATCTTGCAATGGTCTGCACGTATAGATAGTATTTATACCCTGTAAACGAGATAGGGTATATATGTAAACAAAGGGCGTGTGCCCCGCTACACAGGGCAGGAGGTTTTATGTATAAAGGTCTAGTGGTGTTAGGTATGAGTGTGTGTTTACTGGGGGGCTGTGCCTCGGCGGGCAAGCATCGGGCGGACGTGCGTGATGATAGTACCGACCGCGTAACGGTGGGCACCGTGCAACGCGAAATTAAAGTAGGCATGTCCGGCGCAGAGGTGGTGGCGGCACTCGGCTCGCCCAATATGGTGACTTCCGACAGTCAGCGACGCGAAACATGGGTGTACGACAAAGTTTCCACCGAGCGGGTCGTGTCCAGCTCCCAAGGGGGCGCAAGTTTATTTTTGATCGGCAGCGCGGCTGCGGCGGGGGCCAGTTCTACCTCGCAGCGCACCCTGACAATCATTATCAAATTTGATGATCATGGCACGGTGCGCGATTATTCGTACCGGCAATCCTCTTTTTAAGGAATGAGTATGCGAAAATGCTACGCGACCATGCTTATGGCCCTGTGCTTGTCGGGCTGTGTGAGCACTGTTCCGAAAGGCGCGCTGGACTTACCGCCGCAATCCTTGGCGGATAGGCAGGTGCAGACCCGCCGTTTTGAGACTTCTAACCATCAGGCGATGTTGAGTGCGGCTGCAGCCACCTTGCAGGATCTTGGTTTTACCTTGGATGAATCCGAATATACGCTTGGGGTGCTGGTAGCTTCCAAGCGGCGTGATGCCACCAGCGGTGGACAGGTGGCTTTGGCTTTTTTGGCGGCGCTGAACGGTCAGAGGGCGGATTTTGATAAAGAGCAAATTATCCGCGTGTCTATGGTTATGCGTGATTTGGATTCCTCAGACGCGCGCGCAAGTTCCGAACCTTCGGCTCTAACGCCTGCTGCCATCGCGCAGATCAAGTTGGACGTGACCAAGGCCGTGAGTGAAGGCTTACGCAAGAGCTATCCGGCGGAAATCAGCGGACGTATTGCCACGAAAATCGCCCAGAACACCGCGCAGGCCTTGACGGATGATCTTAAAAAATTTGCTTCCGCACAGAAGGAAAGCGGCCAATCCACCGTGCGCGTCACCTTCCAGCGACTCATCTATAATACCGCAGGGCAGATGACTTTTGCCGAGCAGATTAACGATGCCGGAATTTATACACAATTTTTTGAAAAACT
>JAVVPD010000145.1:1637-3452 GCA_036655975.1 Desulfovibrionaceae bacterium | reverse complement strand
GCGGCGCGTTTCCCCCCGGTGCCTGTCCTGCATAATGAAGAATACCGAGCCTACCGTCAGGCTACAGGCGAGCAGCATATGTAGATTGATACTTTCCCCGCCGATGAGCCAGCCGAGGAACAGGCCAATGAAAGGGACGACATATTCATAGGATATCGCCATAGTGATGGGCGTGTTGCGGAGGAGCCAGAAATAGCAACTGTAGGCGATAAGCGAACCGCCCACCACCAGCCACGAGAAGCCAAACAGCGCCAAGGGAGTAATGTTTTCAGGGTGGATATGTTGCCCCTCGCCCCATAACAGCCCCACAAGCAGGGATTGTAGTCCCCCAATGCCCAGAATAAGCGCACAGGCCTGCAAGGGGGAAAGGGTGTTGCGTTGGGGATGTTTTTTGGAATAGAGCGACCCCGCAACCCATCCCATGGAAGCCCCAAAAATCCAGAGCATACCGCTGGTGGGGGCTTCTCCGCTGCCATGCTGGCTCACTGTCAGCCAAATAAGCCCGCAAAAGCCTCCACACAATCCTATCATTTGCTTCCAAGTGGGGCGCGGTTCTCCGGCGAATAACCAGCCGCCGAGCAAAATCCAGATGGGCACCGCTCCGTAGATGATCGCCGCAGTCCCAGAGGGAACACTTTCTTGCCCCTTGGACAAAAAACCGCTGGCAGCCAGCACCATGAAAAAGGCTTGGAGTGTGCTTTGGCGCATATCCGCCCAAGAAGGCAGGGCGCGTTCTCCGCGCAGCCACGTCAGCGCGTAGAGGAGTAAACCCGCAAGCAGCATCCGTAGGCCACACATAAGAAAAGACGGCAACACGGGCAGGGAGAGTTTAATACCAATATAGGTAGAACCCCACGTAAGATACACCATGCACAAGGCAAACAAAATTTTGCAATGATTAATCGTTAGACGCACAGTTTTTTCCTTGATGGAGCGGTGTTGCTGCTCTATCCGCACAGGCGTCATAAGTCAACTGATACCATTTCTGCTTTACGCTTTTACTGCATGCGAAGGGGGTACAGCCATGGCTTGTAAGATATCCAGAGTTTTTTTGTCCAAGGTTTTTTTAAGCTGCACACCCGCCTGTTTGCCGTCAGCCCATATGACTTGCGCGGCCACATCGGACAATATTGTCCCCTGATCGGGGGTTTTTAGACAAAGATCCAGCTTTTGTCCTGCGGCACAGGGCATGTTGTGGGTGTAGCCCATACGCAGCCCCGCACTGGAAAAATTTATGAGTGTACAGTCATGTTTTGCCCGCGTGGCATGGTCTGTTACCGTCATGGGCATGGGATCGCGAAAGTGAGCGCGTTTCTCATCGCGGCGGTCGCTGATCATATCATCAATAATTTGCTTCAGACTGGTGGAAAGGGTATCCAATTCCCGCACATGGGCGCTGGAACTGTGCATATTTTCCGTGGTCACTTCCGCATGGTCACGGATGTTTTCTACCGCCTGCATAATGTCTTTGCTCACGAGGGATTGCTCTTGCGTGGCTCTGGCAATGTGTGCAATATCTTTAACCGTTTGCTCGGTCATCGTTAAAATAGACGATAATTTGTCGCCTGATTGCTGGGCCAATTGGGTGGATTGCGCGGTCAGGGATACGGCAATTTCTGTGGCGGCGCTACATTCGCCCACGCCTTTTTGAATGGCCTGTACGGCTGTGGTTACATCGCCTGTTGCCAGCATGGTTTTTTCCGCCAATTTGCGTACTTCGTCGGCAACCACAGCAAAGCCGCGCCCCGCATCTCCGGCACGGGCAGCCTCAATAGCCGCGTTCAGGGCCAGCAGATTGGTTTGATCCGCAATGTC
>JAVVPD010000145.1:0-1627 GCA_036655975.1 Desulfovibrionaceae bacterium | reverse complement strand
ATGAGATCCAGCACACGCCCGATACCCGCCGCATGGCTGTCCAATTGACGAATACCCTTGTCAACAATGGAACTTTGGGCAGCCGTCTGGGTGATGCAAGCCATGGTTTGCTGTACTACGGCAGCCCCATCGGCGGCCTCATGGCTGGCAACTTCAGAACTTTGCATGCTTTGGTCGGCCTTTGCCGCCATTTCATGCAGCGCATCAGCCATGGTATGGATGCTGGTCGTTACTTGATGGGAGGCGGTGCCTTGCTCTGCGGCCATGTTGGAGGTGGTTTCCAGTTGGGCCATCAGACTGTTGAAGGCCTCCGCTTGGCGGATGGAAATGGTGCGAGCTTCGGCGGCAGAAAGTACAATGTGCTCGTTCAGGGCGGTGATGCGCTCCTGTTGTAGGAAGGTTTCGGTCAAGTCATTGTGCAGGGAAAAGGCCCCCACCAGATTTTTGTCCAAATCCCACAAGGGCGAAACATTAATTTGTAAATGCTTTTGCTCGCCCGCAAAATTTGTGCGTGTCATGGAAACGTCCATGCAAGGTTGTTTTTCATGCATGGCGCGGTTGAATAGGGTGTCACGCTTGGGATCGTCATGATAAAATACGCTACAACTTACGCCGATATACTCGGCGGGGACACCACGCCTGCCCCAGCAATTCAGCATGGGCTGGTTAATATAGGTGAGAATACCTTGGGTGTTACACACGGCAAAGGGCACGGTAATTCCGGTCATAATGCCTTGGGCCACCCCGAGTTTTTCTTTGAGTTCCTGCACCATGGTTTCAAAAGCTTTTGCCAGTTGGCCCATTTCGTCCTTTTGCCGCAAGGGTACGGGGATAAAGTCACCCTGGGAAATACGTTTGGCATATGCGACAAGGGCATTCAAGGGCACCGTCACGCTCCGTGTAAAACGGATGGCAAGCAGTGACCCACCGAGAGCAATGATGATGCACAGGCTATAGGCTGTTGTTTGGGTAAAGGAAAGAATATCGCGCAGGGTTACAAGGGTAGTGCTGGTGGAAGAGGTGCTGGCTGTATAGGCTGCCCTGAGAAGACTTTGTATTTCGTGCAGTAGGGGGATGGATTCCTTTTCAAAAACAGTGTTGGCCTGTTGAAAATGTCCTTCTGCCGCCAATTTTTTAATTTGCACGGCACTTGTATGCAAACGCAAGTGAACATTTTCTATTTTTGACATAATGGGAAGGGTGGCGGGGACGGCGTTTTCTAGCGCCTTGCGCCCCGTACCGTAAAACCATTTGCCAAAGTCACATTTGTGCCCGTCGACAGCAACTTTTAACGGTTCGCGGGCCTCATTCAGCAAAAAGGCTTGTACTGCATTGGCCCACGCCAGATGCGCCACTTCTGCCGCCAATAGGCTGGCATCCTGCCGGGGTTGGTTCAGAATGTCGGCCTCTGTGCCAATGCGCGTGAGATTATGGGAGATAAATAATAAGGCTATGACAATAAAGGTAATCCCGGTTCCAAAAGCAAGAAAAATTCGCCGTGATAAAGGGATGTCAGAAAAAGTCATGATAGTTCTCCACTGTTTGCCTACGGGCACACGGGGCAGGATAGCGCATTCAATAGTATGCAATAAGTAGATATATCATTTATACAAAAGTATATAGCAAA
>JAVVPD010000144.1:0-3491 GCA_036655975.1 Desulfovibrionaceae bacterium | reverse complement strand
GTTTGCAATAGCCTTTCCAGCGCGAGGGAAAAGGCTGCTTTGACCTTGCTGATTTCTTCCACATCGTGCGCGCTCAGGTAGAGGCTGCCGCTGGGGGTGAGGCGCAGGCATTGCTCGCCGTGCACAGATTGAAAGCCCTGCGCCACCTTTTGCCCGAGGGGTGATGACGGCTGGGGGCAAAAGCTGCCGTCTTCACGCACAAGGCCAAGGCGTAACAGCGTGTGCAGCAGTGAAAGATAGCCCGTGGCACAAATAGCGCTGCTGTCAGGCTGTGGTGCGGATTCGGCCGTGGGCAATAGGTGCGGGGTCAGGCCTGTGGCCTGCACGCTGAAATGATGAATAATAGCACTCTGGGCTCCGGCCCCAGCCATGCCGCCGCAACTCAGGCCCATGCCCTCCAGGGCGGGGCCAAGGGGCACACTGGTCGCGTAGGCTTTGCGCGGGCTGAGGGCCAGCACAAATTCGCCGTTGGTGCCCATGTCGGCTAGTAAAAAAGGATAACGCGCCGGGTATGCCGTCTGCACAAAGGCCATACCCGCGCTGATGTCTCCCCCCACAAAGGCCGAGGGCAGCGGCGGAATATACACGGGCGGCAGGTCAGGCAAGTGCTCGGTACTGTCACCCGCATACGCACACCGGTACGGCGCGCTGGCAAGGCCGCTACAGTCTTTATGGAGCAGAATATAGGTCATGGCCGTGTTGGCAGCAAGGCAGAGGTGTTGCACTGGGGCGGGCACCGCCGCGCAAATTTGCCGCAGAGACACAAGTACCCTATCGGCTAAATTTTTACAGCCCTCGCTGGTGCGCGCATAGGCCAAGCGCGACATCACATCGGCACCCGCGCCCATTTGGGGGTTAATTTCTTGCCCGCAGGCCAGTTTGTGCCCTTGCGTGTCCACCGCGCACCAGTGCAGAGAGGTGGTTCCGAGATCCACCGCCAGCCCCACGGGTTCAGCGCTGCGGGCCATGATGTGGCGTAGGGGCAGCGGGGGCGGGGGCAGTTCTACCATAATGGCGGGGGAAAGGTCGCGGACCTCGTGCGCGCAGGCAAGCCGCCAGCCCGCGTCCAGCGCGCTGGGGGACAGGATGTTCTGTTCCGCAGCGCCAATGGGGGGGGGAGGGGTCAAAAAGCGTACCCTACAGCGCCCGCAACGCCCAAGCCCCGCACACAAAGAAGGGGGCGTGAGTAAGCCCACTGTTTCGGGGGCGAGCCACAGGGCTTGTGCCAAGCTTTGGCCTGCTGCGGCTTGGTAGGTATATATATTCCCCGCAGGGCCGATGCGTACACGGATGTCCATAGTTTTGACAGACTACAATATTGGCCTTAATTTTGCAAGAAGTGTGTGTGCAAGTCGTATAATCGTCAATATTTTGGCGAATGATATACACATTGACCGAGAGGTATTACAAGATTACTTTATATAAAACGTGGATTGGGCATAGCCTTGATCCGCGATATGGGAAAATATATGAACAAAATTTTGGCTCAAGACGAAGTTGACGCTCTGCTCAGGGGCCTTTCCGGCGGTGAAATTGAGAGCGAGAGTGAAATAGCCGCAGATGACGGCGGGATAGTCCCTTTTGACCTCGCTAATCAGGATCGTATAATCCGTGGGCGGATGCCCGTGCTGGAAATTGTGAATGACCGTTTTTCGCGCCTGTGCACGAACGCTTTGTCGAATACGGTGCGTAAACGTGTTGAATTAAACCCTATTTCTATTGATATGACAAAATTTGGTGAGTTTATGCGCTCTTTGCCCGTGCCCACCAGTATTAATATTTTTAAAATGGATCCCTTACGTGGTAATGCCATCATTGTGGTTGATTCGCGTCTGGTGTTCGCCCTGGTAGAAAATGTGTTTGGCGGGGCCGGATCGCAGCCCAAGATTGAAGGCCGTGAATTCACCCGCATTGAACAAGCCGTGGTCGACAAGGTGATTAAAATCGCCTTGGACAATATGGAAGAATCGTGGCGGCCTGTGCACGATGTGAAGATGGAACTGGTGCGTTCGGAAATTAATCCTCAATTTGCCGCCATTGTCCCCCCCAGTGACGTAGTGGTGGTGATAACCTTTGAGGTGGAACTGGATACCGCCATTGGCTCCATGATTATCTGCCTGCCCTATGCCACCATTGAGCCTATCCGCTCCAAGCTGCATGCCTCTTTCCAAACCGAAAGGTTGGAGGTTGACCACGCATGGGTAGCCCGTTTGAAAGAGCGCCTGCTGGAAACTCCGGTGGAAATTAAGGTGCATTTTGGCAATACCCAAATTACGGGGAATCAATTATTGCGGATGCAGGTGGGAGATGTGCTGGTGCTGGATACCGATGTGGAAGACATGCTGCGCTGCACGGTGGGCGGGGTTACCAAGTACCACGGTTTTGCGGGCACGGTGAAATCTATGAAGTCTTTCCAAATTATAAAAGAAGAAGAACCACAATATACATAGATATATTGGTTGCTTAGTAAAAAAACAGCTCGGCGCGTCACCGTAAAAGTGGCGCGCCTTTTATCTTGACAGCTTTAGGCAAATACTCTTTGCTGATTTTTTTTCTGACACTTTTTTATGCGATGCAAAAGGTTCTTGTGTGCTAGTGACAAAAAATACCCTCGGGCATGTGGTGGCTTTGCTGACAATCTGCATTTGGGGCCTGACCTTTATTTCCACCAAGGTGCTGTTACGGGATTTTAGCCCCGTCGAGGTCTTATTTTTCCGTTTTTGTATCGGCTATATTTGTCTGCTGGTGGCCTTTCCCTCTTCTTTCAAGTGTGCCAACTGGCGGCAAGAATTGCATTTTGTGGGGGCAGGCCTGTGCGGGGTGACGCTCTATTTTTTGTTTGAAAATATCGCCCTCACCTATACCTTTGCCTCCAATGTGGGGGTGCTGGTGGCGGTGTCCCCCTTTTTGACCGCGTTGCTGGCGCACGTTTTTTTGCACGGCGAAGCGCTGACCCCCCGTTTTTTTGTGGGTTTTGTCGTGGCCATTGCGGGGATTATGCTGATGAGTTTTAACGGCAATGTGGTTTTGCAGCTGAATCCTCTGGGGGATATCTTGGCTATTCTGGCGGCAGGGGCTTGGGCGATGTATTCAATATTATTGCGTAAAATTAGTCGTTTTGGCTTCCCTACCATTGCGTGTACCCGGCGGATCTTTTTTTATGGTTTGCTGTTCATGCTTCCTGCATTGTGGTTTTTGGGGCTACGCTGGGATTTTTCGCGTTTTATTGCGCCGTTAAACCTGCTGAATTTGCTTTTTCTTGGGATTGGGGCTTCGGCCGTCTGTTTTGCTACATGGAGTTGGAGTATCAAGATATTGGGCGCGGTGAAAGCCAGTGTGTATATTTATCTTGTTCCAGTGGTGACTGTCGGGTGTGCGGCCCTTATTTTACGCGAAAATATCACGCCCCTTGCGCGTTTGGGTACGGGGCTGACCTGGGTGGGGCTGGTGATTTCAGAAAGTAAGGGCAAACAGCGCGCCTAGGCTTTGCG
>JAVVPD010000143.1:0-3610 GCA_036655975.1 Desulfovibrionaceae bacterium | reverse complement strand
AGCGGTCACCCGCAACAATTGCGAGGGGATCAAATCAGCATGCACGCGCGAATTTTGGCGGTGCTCAATGCTTTTAGCGCCTTGGTGAGCCCGCGTTCCTACCGCGAGGGGCTTTCCGTAGAAAAGGCCATCAGCACTTTGCAAAGTCAAACCGAGCGCTATGACCAAAAAATTGTATCGGTGCTTGCTGCTATTCTGCAAACCCCAGAAGGGGCTCAGGCCGCAACGGTACGCACGCACGAGGAGACGCCCACCCCCTAAACTTCGTTTTGCCCTATGCCCGCTTTGCGCCTTCAGACACAGAGCGGGCCTTTTTTTATTGACACCCAAAAATGTTAGTTGTACTAACTAACACGCTTTTGCAGGGAGCTTGTTATGACCAAAAAGGCAGAAACATCCACGCGTATTTTGGATTGCGCTGTCGCACTTATGAGCAAAAAAGGCTATAATCCTGTGAGTATACGAGAAATAGCCACCGCAGCAAACTGTAGTGAAATGACCATATTTCGGCATTTTCCCTCAAAGTATGAGATGCTCGCGGCGGCTTTGCGCCGCACTTCCTATGCGGAAATGATCAATACCCTGTTTACCACCGAAATCCGGGGGGATATCCGCTATGATTTACACATGATTATGGAAAAATATTTTATTGTTGCGGAGCAGAGGCGTGAGATTTTACAGGTCTATTTCAGCGCACTGAGTCAAATTAATGAATCCAACGTAAAGCTGAATAGCGATGCAATTATCTTGCAGGACAATTTAAAAAAATATTTTGAACATATGCTTCAATGCGGAAAAATACGTAAAATTGATCCAACCTATGCAGCTGCAACCTTCTGGCATTTAATTCTGGGATATTTTGTCTCCAGAATTTTATTAAAAAGTAACAATTTTGCCGTTGACCGTGAAATATACATCACCAATGCGGTATCCATCGTCATCAATGGGATGATTAAAGAATAATTTAGGCTGAATAATGCAAATTCCCCGTCCCGTTCTCTACGCCTTAGCCTTTGTACTCTGTGCAGGCACTGTGTTGGGTGCGTACTTATGGTATCGCACCACCTATACATTACATACCAACGATGCCCGTATTGACGGCACGCTCGTCACTATTGCCTCACGTCTTTCAGACCGTGTGGTGGAAGTGCTGGTGCACGAAGGCGACAGTGTATGTAAGGGGCAAACCCTAATCCGCATTGACCCGCGCAGCATTGAGGCCAAAAAAGCCCGTGCCGAAGCCAATTTGGCCCTTGTGACAGCCCGCTATGACGAAATACGCACCGGCTTCCGCCCGCAAGAAATTTTAGAAACTCAGGCCCGCTATGAACTGGCCCGCGCCAATCTGGACAAGGCCAGCCGTGACCACCAGCGGATGGAACAATTGGCCCGCAATGACGGCGGTGTGACCCAAGCCGACCGCGATGCGGCAAAATCTGCGTTTAACGCCATGCAGGCCAGTGTAGCCGCCGCTGCCGCCGAACTGGATTTACGCCACGAGGGCTCGCGCACAGAGGCTATCCGCGCGGCAAAGGCCCAAGTGCAGTTGGCGCAAGCAGAACTGGACGATATTCAGGTATTGCATACAGAAAGTACCGTTGTTTCTCCCACAAACGGTACCGTGGCACAAAAACTCGTCAGTGAGGGTGAACTCATCAACGCGGGACAAAAACTATTTACCATTGTCAACACCGACGATATTTGGCTGAACGCCCGCATTGAAGAAACACGGATCGGACAAGTGCGGCTGGAGCAGGAGGTACAATTTACCATTGACGGGTATCCGGGCCAAACCTTCACGGGCAAAATTTATGAAATCAACCCGGCAACGAGCGCCGTATTTTCGCTCATATCCACGGAAAACGTGTCTGGATACTTTACCAAAGTTATGCAAAGAGTGCCGGTAAAAATAAGTTTGCCTACACCGCAAGCAAATTCTGAACAGAATATCGTTTTTCGTCCCGGTATGCAGGGCACTATCATTATTACACTCATATCAGCGCAATAGGCACGAGAGTATGGGGCGAGTAGACACAATGCAGCAGCGCATTACCCGATGGAAACCTTTTTATGCGTCTGACAATGAAGTTCCCAGCACTGTACAACAAAAAATCTTATTTGTCGTCGCCTGCCTTGGGGGCATGCTCCCCATTTGCAATCTTGCCATGATCAGCTCTTCCTATCTGGTACTGTCCGGAGACCTAAACGCAGACTTTGCGGATCTGGCCCGACTGGTGCTCACCAATATATTGATCATGTCCATTGTGCAGCCCCTCGTAAATTATGTGCACGCGTGGCTCGGCTTACGCTCTGCCCTGCTGCTGTCGCATGTATGTATCATTTTGGGAGGGATCGGTGCTGCGTCTGCCACTACCTTACTAACTTTATCCCTATGTTATTCACTCATGGGTTTGGGCAGTGGATTGTTTATGAGTCTATCTGTCCGAATTATCGCTACTATTTTCCCGCCACAGGCGCGCAAAATTCTTATTGCCGTCTGGACTTTCAGCATAGGTTTCGGTTCCAATGCCAGTCCTGCGCTGGCGGGCTATTTGGTCGAATTTCTCACCTGGCATTCGCTCTTTCTCATGGGGCCGCTCTTTGTGCTGCCCTGCTTTCTGTCCGTACTCTTACTGCTGCCTGACCATTCCCTACCCAAATTACCGCCCTTTGACGGGGTATCTTTACTTTTTTTACTTATTTTTAGTGCTTCAACCCTGCTTGCCATCTGTTACGGGCAACTATGGGAATGGAATTCTAACCTCATGATCGCTATTATGTTTATTGGTGCTTCCGCCCTGCTGCTGTGCGTGATTTCGAGTTGCAGCACGGCACATCCGCTATTGAATATTAAAGCACTACGCTACAAAGGTGTAGTCCTTGCCCTGATTGCAGCCATATTTGCCATCGTCGTACATGTGGGCATTCGCGTGGAAATGATCTTATTTATGCGTAATGTTTTAAACTATCCCCCCTCGCAAATTGGTATGATGTATATTATTCCCTTGTGCATTTTTATGTGTGTGCTTATTCCCGTGGGTATTATCCTGACCACCCACGACAGTGGCAAAATGTTTGCTTTGATCGGTTTTGGTATCATGTTCACCGCCGCGCTTTTGCTCTCCCGTCTGGATTCGCACCCCAGTTGGTTTCAAATTACCCTGCCGCTTTCCTTGAGCAGCATCGGCTTTGCCATGAGTAGTGCGTCCATGACTTCACTCCTATTACGCAATGTGCCGTCAGAGGTGCATCCTTCGCTCCTCGTGGTCATTAACGCCGTCCGTTTTCTGGGTATTTGCATCAGTGTGGGCATTCTTGCGCCCTTTAGCACTCATCTCAACACATGGTATCTTTCACGCCTTGCCAGCCAAGCCACGGACGCTTCTTCCGCCATGACCTCCTCTGTGGCCCAGTGGACGAGTATTTTTCTCGGCAAGGGGATTAGCGCCGCTGCAGCGCACCACAATTCCCTCGCCATGGTTACATCCAGTCTCAAGAAACAAGCCATAATTTTTAGCTATAATCACCTCTTTTTATATCTGGCTTTGGTGGCTTGCTTGGGCTTTTGCTGCCTGCTCCTGTGTCGGCGTCAAGGCGCGCGTCCTGGATA
>JAVVPD010000142.1:0-3671 GCA_036655975.1 Desulfovibrionaceae bacterium | reverse complement strand
CCTGAGCCTGAGGGTCAAGGGGGACTCTTTTATTTTCAAAAGGGCGTAAAGCGTCGCAACAATCCCATATTCCCTGTGCTAAGCGTTCTGATATAAGGCCACAAGTTCTTTAGGATTCATGAGCCCAACTTTTTGGGCACAGGTTTTGCCGCCTTTGATAATAAGCAGCGTGGGGGGGCGTTCCACCCCTAGAGCCGCAGCGGAAATCGGATTTTCTTCTATGTCCAGAGCCAACAGAGTGCTCTGGGGAACGAGGACGTGAAATTTTTCCATGACTTTTTCCATGTTTTTGCAATGCGGGCACAATTTTTTGAAGAAAATAAGCACACCACCTTCTGTCGCCGCAAGGCGTGCCTCGTAGGTAGCATCGGTGAGTTGTTCCATGGTGTATTCTCCTTTTTACTCGCGCGCCAAAACGATATTGTCTTCAGGCGCCATGGGGGTTTACGCGAAGAACGTTATCAAGAACATCCGCCCACGGCGGTATAAGGCCTGCACGGATTATTCATTATAACTACTAGAATTTTTTGAAAAATAACGCAGCCTGTCTCTATCCAGCACTTCAAGGCTTGTTTTGGTAAAACGCCCGACAATGCCCTCATCGCGCAGGACGCGGATGAGTCGTGCTACGGTGGTCAAATGCAAGCCCAACAGGGCCGCCACTTCACTTTGGGAAAGGCATAAGTGGGGGTTATCATACAGTTCCAGCAAAATATGGCATAATTGATTCATGGATGATGAGGAAGTTTTTTTTGACAATTGAGAAAAAAAGATCCCAGATTTTTGCGCGATAGATTGCAATAAATTTGCTATAAGATACGGATATTGCGATATAAAAGCTGTATCACTGAGCAGCGCAGCGTCAAAACGCCAGGCGTCCACTTCCTCTGGACAAAAAAACGACGTGCAGACAAGCCCATAGCCCAGCGCGGGGATTTCATTAAAAATACAGTTTTTCCCCATATACAAAACATATTTTTCTTTGCCGGCTTCTGCCAAAAAAGTCAGCCTGACCCTTCCTTTGGCTATAAAATAAAAGCCCCGTACTTTTTCACCCGGTTCGGAATGGTATTTGGGCAAACAACAGCGTGTGCCCAAATGTAAAACATCGGCCCACGGTTTATTCAAATCCATAATTTGAATTTTAAACTTTTCCTCTGCTGTAGCGCTGGTTTCTTCAAGGGGAGGAAACTGTGACATCGGCTTCTCCTTCCTGTGAATCCGCATTTTTTAAATGCTTAAATCTTTTTTTAAAAAAGACAAAAGGTATTTTCAAAATTATAGCATCCGCTAAAGAATTTTTTCACAAAAGCTGTACTTTGCTTACACTGGCTTTTTCCCAAGGTCTAAAGTCGAAAAAGCTTTGTGAAATTTCACGGTGGTTCATGTGTGCGGGTGTTCAATGTGTAGCCCTTGAGGGAGGAACTATGGTCAAAGCAGCATCTCCAGGAAAATTGGCCTTTTGTTTTCTTTTTCCCTTAGTCGTGTACTATCTTGCGCCCGAGGCGCATCCTAAAATGCCCCTGTTTTTTGCGCTCACCGCTTGGGCCGTCAGCGTGTGGGCTACGGAAATTTTACCGCCCATTCCGGTGGCGGCAAGCCTGACGTTTTTATACGTATTGTGTAAAGTAGCCCCCCCCCAAGTGGTGTTCGCGCCGTGGGCTTCCTTTTTGCCATGGATGTGCCTTGCGGCCTTGGTGGTGGGCGAAGCCTTGGAACATTCCGGCCTGACCAAAAGGCTGGCCTTACGCATGATGCTGCTGGTAGGGGCCAGCTTCAACAGAATGGTCATTGCCCTCATGCTCACGGGCATGATTATGGCCTTTTTACTCCCAGATATTATGTGCCGAGTCATCATTTTTGTGGCAATTGCCCACGGACTGGTGCAGGCATTAGAAGTTAATCCGCGCTCGCGGCTGTCTTCAGCTATTATGATGGCGGGCTTCTGCGCGGCCACTTCACCGGGGTATGGCTATCTGACAGGGACAGAAATGTCGCTCATTGCCTCAAGTATTATGGTGAAGATCACGGGCAGTCCCCTTGTATGGATGGACTATTTCATTGCCAACTTCCCCTTTAACGTTTTTTATTGTGCCGTCTCTATTTGCATGATTTTATTTGTTATCCGTGGCAAGGAACGCCTGCACAATGAAGCGCAATTGTCGCTAACCCTCAGTGCAAAGCTGGCTGAAATGGGCCCCATGACCACGCTTGAGTGGAAGGTGCTGGGGGTGCTGGTGCTGGGTATTGGTGGCATTTTAACAGAAAAAATTCATGGCATGCCCGGCACTTTTGTCTACGCCTTAGTAGGTATGTTCTGTTACCTGCCTTTTTTGAATATTTCCAAGCCGGAAGGCGTACGCCACCTGAATGTCAGTTTCATCATTTTTATTGTGGCTTGTCTTGGCATTGGCGCTACGGCGCAATCGCTTGGGGCAGAAAAGTGGGTAGCCAAGCAATTGGTACCTTTTTTAGAAACCCTCAGCCCCAACATGACGGTTATCGCAACCTTCTGCACCTCTGTCGGTTTAAAATTTATGCTCACCCCTTTGGCAGCGGTTTCAACATTTACCGGTTCCATTATTGAAATTGCCACAGCCTTGAATATGAACCCACAGCCCTTAGTCTACGCCTTTCTTGTGGGTCTTGATCAATACATTTTCCCTTATGAATACGCTTTACTGCTGTACACATTCACAACGGGGGCCATTACAGCCGTACATCTTATGCAAGGCTTAGCCTTACGCATTATCATAACAGGTATAGGCATTGCCTGTATTCAATTGCCGTATTGGACATTTTTAGGAATTTTGAACTAATATAAAAGGAGTATTTATGTCAGCATCAAAAGTTAAAAATGTTATATTTATTATGCTGGACACTTTACAGTATAACTATCTTGGTTGCTATGGCAACACCACGGTACACACACCAAACCTTGACCGTTTTGCGCGTAATGGGGTGTTGTTTGAAAATGCCTACAGCGAAGGCTTGCCCACAGTGCCCGTGCGCCGCGCCCTGATGACGGGGCGCTACACCCTACCCTTTGCCGGCTGGCAGCCCCTCTCCCATGACGACACCACGGTGAGCGACATTTTGTGGGGCCGCAATGTACAGACAGCCCTTGTGTACGACACCCCGCCCATGCGTTTACCCAAATACGGATATTCGCGCGGCTTTGACTATGTAAAATTCTGTCCCGGGCATGAATTGGATCACACCGCGTATAAAGATGTCCCCTTAGACCCGGGGATGAAGGCCATTAACTATACCTCGCCCAGCATGGTGTACGACGAAAATGGTGAACTTATTGACGAAGCCAGTTCCGCTCTCCTCAATGAAATAGACTGCTTTTTACGCTTCCGGCAGGAATGGCGTTCGGAAGACGATAACTATATCAGCGTTGTATGCCGTGAGGCAGACCGCTGGTTGCGCGATATTCGCATTAAAACTCGTCCCTTCCTGTTGTGGATGGATTCTTTTGATCCGCATGAACCTTGGGATCCGCCTTCTGTATGGAATAAAAGCCCTTGCCCCTATAATCCTGACTGGAAAGGCAATCCCATTATGTTGGCCCCGTGGACGCCCGTGGAAGGACGCATCACGGATGAAGAAGCGGCGCACGTGCGCGCGCTCTATTCAGAAAATGTGGAACTTGTGGACAAGCAAGT
>JAVVPD010000141.1:0-3708 GCA_036655975.1 Desulfovibrionaceae bacterium | reverse complement strand
CGGAGGCCGCTTTTTCCTGTGCTGGGGCCGTTTTGGCGTGTGGTGCGGACTTGCCCTGCACAGCACTGGCAGGCGCTGTATGCAAAAACATCCCGACAAGGCCAATACACAGACAAGACAGCAGGCACGGCACACTGCGCTGCCGTATCTGTGCAAAAGAATTGCCCGAAATAAATGTTACCATGTAGTGTTTACTTTAGTACCTGACTGCGCTGAATTTCGAAAGCCTGTCCATATTATGGTAGGATTCGATATAGCGCAAGGTACCGGTTTTGCCGCGGATAACCATGGAATGGGTGACAGCGCCGCGACCATTATATTGCACCCCCCGAAGGAAAGTACCACCGGAAATACCTGTTGCCGCAAAGAAACAGTCATCACTCTTGACCAAACTGTCAACAGTCAAAGTTTCACGCACGTCGATTCCGGCTTCGTTAATAGCTTCTTTTTCCACATACGATTGCGGATCAAGACGGGCCAGCATTTCACCGCCCACGCCCTTAATGGCACAGGCTGCCAACACCCCTTCAGGTGTACCGCCGGTGCCCATCATTACATCCACTTCCGCACGGGGGTCAACAACCATCAGCGCGCCAGCCACGTCACCGTCCGTGTGCAATTGAATACGCGCGCCCACTTCACGGATTTGCTGGATCAACTTTTCATGACGGGGTTTGTCCAGCACAAAAACCACAAGATCATGAATTTTTTTACCCAGTGCTTTGGAAATATTGACCAGATTCTCGCGCACAGGCGCGTCCAGATCCACCACATGGCGGGCGTCACGGGGAACAACCAGTTTTTGCATATAAAAACTGGGGCCGGGGTTAAACATGCTGCCCGCAGGCGCAACCCCTACCACGGAAATGGCATTGGGACGACCAAAAGCCAACAAATTTGTGCCTTCCACGGGGTCGACCGCCACATCAAGGGCAGGGCCACGGCCCATGCCTACGGCTTCGCCATTGTGCAGCATGGGAGCGGCGTCTTTTTCCCCTTCGCCAATAATAATTTTCCCTTGCACATACAAAGTTGCAAAACTCGTACGCATGGCGTCTACAGCCGCGCCGTCTCCAGCCTCTTTATCGCCACGGCCAAGCCACCGGGCCGAGGCAAGGGCAGCAGCCTCAGTTATACGAACAAGATCAAGAGCCAAATTTTTTTCTGGTGCTTCTACTGCCATAATATCCTCCACAAAAAACATTAGTAACAGCTGCGAGTCTACTCCAGCCCGCCCCGACCTTCAAGGGAAATGTCAGCATTTTGCTATTTTAACCATATTTACATCATCTAAAAAAGTGGATGTATCTTAAAATATTACAGCCTATCTATCCCTTAGGGCAGAATTAGTCTCGTCAAAGGGCGCGCACATGGTCTACAATTTCTTCATTTTTCAGTGTTTTCTTCTGTATTGTCTTGCTGGCTTACTGCGGTTTTGCCCAGCGCTGGGGGGGATATCCGCAGGGCTTTTACGGGCCCATCTACGCCATTGCCCACAAGGTGGAAAACTTGGTCAAACAATTGAAATAAACTTTTACAAGGATAAGCCACTAAAATTACAATTTTAATTTTATAAAATTATAAAAATATAAAAAAATATTCTCTCACCCCCTTTCCAAGTGCTGAGGGAGTATTACTTTAGACAGCGGTTAGGGGAACACAAATCCCCATCCTTCCTTTACACATTAGGCAAGGCAGGCCCCCCCATATAGGGGATGGAGGGCGGTGATTTTTGAGCCGCTCTTTTAATGTGTCTGCTCGGTACTCTTGATACGGTGTGCATAAGCACCCAAGAAAAATTAACTGTTTTTGGAGGAATTGACGTCATGAAGATGAAGCCATTGAACGACCGCGTGCTGGTCAAGCGCCTTGAATCTGAAGAAAAGACCGCTGGCGGCCTGTACATTCCCGATACCGCCAAAGAAAAGCCCTCTAAGGGTGAAGTGGTTGCTGTCGGCCCCGGTAAAATGAGCGACGACGGCAAACGTATCGAAATGGCCGTAAAAAAAGGCGACAGCGTCTTGTTCAGCAAATATGCCGGCACCGAAATCAAACTGGACGGCATTGAACATCTGGTTATGCGCGAAGACGATATTCTCGCCATTCTTGACTAATTACTCGCTTATACCCTATTAGGAGGATCTTCTATTATGTCCGCTAAAGAAATTTTGTTTGACGTTAAAGCTCGTGAAAAATTGTCCCGTGGTGTGGACAAGCTCGCCAATGCGGTGAAAGTGACCCTCGGCCCCAAGGGTCGTAACGTAGTTATTGAAAAATCCTACGGCGCTCCCGTCATCACCAAAGACGGTGTGACGGTTGCCAAGGAAATTGAACTGGAAGACCGCTTCGAAAATATGGGCGCCCAGATGGTTAAGGAAGTTGCTTCCAAAACTTCTGACATCGCCGGCGACGGTACCACCACCGCCACCATTCTGGCGCAGGCCATTTACCGCGAAGGCGTGAAGCTTGTGGCTGCTGGTCGCAATCCCATGGCTATCAAGCGCGGCATTGACAAAGGCGTAGAACAATTGGTTGCCGAGCTCGGCACCCTTGCCAAGCCTACCCGCGACCAAAAAGAAATTGCCCAAGTGGGCACCATCTCTGCCAACTCTGACGCCACCATCGGTAATATCATTGCCGAAGCCATGGCAAAAGTGGGCAAGGAAGGCGTCATCACCGTGGAAGAAGCCAAAGGCCTCGAAACCACCATGGAAGTTGTGGAAGGTATGCAGTTTGACCGTGGCTACCTGTCCCCCTATTTCGTGACCAATGCTGAAAAGATGGTCTGCGAAATGGACAATCCTTACATCTTGTTCGCCGAAAAGAAAATCTCCAACATGAAGGACATGCTCCCCGTGCTGGAACAGATTGCCAAGGTGAACCGCCCCTTGATGATCATTTCTGAAGACGTGGAAGGCGAAGCCTTGGCTACCCTTGTCGTCAACAAATTGCGTGGGGCTCTTCAGGTTGTGGCCGTAAAGGCTCCTGGCTTCGGCGACCGTCGTAAAGCCATGCTGCAAGACATCGCCATCCTCACCGGTGGTCAAGTGGCTTCTGAAGACATCGGCGTAAAGCTTGAAAACCTCACCCTGTCCGACCTCGGTACCGCCAAGCGCATTGTTATTGACAAAGATAACACCACCATCGTGGACGGCGCTGGCAAGGGCGACGACATCAAGGCCCGCGTAAAGCAGATCCGTGCCCAGATTGAAGAAACCACCTCTGATTATGACCGCGAAAAGCTGCAGGAACGCCTTGCCAAGCTCGTGGGCGGCGTGGCCGTGGTGCATGTGGGCGCAGCCACCGAAATTGAAATGAAAGAAAAGAAAGACCGCGTTGAAGACGCGCTGAACGCCACCCGCGCTGCCGTTGAAGAAGGCATCGTTCCTGGCGGCGGCACTGCCTACATCCGCGTGTCCAAAGTGCTTGACGATATCAAACCTGCTGATGACGACGAATTGGCCGGCATCAACATTATCCGTCGCGCTATTGAAGAACCCCTGCGTCAGATTGCTATCAACGCGGGCTTTGAAGGCTCCATTGTTGTAGAAAAAGTACGCACCGGCGGTAAAGACGGCTACGGCTTCAACGCCGCCACCGGCGAATACGAAGACCTGATCAAGGCCGGCGTTATCGACCCCAAAAAGGTGACCCGTTATGCCCTGCAGAATGCCGCTTCCGTGGCTTCCCTGCTGCTGACCACCGAAT
>JAVVPD010000140.1:1943-4114 GCA_036655975.1 Desulfovibrionaceae bacterium | reverse complement strand
GCGGGCGCCGTTCTGGGGCCGCGCGTGAAGGTGGGGGTTTTGCGTGTGGGGCTTGGCTTTCCCGCACCTCTGGGGCTGATGGGGAACGCGCTGGCGGGGTGGTGGGGGGGGTGAGTGCTGTGGAAGGGCGCACGGGAGTGAGCAGCCCCGAAGCTTGCCCCAGAGTGGATTCTGTGTGCTGCCCGGCTGGCGCGGTGGGCGGATTAAGCGCTGCGGAACTGGGGATGGCTGTTTGCGGCAAGGGGTTTTCCACACCGACCAGCGGGGGAGTATTGGTATTGATAGTAGCCTGATTGATCATGATCAAAAACATGGCAAGTGAAATGACCCCGATAATCAGCAGGGCTATACTCTTGTTCATTGACTAATCCTTTAAGCTCGTGTTTATCAAACGATGCTGTTTGAGCGTGTTTTCCGTGCCGTTACGGATATTTTTTGCGGTCTGCCACGACGGCGACGTTCGTGTTGAATATAGTCGAGCATTTTTGTGTATACGGGTTCGCTGGGGTTCATGTCTTGCGCTGTTAACAGATGTTGTTCCGCTTCGTCCAATTTGTTCATTTCAAAAAAAATGCGGGCAATATTAAAATGGGCGTGATCATCCTCTGGGGAGAGGAGCAGCACTCTCTTACAACAGGTGAGCGATAGTTCTAGCAAATCACTTTTACGTAAGGCAACACCAAAATCTGCAAACATGAATCTGTGTTCAGCCACAATGCCTTCTTCAACTTCGACAACTGTTCTGAGTGAGAGCAAGGCCGCGCTGCGTTCTTGGGCGAATTTAATCCGTTTGAGGGCTTTTCCAAAAAAGTTACGTAAGTATATTTCCGTCTGTTGGGCTATGGTGCTGCCTTGGGGGATACTCTGCCTGAGCAATTCGCCCATGTTCAGCGCATTGTCTGCCGGGTAGGGGGCCTGTGCGGGGTGCGGTGACAGCGCCGAGGATTTTTGGCTGGTATTGAGCCACGGTCGGGCGTTGGCGCTGACGGGAACCGCCAGAATAGAGGGTTCACGGGTGTATTTTTTTTTGAATTCCGTAAGCCCCAGCAGCTTTTTTTCACCCACAGGCTGAAAGGCTCCGTCCAGCATATGTACTTGGATTTGCCCTGAATCAGCAGACCAGACAAAATACATTTTTTTTTGCATTTGTCCTTTTATATTGGGCACACGTAAGGAATATACACCCAGAAAGTTTGTGTCAGGCATGGATGTCTCGTTCTGGCTTCTGAAGGCGTGCTGCACTATAAAAATTATATAAGAGTAAGTATTTTACTCAAAATACGAAATAATGCAAGGCAGGGGAAAAGAGCGCACAGTGGCGGAAGAGCGTAAAGTGTGGCGTCTTTTTACCGCCTCTTGTTTTGAAAACGCAACACTAGACGCAGTGGTGCTTTTGTCGTAGGCTCAAAAGATGCACGAAATGTCCATTGTTGCCAGCATCCTTGGCATTGTGACCGAGGAACTTGAAAAAAATCAGGCCCAGAAACTTCTTGTGGTGCGCGTGTGCCACGGGGCACTTTCTAACCTTGTGCCTGAGGCACTGCAATTTGCTTTTGAAGCCCAAACTTTGGACACGCCTTTCGCGGGTGCCCGTTTGGAGTTGGAAGAAATTCCTGTTATACTCAAATGTTGCGCGTGCCAAACGGCGTTCACCCCAGAAAATGGCGAAGTTTTGGTTGCCCCTTGCCCGCAGTGCGGCCAGCCTTTGGGGCACAGTGTTGTGCAGGGCAACGAGCTTTTTGTGCAGCATATTGATGCGGAATAATATACACAAGATTGAGGGCTGTCATGGAAATACCTGTCATTCGTAATGTGCTTGAGGCCAATGAAAAAATTGCCGGACATTTGCGCGAATTGTTCACGCAGCAGCATGTCTTGGTGTTGAATCTTATTTCCTCGCCCGGTGCGGGCAAAACGTCGCTGTTAGAGCGCACCTTGACGGACTTAGCCCCAGAATTTCGGATGGCGGTCATTGAAGGGGATTTGCAAACCGATAACGACGCGCGCCGTGTGGCGGCCACAGGGGCCAAGGCCGTGCAGATAAATACGGACGGCGGTTGTCACCTTGACAGCCGCATGGTGCAAAGCGCTTTGACGCACTTTGACCTTGCAAGTACCGATATTTTATTTATTGAAAATGTGGGTAACCTGGTGTGCCCTGTGGAATTTGA
>JAVVPD010000140.1:0-1903 GCA_036655975.1 Desulfovibrionaceae bacterium | reverse complement strand
CACCGAAGGTGACGACAAGCCGGAAAAATATCCCTTGTTATTCAATTTAGCGGAAGCCATGGTCTTGAATAAGACAGATCTTTTGCCCTATGTAGACTTTGATACGGTTCGAGCCCGCCGTTTTGCCTGCCAATTGAACAAAAATTTGTCCGTCTTTGAAGTGTCGTGCCGCAATGGCGAAGGCTTACAGGGCTGGTATGACTGGTTGCGCGCCAAAGTAGCCGCAGTCGCCAAAAAGTAAGCTTGCGTATAGTAAGTGTTCAAAGCGCATGAGCCTCCTGCCTTGGGGATATAGGCAGGAGGCTCATGGTTTAGAGGGTTGACGGATAGGGGTTTGTTCTGAATGTTTATTCAATCACGCCACAAGCCACGCGCGCACCACCACCGCCAAGTGCGGGCTTGTCAGTATAGGTATCACCGCCGGCGTGTATCATGACAGTGCGACCTTTAATGTCGGCAACTTTCAGCGCGGATGCTTTTAACTGTTGTTTTGCTTCCCCCTGAGGGTTGGCTTCAATGAAGGGTAAGTCGCCTTTGTGACCTGCGCCATGGGGGCCCTGATGGGTTGTGGTGTGGCTAGGGTCAAAGTGCGGCCCGGCACTTAAGCCCGCCACCGGTTTACCGTCTTGCATGGCGGGGGCGCAATTTCCTTTTTCATGTATATGCATACCGTGCGCGCCGGGGGTAAGCCCCACCACATCCACGAGCATTTCTAGCCCCTCAGGGCCATCTGTAAAGGTGATAAAGCCAATTTCGTCTTCAATGCCTGTATCACTAATTTTGTTAATAGGTGTTTTTACACTGTCAGCCAAAGATGGTGCGGCATTGGCTGCCAAGATTAGGCCTCCGCACAAAGCAGCAAAAGCCACGATACGCAGTTTCATATCTCCCTCCTCATGTTATAGGTGCTTAAAAATTGCTGTCACTATAGAATAAGTATGGTCAACGCAATGTCTATATCTAATCATATATTTTTTAGGAAATAATTCCTGCCAGATAGGTAAAATATTTTCGCCATGCTGCTTCCCCCTAGCCCAGAATATAGAAGCCATTGTTCTCTCACGGTTATTTGTCCATAATCTGAATAAATTAAATAATTTACTTAGCTTATATGTACAAAAAAAGGGCTTGCAATGGATTGCCAAGGTCGATAGGCATAAATAATCTCTGCATTAAAGCATTTGATGTTTCGCACGGATTGAGGGGAGAAATTTATGCTTTATCTGTTCACCTACGACACAGCCATTGGTAAAATTAGCCTTGCTGAATCCGAGGGATTCATAAGTCATTTACACTTTGGCACGGCATTACGTGTGGAGGGCGCACATGTGCATGAAAGCCCTCTATTGCGCGAAGCTATCCGTCAGGTGGATGCCTACTTGGCGGGAAATCTGCGTACTTTTACCCTGCCCCTGCATACGGGCGGGACTTTTTTTCAGCAAGCGGTGTGGCAGGCTTTGTGCGCCATTCCCTATGGGGAAACCTGTAGTTATGGGGCCATTGCCGCACGTCTCAATAATCCGGGAGCGGCCCGAGCCGTGGGCCTTGCCAACAATCGAAATCCCATTGCGGTTATTATTCCCTGCCACCGCGTTATCGGGGCCAAAGGTGCTCTGGTAGGCTATGCGGGGGGGCTGGGTATCAAAGAATATCTTCTTGCTCTAGAAGCGCGTTGCAAGCATAGCGTCTGAGCGTCGTTATCATCCTCATCCTTTCATTTTGTAATGCGACCGTGCATTTTGTAAGCTAATTTACAAAGTGTAAAGTCGTAATATATTAATATCATACATTTTTTTGTATGGCATGTCTTTTGTAGTGCTCTGGCGACGAGAAGCGTCGCCCGCCCCTTAGGCGTAGGCGAAATTTACTTTCGCCGTAAAGCGCCGGAGGGAGCGTCTGGAAT
>JAVVPD010000139.1:0-4173 GCA_036655975.1 Desulfovibrionaceae bacterium | reverse complement strand
TATCACGCACATCTCCTATAAAGTAGCGCAAGCAAGGATACACATCAGGTGAAAATCGCTGTGCCATGTCAAACTGTTTCAATTCGTCACGAGAAAAAATAACAAGGCGTTTGGGCTTGTAATTAGCAAGGATAGTAGCAACACATTGCTTACCAAAAGAGCCTGTCCCACCCGTGATAAGAATAGATTTGTCATTAAACATGTGTATCATGTATCCTTAATAGTGTCGTTTTGTGGGGACACCGTCTGCATTGTTGCTTGATACTGACTAAGCACATTGCTAGCCTCACCCTGCACCTTGACCCTACCCTTTTCCAGCCACACGATGCTATCACAATCTTCAACAGTACTTAATCTATGAGCGATAATAATCATAGTTATATTGCTACGCAGGGTTAGTACCGTATCATGGATAGCGCGCTCATTTTTTATATCTAGTGAGCTTGTGGCTTCGTCAAAAATCAGAACTTCCGGTTTATCATAGAGCGCACGTGCAATGGCAAGGCGCTGCGTTTGTCCACCCGAAAGGCGCATGCCCCTATCGCCCACAAGGGCGTCTATACCATCTTTCAAGTCCGCAACAAAGTCAAGGGCAGCCAATTTGCAGCACTCGTGCACCCGTTCTCGGTCGACGGTACCTCCCCAATCGCTCAGGGCAATATTGGCCGCAATGGTATCATTAAAAATAAACGGGCTTTGGGGGACGTATCCGAGTTTTTTACGCCACGCGGCATAGAGATTAGGACTCAGTAGACATCCATCAAGGGTAATATCCCCTTGTGAAGGCTGCAACAAGCCCGTGAGCACCGCCACAAGGGTACTCTTCCCCGCACCGGACAGCCCCACAATACCCACCATAGTGCCCTTGGCAACGGTCATACTTAGGTCTACAAGGGCGGGTTCTGC
Source organism: Desulfovibrionaceae bacterium (assembly GCA_036655975.1). GTDB lineage: Bacteria > Desulfobacterota > Desulfovibrionia > Desulfovibrionales > Desulfovibrionaceae > CASQEL01. The sequence goes on along the minus strand of JAVVPD010000139.1, from coordinate 3,267 downwards.
ACTTTTAGGATAGGTGTAGGTAATGTTATTCACACGCAGCTCGCGTTCAAAAGGCAGAACAGCGTTTACACTTGGCGCGATGATTTGGGCACGCAAACCCTCTTCTTCTTGCAGGCGGTCCAGTACATTGTTGAGGTAGGGGGTAAAAGTACGCAGCTGCATCGCGTTATCCACCAGCCTGTTAACCGCTGGCAAAACCCGCCACGCCGCCCCCGCCAAAAAGCCCATAATGGCGACAACCCTAGTCATGCTGGCCCCTTGGACTTCAAGCAACATATACATCATCAAGGGGAGCATCAAAAAGGCAATGGATTCAATAAGTGACACCGGTAAACGGGACAATGCCGTACGCAAAGCATTAGCCCGCATCAGCCCCTGACTACGAACTTTATAGTCCTCATAAATGGCGTCTTCGCGGCAGTGCAGGCGGGCTTCCTTCATGCCGTGCAGGGCAAAATAGCTGGCTCGGCTCATTTCCAACTGTTTTGCATATATACTGCTATTCAGGCTGTCAAAATAGCGTTTAATACCATGCACTATGCACAGGGCTGACAGGCCCGCCACACCAAAAAGTCCGAGGGAAAGGCCAGGAGCCGCCACCAAGAGGCCCACAAATAAAAATATAATGACGCTGGCATTGGCAATGGCCTGCGAAATGGTGGTCAATAATACTCCCATCTGCCCCGCACTGTTAAAACTAAAATTCAAATCCACCACGCCCTTGGTTAAATGCCAATGCCATGGCGCGCGCAGAAAAAATTGCATAATCCGCAAGGTCAACTTACGGCTGCAATTTTCTGCAAACATGGCCCCCATATACGCTTGGAGCATATTGGTGACATTTTTTAGCAACATGGCTGCCCACAGAGCGATAAGCAGTGCAAAGGCCAGATAGCGCTGGTCATTCAGAAAGGTAAAGCCGGTATGCTTGATAAGATAGGCAATGGGAGCGTATTCTGCCACCTTTTCCGACGAGCTGAACACCGCTGCCACGAGCGCGATAATAGCAGCCACCGCCAATTCCATGAGGGCTGGCAATTGCGATATGAGTACAAAACGCACAAAACGTAGCTTATCCCCACGGTCAAAGTAGGCACTGAGCTGCGTAAGTCGGGATTTTTTAACGGAAAAGGGGTTAAAGAACACGCCTAACCTTATATATGAGGATAACTCACCAATTTTTTAATTTTTTATCAACAGAAAAGCCTATCTTTGCCTACAGCACTCCCATCGTATATATCTGCTCTAACATATAATTACAAGAAAAAATGGGGGGGAGGGTACATTTTGTGGCATTGAGTGATGAAGTACCTAGAAATTAAAACGATATCTATGGAGCACACAGTTTAGCCTGTGTCGCATGATTTAGCTATTCGGTATTGACAGTCCACCGCATATTCACCAGCGGGCCAACACGCATGTCATACGCTTCCATAAAAAAACAAATTAATAACCTTTGATATATTCGTCCAAGCTGTCTGCTGTACACGTGCGGCTCACCCAGAAAGCAGAAGCCCATACCATCAGTGCTGTAGCTTGAGTATCGTCTAAGCGCTTTATTTTGGCTTCCAAACTGCCCTTATTCGCATTATATTTCATATGCAAACTGCCCACATCGCACGCATCCATAACCCGCAAATGCAGATAGGTTTGCCGAGTGTGGTCGGGTAATAATTTCAAATCTTTGTGTGATTCCACAATGGTTTTCAATTCTGCAGGGCTGAATATACTCTTAATATTGGTAATGGCCCGAAAAAACGTGTCCACCGCCCATGGCAAAATAAATTCAGCTCCCGCACTTTTGGTGCGGAAATAATCCTTTAACCAGCGCTCTTGTTCGTCATTGATGCGTGCTGCAACCTGTGGCATTAGGGAACTCCAAATGGAAGGTTGTGCCAAGGCGTATTCTGCCCTGACACACCACATATATATCAGCGCGCGACAAAACTCAAGATAAAATCTAGAAAATTATCGCCCTACACCGCAAAAATATCCGACATCGCGTACACCTTGGCGGCTTTCTGCCGCACAAGCCATGCCGCCGCCCGCAAAGCCCCTTGGGCAAAGGTTGCGCGCGAATGGGCCTGATGCGTCACCTCAATACGTTCGCCGGGGCCCATAAAATACACCGTGTGAACCCCCACAACATCCCCGCCGCGCACGGACTGCACACCAATTTGTACCTTGGGGCGCTCGCCGATAATGCCCTCACGATGGCAACAGGCCACATCGGGCAAATTCCACCCCTTTGCTTCCGCCAGACATTCCGCCAAACCCAAAGCTGTGCCGCTGGGCGCATCTTTTTTGCGATTATGATGTATTTCTACCATTTCCACATCATAGGCATCGCCCAACATGCGAGTAAGGGCAGGCAATAACTGCAAAAGCACATTCACGCCCACACTCATATTCGGTGACATGAACACCGGAACCACTTTCGCGATATCCGCCAGTTCCCGCTTTTGCGCCTCGGAAAAACCTGTGGTTCCAATAACCAGCGGGTTGCCGCTTTTTGCCGCCAGCCGTGCCGTATGGAGGCTGGCCTCCGGCGCGGTAAAGTCTATCACTACCGCCTTGGGGCACTGCTGCAAAATGACCGCCGCATCACTGCCCTGCACGCACGTCTCCGGTAAACCCGCAATGGGCGGCGTACTGGGCCGTTCTATCACCGCCACCAAACGCAAGGTTTCGTCCGCCTGCACCAGCTCTGTCAAAACCTTGCCCATGCGCCCTGCCGCACCCATAATAATAATGTCTGTATGCATACTCGTATCCTGCTAAAGTGAAGATGAAGGTTTTAAAAAATTTTGAAAATCTGTTTCGCGTAAGATGGTGATCCCCATTTGCTGGGCTTTGACCAATTTTGAGCCGGCTTCTTCACCAACAATCAGATAATCAAGCTTGCTGGAGACCGCCCCCATGACTTCCGCGCCTGCCTGCTCGGCCAAATGTTTGGCCTCGGATCGAGACATGCCCAAGGTTCCGGTGAAGAGCACTTTTTTTCCGTATAGGGGGGAACTTTCACTGCCCAGCACCCTAGCACGTTCCGGCCATAAACCCAAGTCTTTGCAGCGCTCAAGCAAATGACAATTGCTTTCACTGGCAAAAAAAGCCTGAATGGAATTTGCTACCTCTGGCCCCACATCCGGCAAGGCGGTCAACGCTGTAGAACTTGCGCGGGACAAAGCGTCCAAATCAGCAAAATTGTTTGCCAACACGCGAGCCGTCTGTTCGCCCACATGGCGAATGCCAAGGGCCGCAATAAGC
>JAVVPD010000138.1:0-4342 GCA_036655975.1 Desulfovibrionaceae bacterium | reverse complement strand
TGTCGGAAAACTCAAGAAAATGGGCTTTGCCCCCGTCTTTGGTGTAGAGCCGTTATGCACGTAATCATAACAATATTGAACGCGAGGTGCAGTATTCCCCACACGCGTGGGGATGAACCGGTGTATTCTATCACCGCCTGCGCCACGGGTGTCAACGAGCAAAAAATGGGGCCCCTGCGGGGGGACTACATATAAAAAAAGACCGAGATGTCATTTTCATGAAGTATCTCGGTCTTTTCTGTTCAAATCTGAACTTATATTCTGGACTTATATATGGTGCCGAGGGCGGGACTTGAACCCGCACAGCATTTGCCACTACCACCTCAAGATAGCGTGTCTACCAGTTCCACCACCCCGGCGCGAGATGTGTATACGCAAAATCAGGGGTACTTGGCAAGTATTTTTTTACGTAGTATTTTTTAGCGTAGCATTTTAGGGCTCTACCTCAAAGACGGGGGCAAAGCCCATTTTCCTGAGTTTTCCGACACGTTTTCCATTTGATTTTTCAGCCATATTTTTATTTTTTTCAGCAGTGCAGGGGCTCGCGACACAGGGACTGGTGACACTAGACAAAAGCTTGAAGCGTAGCTATACTATCTCGTTACAATGATAGTGGACGCACTATGCTGTCCAGATATCATTTTTACCTAACTCTACGTAAAGGCAGGCATTTCAAGCCCGATTATGATAGCCACTTCTGATCTTGTCCGCGTCAGTGTACGCCAAGTTATACGCCAAAAAAGTGTTGGCGTGATTTTTTCTATTGCCCTCGGGATTACGGCTTTTATCACACTTTCGGTGTTAGGGCGCGAAATACGCTATAATATCGGTCAAGATATGGTGCTCATGGGCGGTGTAAACATCATCCGCATGTATATGGATGATACCCAATATCCCGGGCAGCCCCGTCGGGAATTTTTTGACGAAACCATCGCCGCCCTTCGTGCCTTGCCGGGGGTGGCGACCGTCAGTCTTAATCCCTCGTACGGACAAACATTTCCCTTACGGGTGGGCGAACGCAATCTTAATGGGCACTTTATCGCCATTGATCAATATTATGGTGATACCTATGCCACAATTTTGTACGCAGGACGCGAAATTAACGCCAATGACATACAGCAGCACGCCCGTGTATGCACGCTGGGGCGTGATCTGGCCCGCGACCTGTTCGGTTCTGCAAAAGCCGCCGTCGGTCAATTACTGTTTTTAAATAATGACGTGTTTGAAGTTGTAGGCGTCATCGGCGGGGTCATGCTAAAGGGGGCTTTATGCCCTATACCACCGCCATCGACCGTAACTGGGCCGGAGGAAAAATCAACCGCCTGTTTATCCGCGCGGTGGGGTGGGAAGACGTTGCCAAATTGGTAAAAATCATCCCCAATGTGGTCAAACAACACCAAGACGTTCCCTACCTCGTGCTACAAACCCAAGAAGAACAACTGGATCGTATTCAAACTACCTTTGTGTGGGTAGAAGCCTTGCTTTGGTTAGGCATTGTGGCCTCTCTTATGCTCGGCGGTTTCGGAATCTGGTCTGGCACCTTTGCCTCCGTGCGGGCGCGTACTCGCGAAGTGGGCCTAAAAAAAGCCATGGGGGGATCAGACGGCGATATTCTTGCACAATTTCTGGCCGAAGCCCTGTGTAAATCTGTGGCTGGTGGTTTTGTAGGCATCATTATTGGTGCAACAATGGTGGAAATCGGAGGATTTTTCCTCAACTGCCATATTTCCTATGCACAATTGCTCCTCAGCAGCGCCGGAAGTATCGTATTTTCAGGCGTTATCGGGGTGGCAGGCGGTATCTATCCGGCCATGCAGGCCAGCCGGATGGACGTTGTGACGGCCTTACGCTTTGAATAGAGATACCATCATGCCCCCAGTTATTATCGCCAAAGACCTCTATAAATGCTATCCTGGTTCCCCCCCTGTGCTACGCGGGGTCAATATTAGTGTGGAAGAGGGAGAAATCGTCGCCATTATGGGCCCTTCGGGCTGCGGAAAGTCCACCATGCTACATGTCCTCGGCATGCTGCATACCCCAGATTCCGGAACCCTTGAAGTGCTGAATACCAATGTGCTGACTCTGAACAGAGAAGAAACCGCAGCCTTCCGGCGGAGCAACTTGGGCTTTGTCATGCAAAGCTGCAATTTGTTCGACCACTCTACCGTATTTGAAAATGTGGAATTCCCCCTCATTTATGAAGGCGTCCCCCCTGAGGAACGGTGGGAGCGCGTCATTAGGGCGCTAGATTTGGTACGACTTTCGACCCGAGTGCATTATCGCAGCAACCGCCTCTCAGGCGGTGAGCAGCAACGTGTTGCCATCGCCCGAGCCATGGTCAACAATCCGCGTATTTTGCTGGCGGACGAACCCACTGGCGCGCTAGACTTCCGCACCAGCCGTGCGGTCATGGATAATTTTCGCACCCTTGCCCATGAAGGCGGCGTCGCCATGGTGGTGGTCACCCATGACCAAACGGTGGCCCAATTTTGCGACACCGTGTACACCCTAGAAGACGGCATTTTGGTCTGCCAAAAAAAAGATCCTTTACCTGAGCTTCCCCCGAGTGCGAAGGGCACCAGCCTCTTGTGTGGCCCCAAACGTCTTATGAACGCCGCCTGCATTACCGCCCGCTTTCCACAACCCACAGGGGTGGCAAGTGTGCAGGATATGCTCAAACTCTATAGTGCGGGGGTGCTCGCGCGTATCTACAGCACACGGGGGACAGAATTTCTGTCCTTTGAAGCTGATCCTTTTGGCCTTCCCTTGGCCGTACGGCGTATGGGCGTGGGACTTGCACCTACGGTCTTGGCATCTTTCCTTAGCCACGCACACAAAAATTCCGGTAAAGTTTGGTCTTTATGGTGTAAACTGCCTTTCCAACGTTGGTATTCAATCCGTGACGTTCTCGCTCAAATATGGAATTTTTCGTGTGGCACCTTGTTGACCCGGTGGATGCAGAACGATAACATTGAGCATATTTATGCCGATGGTGCACACGGCCCCGCAACGGCGGCGTGGGTGGCCTCGCACCTCACAGGCACCCCCTTTTCCTTTCAAGTGCGTACAGCAGATTTACAAACAGTACACAGTTCCTTAAGTAGTAAAGCAGCGGATGCAGCCTTTATCCGCTGTGATACTGCCGACACCCTTACCAAAGCCAGAGCCGCCTGTCCCGGTGTTCCCGCCGATAAATTTGTGCTGCTGCCCCCAGTGTTGCCTTTTCCCTTGTCTGACGAAACAGCGTACAGCGGAGAAGAAGATACCGTAGACCCGACAAATCCGCAAAAAAAAATGATGCCCATGAACGTGGAAAACTCGGTCAAACACACGCAAGAACCCTCGACAGCCATCCCCCCCGACAGCCTACGCCTGCTCGCTGCCGGACACATCTGCGCGCGCAAAGGCTACAAGACACTTTTACACGCCTGTGCCCTGTTGCATGCAGCGGGCACTCCCGTGCACCTTACCATTGCAGGAAAAGGACCGTCCTTATGGTGCTTGCGCCTACTGCGCCTACGGCTCGGACTGCGTAAGGTTGTCACCTTCAGTGGCCACGTTCCCCATGACCGCATGGAACGCCTCTTTCAAGAAGCCAATGTTTTTGTGGCCTCCGGTCTAAACACTCCCACGAATCATGACGGACTGCCCACTGCCGTAATCGAAGCCATGGAATACGGTTTAGCTATTGTTGCCACTACCCTCGATGCACAACAGGAAGTGCTTACCCACCGCAAAAATGCCTTGCTTGTGGAACCGGGCAATGCCCAAGCGCTGGCGGACACCCTGAAAGAGCTTGAAGCCAATCCCACCCTAGTAAAAATCCTAGGCTCTACTGCCCAAAAAGATGCCTTGCGGCACTGTGAACACGAGGATGCCCCCAGCGCCCTCGCTCAACTCATATTAAAATATAATAAAAATAATATAATATGATTTTTTATCCTAATATAAATTTTTTCCCAAAAAGTTCTTGACGTCACACCGCTTTTTACATAGATTGCCCCTTGTCGCGCGGCTGTAGCTCAGCTGGATAGAGCAACAGGCTACGAACCTGTAGGCCGGGAGTTCGAATCTCTCCAGCCGCACCACTTAAGAAATCAAGCCCTTACGAGTAAAATCGCAAGGGCTTTTTCTGTGTTTTATATCCAGTCATAGTAGTTCTCTCCCCAATCTCTCCCCACTAATTTAATGACAGCCAGTGATTTTCAGTGGAGCCAAATGAATAACAGGGCAAGGCGGCTCTACACCAAAGACGGGGGCAAAGCCCATTTTCTTGAGTTTTCCGACTGTGAGCAGTCACGCAACTTGAGAATGTGTGCCACGTAACTTGAGAATTGAAACT
>JAVVPD010000137.1:0-4361 GCA_036655975.1 Desulfovibrionaceae bacterium | reverse complement strand
CCCTAGTTGCCACCAAAGGTCAAAGCTTTTTTTGCCTTTTGCACATATTTCTTTTCATATCTTGATTTTATTAACTAATTTTATGTAGCCCCGGGCATCTATCCGTCCGTATTACAAGCCTTCCCCGCCGCCACGCTTCAGACGGCGTTCATTTCCCATGACACAAAGCAATGTGGCGGTCAGAGCGCCCAAAGTCACCCCAGCTTCCAAAGGGAGAACTGTCACCCGCGTGGCAAGAAGCACCATAGCACCAATGGCAGCAGCGGTGACGTAAAAATCCATTTCTAATGCTAAGGGAGTATCCCCTAGGCACAGGTCACGCAAAGTCCCCCCCACAATGGCGGTCAACACTGCCACAATAATGCACCCCACAGGCCCCAGACCCAGCACCGCAGCTTTGGCCGCTCCCACCGCTACCGCCCAGCCCAGCGACAGAGCTTCGGCCCACACAAAGAGCTGCCAGCGGGCTGGCGCCCGTGTTGCCGCAAGCCTGCCCACCCAAGCCCCACACAAAGCCGCCGCCGCATACGCCCCATGGGACAAGGCCACCAGATCGCCAAAGGCCAGCAATATATCGCGCAATAAAGGGCTTACCAAAGCCACGACTACTCCCAACACAAGCGCCCCTGTGAAATGATGCCCATAGCGCGTGGCTCGATAAGCGGCGGCAAAGCCCAATACCGCACACACGCCGATGTCCATCATTGAAAAGATCGAATACTGCATAACACGCTTCCTCGGTAAAAAACCAAACAAGGGGCGAACACGATTACGCGCCCCGCCCCTTGTTTCCTTGCTATGATCATGACAACTTGCTATTTGGCAAAGCCCACGGCCCGTCGTTCACGGATAACTGTCACACGAATTTGCCCTGGGTAGGTAAGATTTTTTTCAATCTTTTCCGCAATATCTTTACACAACATATAGGTACAATCGTCGTCCACATTGTCAGAATTGACCATCACCCGAATTTCTCGTCCGGCCTGAATGGCATAGGCTTTGGAAACCCCTTCAAAACTGGTAGCAATGCCTTCCAGATCTTCCAGCCGTTTCACATAATTTTCCAACAATTCCTTACGGGCACCGGGGCGCGCGCCAGACAAGGCGTCCGCCGCCTGCACCAACACGGCCAAGGCGGTTGTGGGGCGTTGATCTTCATGGTGGGCAGCAATCGCATGGATGATATCCTTGCCCTCGCTGTATTTCTTCGCCAAATCCGCCCCGATGAGGGCATGCGGGCCTTCCACCTCGTGATCAACGGCCTTGCCAATATCGTGTAATAAACCAGCGCGTTTGGCTTTTTTGATATCCATACCCAATTCAGCCGCCATCATGCCACACAGAGCCGACACTTCCAGCGAATGCTGTAGGACATTTTGTGTGAAGGAGGTACGGTAGCGCAATTGACCCAGCAGACGAATAATTTCTGCGTGAATACCGTGCACCCCAGCGTCAAATGTGGCCTGTTCACCCACTTCACGCACTTGCACGTCCAATTCCTGTTCACATTTCTGCACAATATCTTCAATACGCGCGGGATGAATACGCCCGTCCTGAATAAGTCTTTCCAGCGCCATTTTCGCCACCTGCCGCCGCAAGGGGCTATAGGCTGAAAGAATAACGGTTTCAGGCGTATCATCAATAATCAAATCCACGCCTGTAGCCGCTTCCAAAGCGCGGATATTACGCCCTTCACGGCCAATAATACGGCCCTTCATGTCTTCGCTCGGCAGGGTAACGGCGGTCACGGTTTGTTCGCCTACATATTCACCCGCATAACGCTGAATGGCGTTACAGATAATTTCTTTAGCCTTACGGTCTGCGGTTTCTTGAGCTTCAGTCTCGATAACGCGAATCATACGCACGGCTTCGTGGCGGGTGCGGGCTTCCACTTCTTCAAACAAGCGCGCCTTGGCTTCATCGGCGGTGAGACCGGAAATTTCTTCCAAGCGCTGTTCCTGTTCGTTAATTCGAGTAGTCAGATATTCTTCCGATTCCGTCAATTGACGTTCTTTACGGGTAATTTCTTTTTCAGTGGCGATAATTTCGTGCTCGCGCTCCGTCGCTTTTTCCAGCTTTTCTTCAAGCCGGCCGCCCATTTCTTCCAATTTGCGCTCGCGGGTTTTTATTTCGCGCTCACGCTCTTTAAACTCGTGTTCCATCTCACGTTTTTGATTGAATAGATCGTCTTGTCCCTGCAAAAGCAATTCTTTTTTTTGCGCCTGTGCTTCCTTGCGGGATTCTTCTACAATGCGCCGAGCAAGCTCGTCTGCATCCCCGAGACGTTTCGTGCTGATAGCTCGGTGCACCAACATGCCCACAAGTACGCCTATAACCGCAGCTCCAAGGCTGCTTCCGACTATTACTATATCCATAACCCCTAATCCTCCATATAATCACGGGTATAAAACCCGGTACAGCATCGGGGCAGGCACATTTTTTTACGAAACATGGGGGGGGGGAAGAAGAGCGTAGCCCAACTCCCGCCCAGTGCGTAAATATTTTTGCTGTACGCTGCCGCCGTAGCAATTAGATGCCCATATACAAGGGGGGTACAGTGCTAAACACTGCCCTTATACGCATGGGCACAACTTTTTTTGGGCTTGGGAGGAGTATGCAAGGTGGAAAGCCTGAATAAAGGCAACCGTGCAAAGCTTGGCCTGAAAAAGGCACACCGAAGACTACTAATACCCCAGAGTGCCGTGTGTGTAACCGATGCAGAACCTGGATTACCAGGGGGACGCCAAGTATCTTCCGTCAGGTTGTCTGAACAAGTCAGATATACACACAGGAAAGAAATTCCCAGCTTCCAATTTAAGCTTGTAAGGTCAGCATCGACACAGCAATCACGCACACCCCAGGGAAATACAGGGCCGTAACCGTGGTCACGAATTATTGTCTATCGTAGTAAGCAGCGCATCGATGCGATTCTGCACATCGTCAAGCTGCTTGTGTGACTGTAACAAGTCATCAGCAAGTCCAAGCACCAGAAAAGTCAGTAAAGTTTCTTTACTGCTTTGTCCTCCGTGTGACTTCAGCTTCTCATACCGTTCTTCAAGCAGGGCTTTGGCGTTCTCCACACGCTCAATATTAGCACCAGCCCGAAAGGCTATCGCCGTACCCAGAACGGTAAGGTTAAAATCTTGCAATTCACTCACGTATCTTTCCGATGTACATACCCATCACGGCATGACCACACCGCATACAGCGGCAGACTAAAATCACTATTCTCAATCTTGTGAAAGCAAAAACGCTTTCAAAAGGCCTTATGCAATATTGTCCAAATCCTTAAGGCGCTGCAATAAAAACTCGATACGTTCTAACACGGTATCTTTCAACTGCCCTTCTTGCACCAAGGCTTCCTTTAACGTGGAGACTTCTCCTTCCTGTTGAGCGCAAGTAGCATTGGCGTCAGAGAGTTGTTTACGCAATTGATCATTTTCATGACGCAAGCGCGTAAGTTCTGACATGAGCGTACTGATGCGCTTTTCTAGTAAATCGAGGAGTTCCATGAGGCAATCGTATCACTTAGCCCTAGCGATAGCAAGAAGCTTCACGCAAAGCTTATGCTCCTGAGGGATCTTTGCGCCGAGGAAAATTCATCTGCCGCGCGCGCCCGATGCCCATTTCATGGGCGGGAATATCCTTGGTAATCACCGAACCCGCGCCAATTAGGGCATTGTCGCCCACATTCACCGGAGCCACCAGCGCCGTATTACTGCCAATAAAGGCCCCTGCGCCGATGCGGGTCACAAATTTATTTTTACCGTCATAATTACAGGTAATTGTCCCCGCGCCAATATTGGTTTTAGCCCCAACCTCGGCATCCCCAATATAACTTAGGTGGTTAGCCTTAGCCCCCTTACCCAGACGGGCTTTTTTCAATTCCACAAAATTCCCCACATGCGATTCTTCCTCCATGTGTGCCTGCGGCCGCAAACGCCCATAGGGGCCCACGGAAGCCCGCGCCCCCACGTACGCATCTACAATATGGCTGAAGGAATGAATACAAGCCCCCTCTTCCACCACCGCATCGTGCAATACGCAATGAGATTCCACCACGGCCCCTTGTGCGATGCGGCTTTGCCCGTATATTTCCGCCGGGCCAAAAATTTCTGCCCCCGGCGCAACTTTCGCCCGAGGACTGATGCGGACACTTTCCGGCGCGTGCAAAATCACCCCAGCCCGCAAGCACGCCGTCACCACCTGCTCCCGTAGCAAATTTTCAGCTTCAGCCAATTCGACGGGGGAATTCACTCCCAGTAAATGCGGTTCATTGCCGCATTCCACGCCCCGCACCGCATGCTGACCGGTCACTGCCAAGCCGATGATATCCGTTAAATAATATTCCCCGCTTTTAT
>JAVVPD010000136.1:1078-4381 GCA_036655975.1 Desulfovibrionaceae bacterium | reverse complement strand
CCCACCCCCGCCACATCCAACAAACGGTCAGGCTCATCGTCAAGCACGCGGATAGTTTCAACGCCAAAAGCGTCTACAATGCGATTGGCAAGGGAAGAACGCACCCCCTTAATCAGCCCCGAAGCCAGATACAGGCGGATGCCCTCAGTGCTGGCAGGCATGATTTCTTCATAGCTTTCCAATTGCAATTGCCGTCCGAAACGGGCATTGGTCACCCACTTGCCCTGCACCTTCACCTGCACCCCCGCCTGTGGGCTGCCCATATGCCCAACCACGCCCACGGCGTCCTGAGTACCTTGGGGCAAGAGGCGAAACACGGTATAGCCGTTGTCTTCATTATGAAAAATAATGCGCTCAATACTGCCGGTGAGGGTGGCGTGTTCCGAATCGGGGAGTAAGGAAAGATGTGACATTATGCGCTGACTCCGCCTTGTTGAAAAGGTGCATACGCGCCGTGTTTCATACCCTCTGCGCGCAATGACATTAAAGTCCGCGTGTCCATCAGTCTCTCCCCATGCGCCGTTGCAGCAACACCGCGTCGGCCAGCACCAGTGCCGTCATGGCGCTGAGCACCGGCACAATACGCGGAATGGCGCAAATATCATGCCGCCCCCCCACGCGCAGGGTCAAAGGCTGGCCCGTGGCGTCCACACTGTGCTGCCCCTGCGCGATGGAGGGAATGGGCTTTACCGCCACCCGCAGCACAATATCCTGTCCCGACGAAATCCCCCCCAAAATACCGCCCGCCGCATTACTGTCAAAGCGCAGCGGATTCACGCCGGTGATGGCATCATTATTGGCGGAACCACGCGCCCGCGCCGCCGCAAAGCCCGCGCCCACCTCCACGCCCTTTACCGCGCCCACGCTCATGAGCGCCGCCGCCAGCATGGCATCCAACTTGTCAAACACGGGTTCGCCAAGACCGGCGGGCACATGACGGGCTTCAATCCGCACAATGCCGCCCACCGTGTCACCCGCGCCGCGCACGTCACCAATGAGTGCGTCCCATGCGGGCACCGTATCTTTGTGGGCCGAAAAATAGGGCAATGTCTGTGCGCCCAGCATGTCTATCGCGGGCACAGCAAGGCCGCCCAATTCCACCGTAGCGGCAAAAATACGCACCCCGAGTGTCGCCAAAAAAGCTTGGGCAATAGCCCCACCCGCCACGCGCACGGCAGTTTCCCGCCCTGAAGAACGCCCGCCGCCGCGATAATCGCGCCGCCCGTATTTGGCATCATAGGTACAATCTGCATGTCCGGGCCGATACGCGCGTGCCAAGGGGCCATAATCACGCGAGCGCTGATCTTCATTGGCAATAATAAAACCGATGGGCGTACCCGTGGTGTAGCCTTCAAACACGCCGGACAAAAGCTGCACGGTGTCGGATTCCTTACGCGCCGTACCCGCAAGACCCGCCAGCCCGTCCGCACCGGGTTTGCGTTTATCCAATTCCGCCTGCAAGCACACCGCGTCCAAGGCAATGCCTGCGGGGCAGCCGTCCACCATACCCCCCAGAGCGGGCCCGTGAGATTCGCCAAAGGTACTGAGCCGCCACAAATGTCCGAAGGTATTAGCGGCCATGCCTCACCCCACGCGGTTGAATTTTTTGATAATCGTACCAATTGAACATGCTTACCGGACGGTACACAGAAATAATCACCACCGACGACAAAAGTAAAATTTGGGCATAGGCTCCCCACGAAGTTTGGGGCATAACGCAATTGTAGACCATATCCAACAGGTCATAAAAGCCGCATTCCACAGCATAGATAAACACATCGTCCGACCACGGCCCTAAAAAAAGGCAACCCCAAAAAAAGGCATTCAGGCAAACAATCCATTTGTAGGCTATCCAAAAATATCTAATAAAACCAAAGGGGGTGTACACAGAATACAGCAAGCCTGTAACAATGCAGCCCACCACTCCCGGTAATACCAGCAGGGAATCCACATAATAAATACACAGATTAATGCTCCGCACCAATTCCGCGTCCAAGCGGCTGGCCTCACGCAGCCCCGCCAGCACCAGCAAAGCAAAGGCGCCGCCCACCCAACACACCGCAGCCATCAGGTGCAAGGCCTTGACCAATTTGAGCTGGGCATCCTGAATATAGACGCGCTCTGGCGATACTTCTATTTGTGGCTTGGCAAGAAAGGCCATATCGGTGAGGGGATGAAAAGACTTTATCGGCATGCTGTATCTTCCTCCGCCCGCGCCCACTGAGCCAGAAAAGTGCTGTAGGCCCGCAACATGTCACGCAAAACAGCCGCAACATCTTGGCTAGCATCCAGTACCGCGTGGGCGGAGGCGCGGTACAAGGGGTCACGCACGGTCAGCACCGTGCCCACTTCCGCGCACACGCCCGCCCCTGTTAGTGTGGGGCGTTGCTCAACCAGTGGCTGCGCCCGTAAACGCTCCGCCAGCACCGCCGCAGGAGCGCTCAGATATATAACACATCCGTGTTCGCGCATGAACAGCCCATTGGCAGGGTTTTCAATACAGCCCCCCCCCGTTGCCAGCACCGTAGCCGCCGCCGTAGCCGCACGCAGAGCCTGGCTTTCCCGCTGTCGAAACGCCGACCAGCCCGCGTGGGCCACATAGTCGGCAATGCTTTCCCCAAAAGCCCGCACGAGCAGATCGTCGGTATCCAAAAAGCACCATTGAAAATCCTCCGGCCTAGCCGAGGCAGGAAGATTCTTCGGGCTTAAGGCTACAGACAAGGCCTGCGCGAACACCGCCCCCATGGTAGTTTTACCACTAGCGCGCGCCCCGACAAGATAACAAGGGGGATACCCTACAGATTGCTGAATACACATGGCCTTAGGGGTAACAGCCCCCGCGCCCAAAGGCAAGTGATGAGTGGGGGAAGGCTCCTGCCCATCACGGGTTTTCCGCCCGCAGCATGCCGGGGCGAAAAACCCTATTTTCTTCATTATAAACAGGAACTTCTACTGGATATGCGGACAAACGCGCTCCGCCTCGCTAAGCGTTTCTTGTACATCCAAGGTGGTGTGCCGCCCTTCACGTAACAAAATGCGTCCGTTGACAATTGTATGCGTTACATTGTGCGATGTGGCGGCATACACCACCAAGGCCACAGGGTCGCGCTCAGTATGCGGGCTACTCCGCAAACGCTTAAAATCCAAAATTGCGATATCCGCCAGCTTGCCCACTTCCAAAGAACCCAGACTGTCTTGCTGGCCCATGGCCTTAGCCCCGTTAAGGGTAGCCATTTCCAACACCCGCAACGCGGGCATGGCGGTGGGTGACAACAGCCGCACCTTATGCAGCAGGGCCGCATG
>JAVVPD010000136.1:0-1068 GCA_036655975.1 Desulfovibrionaceae bacterium | reverse complement strand
GTTATTGCAGGGCGCACCGTCGCAGCCAAGGGCCACATTGATGCCCATGTCCAGCATTTCTGGTATCTGGGCAATGCCCGAGGCCAACTTCATGTTGCTGGCCGGGCAATGCACCACATGGGTGCCTGTGCTCGCCAAAAGGGCCCTTTCGGCATCACTCAGCCAAATACAATGGGCCAAAATAAGACGGGGGCCTGTCATACCAAGCTTGTGAAAATATTCTATGTTCCCCATGCCATGCGCCTGACGCACCAAGGCGACCTCGCTGCGATTTTCTGCCGCGTGGGTATGAACGCTCACCTGATAGTGACGGGCGGCATCCCGAACCTTTTCCAGTAATTTTTGCGAACACGACACGGCAAAACGCGGGGCAAAGGCGTATTGAATACGCCCGTGATCCGCCTGATGCCACGTATTGAGCAATCTTTCTGCTTCCTTGAGCGAGGTTTCAGGGCACTCGCGCAGGCCAGCGGGGACTTCATCACCACTGTCCATCATACATTTGCCGAACAGGCCGCGCAGCCCCACATCACGCACGGTTTCAAAAATAGCGGTCGTATGGTGGACAGTACCCATATCAATGAGCGAAGTGGTGCCCCCACGAATCAATTCCGCCGCTCCCAAGCGCGCCGAGATGGCGCTCGTTTCATAACTGTGTGCCGCCTCCAGCGGCCAAATGCGTTTTTTGAGCCAGTCGAGCAATGCCATATCGTCGGCGAGGCCACGGAACAGGGTTTGCGTCAAATGGACGTGGGACTGAATAATGCCCGGCATAACCACACGACCGCTCGCGTCGATAATCTCGTCGGCCAGAGAGCTGATTCCTGTGCCCATGGCGACGATACGGGCCCCGTCGATCAAAATATCCGCCTGCACAAGGTCACGCGTGGCATTCATCGTGATCACCGTGCCATTTTTAATGAGTAGCGTACTCATAACGCCCCTCCCCGCTTGTGCAAGCACAAGCTGCTACATAAAGTATTCGGGCTGTTAGCCGCCGACAGAACCACCGATAACCATTTGCCCCTTGGGGCGCACCTCCACCTGCTGGCCCGCGCACGCGCTGAG
>JAVVPD010000135.1:0-4429 GCA_036655975.1 Desulfovibrionaceae bacterium | reverse complement strand
TATCCTTGTTTTTTAATGAAATTGCACCAGTACCTGTAGTTAGTGCATTGATGTAGTTTTGATAGGTAGTCGCGTCCGTAATGCTGTCGATGGCTCCAGCTATTTCCAGCACGCTATCATTCGTTATTTGCGTTTTTATGCTGCTGTTCAAGGATTGCTCTTTAAAAATTGAATAGGGTTTGTTTGAGACTACAGCAGGATCACAGATTCTGGTATCGGGCATAGCCTCTACACTGGGCAGCGGTATTGAAATATACTCTATTTTATTATATAGTTAGATAAAAGAACAAACTTTTTTGCCCACGTATCTAAAATAATAATTAATAAAATAGCCATGTTAATCAAAGTAAGCGGCTTTGCAGGTCGTAGCTTTTTAGCGGGCGGCGGGCTATAGTCAACGCGACGTTGAGCTTTTTAAAGCCCCGCGCCGCAGAGTTTGCTACATTATAACGTTCAATAATCTTTTACCATTACAGATATACCATGATAGAAATGCCCAAAAATCTTCCCCATCCGTCTCTGACCCCCAACACGGAAGTTGTGTTAAAAAAACGTTATTACCGTAAGTTTAGCAACGGGAATATTGAGGACGCGCGCGACATGTTCTGGCGTGTGGCCTCAGCCGTTGCCGGAGAGGAAGCAAAGTACGAAAAATCGTCGCACAAGGCCGATGCCCTCGCCCGTGAGTTCTATTCTTTGATGACCTCGTGGAAATTTTTGCCCAATTCCCCCACCCTGATGAATGCGGGAACCGACTTGGGGCAGCTTTCGGCGTGTTTTGTGTTGCCTGTGGGCGACTCTATTGAAGAAATTTTTGACGCCGTTAAGCATGCGGCCATGATTCACAAATCCGGTGGTGGCACGGGTTTTTCCTTTTCGCGCTTGCGCCCTAAAGAAAGCCGCGTAGGCTCTACGGGCGGCGTTGCCTCTGGCCCTGTGTCCTTTTTGCGTATTTTTAATACGGCCACCGAGCAGATCAAGCAGGGCGGAACCCGCCGTGGCGCGAACATGGGCATTTTGCGCGTGGATCATCCCGACATCATCGATTTTATTCGGGCCAAGGAAAAAGAAGGCGATTTTAACAATTTTAATCTGTCCGTGGGCCTGACCGAAGCCTTTATGTGCGCGGTGGAAAATGGGGAAGAATATCCCTTAATTTCCCCCAATAACGGCTTGGAAAAAGGCCGTCTGAACGCCCGAGACGTGTTTGACCTGCTCGTGAAAAAAGCTTGGGAATCGGGAGATCCGGGGATCGTGTTTTTGGACCGTATTAACCAAGATAATCCTACCCCAGCTCAGGGCGAGATGGAATCTACCAATCCTTGCGGGGAACAGCCCCTGCTGCCGTATGAAGCCTGCAATCTTGGCTCCATCAATCTGGCAGTTTTTTACAAGCCTGGCCACAATGCTGATGCTGATCCTTCCCTTGAAGGTATTGATTGGGAAGATTTCGCGCATGCCATTCATTTGTCGGTACGTTTTTTGGATAATGTGATTGACGCCTCCCAATTTCCGCTGGAGCGCATTGCCGATCGGGTACGCAACAATCGTAAAATTGGTTTAGGGGTTATGGGCTGGGCAGACTTGCTGTTCCAGTTGGGCATTGCCTACGACTCGCCCGAAGGTTTGGCCCTTGGCGAAAAAGTTATGGCTTTTGTCAATGACGAAGGGCACAAAGCCTCGCAGCAATTGGCTGCCGAACGTGGCCCTTTCCCCGCGTATATGGAATCGGTTTTTGCCGAACGCAAGCAAGGGCCGTATCGTAACGCCACGGTCACGACCATCGCCCCCACGGGCACCTTGTCTATTATCGCCAATTGTTCTTCGGGTGTGGAACCGCTGTTTGCCCTGTGTTTTACCCGCAATATTCTGGACGGCGAAAAGCTGGTGGAGGTGAACCCCTATTTCGAGGCCGCGCTCACCGATGCGGGGGCCTATAGCCCAGAACTCATGGAAAATGTGGTTGCCCACGGCTCCATCAAAAATATGGACTTTTTGCCTGCGGCGATGCGTCATGTGTTTGTGACAGCCATGGATATCAGCGGTGAAGGGCATTTAAAAATGCAAGCTGCCTTCCAGCGTCACACCGATAACGCCGTGTCCAAAACGGTAAACCTGCTCAATACCGCCACTGTTGAAGATATTTATCACATCTATTGGATGGCCTACAAAGAAGGCTGCAAGGGCGTGACCGTTTACCGTGATGGCTGTAAAAGCCTGCAAGTGCTCGCCACCGGCGAAGGCCAGAAAAAGTTGGACGGTGTGTCTTCCTCCAGCGTTGCCACGGCAACGGGGCTGGTGCGTAAGCGCCCCGATGTGGTCAACGGTTTTACCCAAAAGGTACAAACGGGCCTTGGGGTTATGTATCTGACCGTGAACGAATTGGACGGGCAGCCCTTTGAAGTTTTTGCCACTATTGGCAAGTCGGGCAGATCCATCACCGCCAAAGCGGAAGCCATTGGTCGTCTTGTATCTTTGGCCCTGCGGTCTGGCGTGTCCGTGCGTGATGTGGTTGCCCAAATTAAGGGTATCGGCGGAGAGCACCCTGTTTTTCGGGGTAAAGGTTTGCTCCTGTCTATCCCCGATGCCATTGCGTGGGTGTTGGAACGCCGTTACTTGAAAAATCAGCAGGTGGTCACCGACGGCTATAATGATTTGGAACGTCAGCGTTGCCCCGAATGTGAAGAAGAATTGGTTTTTCAGGAAGGCTGCCATATTTGTCCGTCCTGTGGCTATACCCGCTGCGGAGGTTAGCGTATGTCAGATACTCTCAGCCCCGATTGCCCGTCTTGTGGTGCCTGTTGTCGTCAAGGTGGCCCTGTACTGCACCGCGAGGATGCGCCGCTGGTGGGACGGGTTCTGCCCCTCTCCTCGCTCGTGACCCTGCGGGCAGGCGAGCTGACCTATGATCCTGTGACGGCCCAATTGCTGCCTTTGGAAAGCGAAGTCATCAAAATACAGGGCACAGGGGCGGAATTGAACCCGTGGCAATGCGTTTTCCTTGAAGGCGAAGCCCATTGCCGCATATACGCTGACAGGCCCGCACAATGCAGTAGCCTGTTGTGCCAGAATACGGCCGCCCTTGAAGAATTGTACAAACACGGTCGCTTAACCCGCGAAGATATTCTTGCCGATGCCCCTGAGGGCTGGTTGGGCTTGGCGCGCACCCATGAAGAAGAATGCTCATTGCCCTTATTGGTGCCCCTAGCCCGGCAGGCCATAACCGACAGTACCGCCAGCCACCTGCTGCTTGAAGCCCAGCGTTTTGACACCGCTTTTCGGGAATTGTGTATAGAAAAAGCGCAGGTACCCTTTGAGGTACTGCCCTGTTTGTTGGGGCGTCCTCTGGAGCATTTTCTCGCCAGCTTTGGCCTGGCTTTTGTCCATCACGGGCACGATATTGAGCTTGAAAAAGTGGGTGTGCGGGTCTATCCGTAAAGGCGCCTCTCTTCCTCTGGCAAAAAATGTGGGTATGGATTTTGGATAAGCAAAAGGCTGTTCGTAACTTGAACAGCCTTTTGTGATTCTGCGCTTAGAGCCGTGCACGTATACATGCTTTATTTGGCAATAAAATATTGCCAGATAAGGGTGAGTAAGAGCAGGCTCATGGAGATGAGTAAAAATTTACGCACAATATCTGGGCCTGCTTTAATCGCCATGCGGCTGCCAACCCAATTACCGGCCATGCTGGCGGCGGCCATGGGCAGAGCAATGAGAAAGAGTACCTTACCGTTGAGCAAAAAGGCCACCAGCGCGCCCATATTGGAGGCGAGGTTGAAAACCTTAGATGTGGCGGAGGCTTCGATGAGGCCCATGCGGAGTACCCAGTGGAAGGCCAGAATGAAGAAGCTGCCTGCGCCGGGGCCGAAAAAACCGTCATACGCGCCCACGCTAAAGGAGACGAGGGGGACAAATATCCAAAATTTGCAGCCGCTGACCAGGCTTGCGGGGCCGCTGAGTTCTTTTTTGGGCAATAGGGTCATAGCCATGCCAACGGGGAGTAGGGCTACGAGTATTTTACCGAGGTATTCACTCTCGATAAGCAGGGCGAGCATTGACCCGCTGTAGGCCCCCAGCAGGGAGAAAATGACACCGATAAGGGCAATGCGCCACATAACCAGATTTGAGCGGGCAAAGTTGAACAGTGCCAGACTTGTGCCACAGGTGGAAGCAAATTTGCCTGTACCAAGAGCCATGTGCGGGGGAACGCCGGTAAGCAGCAGTGCGGGTAGGGTGATAAGCCCGCCGCCGCCTGCGATACTGTCAATAATTCCTGCAACAAAGGAGGCCAGTACACAGACAATAATGGTCAGTGTCATACACAGATTCTCGCGTTAGAAGGCTAAGGGGTATAAAGCGGCCCAAAATAGCGTGCTCTGCTAGGAATGGCAAGGCCATCAAGGGGAACTTTTCACATCGCGGGTGCAGG
>JAVVPD010000134.1:0-4535 GCA_036655975.1 Desulfovibrionaceae bacterium | reverse complement strand
CGGCGGGGGCAGATGAGGGGGAGGGCCGCAAGAGCCTGCCGGACACCATAAACAGCATCGCCACCAGTGGCGGTGTGCGGCTGACCACAGGGAACAGCAAGACCATAACAAAGGATATTTTGGATAAGTGGGTGTCCCCATCGGACACGTCACACCCACCCAGCCTTCTTGCCATCGTGGTTTTTTGTTTGGCAACACAGGATATTAGCCCTTTAAAGCTTGTTCTAAAAGCCGTGGCCCTGCACATAGCAACAGATGAAGAAATGAAGGACGCCGCATACGGGCGGGCTTGTCGCCTTGAACGTGAAGCTAAAAAACTCAAGCGCAAACTGGAGGAGGATTACTGATGCGATGCACCACTGGCAATGTTATGACACGGCGCGACTGCGGACAGCAGCGGTGCTTTTATGGCCTGCGCATTGCCGAGGTATTGCGTCGTAATGGCATGAGTAACCGCACTGTAGCCTATGATTTGGGCATATCAGAATCGGCGGTGAGTGCCACTATAAATGGGCGTAACAACTCCCCGCGCATATTGGATTATTTGCGTGGCATTGGCGTGCCCGAACAATATTTGTTTGACCCTAGAAATTGTGTCACCCCCGCACCCGCGCCCGTGGTGAAGCCGCAGGCAGATATTCCTGCTGCTGTAACAGTGTAACGGCGAATACTGCGTATACCTCTCGCGCAGGACGCAAGCCCGCCAGCGGCATAATGGCGGGGAAATTTAAAGGAGAATAATGATGAAAAATAATGAACTGCAAGAATCTACAACAGACAACGGCAAAAAACCTACTGAAACTCATGAAGAAAAAAACAAAGTGGGGATAGGAAGCGACTCTTGGTGGGAAGAGTATAAAACGCGCCCGTTTGTTTTCAGCGAAGAAGCGGACAGCCTCGCACGCGAAATAAGGTTTTGGCTCAATAGAGGGGCAGACATGAAGCAAGCTCAAGCCGTTGTAGCCTCCGCAATGGGGATGGTTTTCGCTGAGAACGGTTACTTGTTCAAGATTAAGGCTGAAAAATTGTACTAGTTTTTATATTTCTGGCTCCTTTGGTTGCCCTGACCGTCAGGGATTGAGTGTCAAAAGTGTGTGAACACCGTACCAAGGGAGCCAGAATCCCACAACGGTAAAGGATTGGCATTATGCAAGTCAAAGACGCATACACAGTACAAGAAATTGCTTGTATCTTGGGTATCAGCCGCCAAGCTGTTGCCAAGAGGGCTAAAAATGAAGCTTGGGAACACGCCCCCCGTGAAGGGCGTGGCGGCGGCAATGAATGGCTTATCGCTTCCTTGCCCGATGCCACCCGCTGTGAAATTCAAGCCCGCCTTGCGGCTCAGCTTACCGATTCCGCCAGCACCCAGCTTGCAGCCAATGCGCCAACCACGATTCCACCCACGACTGCTCCTGATATTGTCATACCTGACTGGGCCTTGGACATTGCCAAAGCTCGCTACCGCATCGTGACAGAATGGCGCGCCCATTGCGCCCGTCAGGCACATAGCACCAAGGCCGTAGCCACGGAAAGCTTTATTGCCGCCTATAATGCGGGCCTACTGCTATCTCAATTGCAGCAGCATATATCCGAAATTTCCATGCCCACCCTGTACCGCTGGGACGCCACCTTGCGTGCCCACCATGACGATATGCTGGTACTGGCAGACAGGCGCGGCAAGTGGCGCGTGGGCGGCCCCAAGGGTCTTGGGCAGCTTGGGGAGAAACCCGAAAGCCTGTTCCTCAAGCTGTATCTGCACGGCAATAAGCCCACCATGCAAATGGCTTACCGAGCCTTGGAAACAGCCCTCACCGCCCGCCAATTACCCGTGCCGTCCTACAGTAGCACCCGCCGTTTTTTTGAGCGCTTTGACGCGGCCCACCATGACATAGTGGTGTTCATGCGCGAAGGCGAAAAAGCCTACATTGACAAAGTAGGCGGCTATTTAAGCCGTAATGACAAGATTTTACGGGTGGGGGATGTGCTCATTGCCGACGGGCACAAGATGAACTTTATGGTTATCAACCCTAACACGGGCAAGCCCTGCCGCTTTACGCTTATCGGCTGGGAGGATTGGGCCTCGCGCATGTTTATGGGCTTTGAAATCATGCTGGAAGAAAACACCCAAGCCATTTCAGTATCCTTGCACCGCAGTATTTTAGCCCTTGGGCGGATGCCGTCCTGTGCGTATATTGATAATGGCAAGGCCTTTAAAAACAAATACTTTTCAGAAAACGCGGACTTGGAAGAACTGGACGGCCTGTACTTACGTCTGGGCATCCATGTGCAGCATTCCATGCCCTACATGGCGCGGACTAAAATCATTGAACGCTGGTGGCTGGACTTTGACCAGCAGTGCGCCCGCGCCCTTGAAAGCTATACGGGTAATTGTATTAACAATAAACCCGCCCGTTTGCAGCGCAACGAAAAATGGCACCAGCAGCACAATAGCGGCTATGTGCCAACTATTGCGGACGTGCAGCACATGGTTGTGGGCTTTGCCAAGTGGAAGGCCCTTCAACCCCACCCCACGCGCCCCCATACCACCCCGTGGGAAGTGTTCAGCGCAGAGCGCGGAGAAGGGTTGACCCAAGAACAAAGCGCAGACCTTGCCCGCAATTTCATGCACCGCCGTGCTATCACGCCCAGCCGTTGCCGCTTCACCATGATGGGCGTTATCTTTGAGAGTGACGAGCTGCACGGCATCAACAAGCAGCTCACCGCCCATTATGCGTATGCTGATTTATCAGAGGTCTATGTGTATGACGCGGGCCGTCTGGTGACCATTGCCCGCCCTGTGGAAAGCGTTAACCCGCTGGCCTCTGTGTTTGGGGATGCCCTAGACGTGCAAGCGGTGAAGGACGGCAACAAGCGCATAGCAAAATTGCGGAATACTACCCGCAAAATGGCTACAGAACTCAGCGCCGCCAGTGCGGAAAGCCTCATGAGTCTGCCCCACATGCAGGGCGTAGCTGAAAGACGCGCCCCCATTATGGTTCAGCGTCCACTTGGTCAAGAATTGCCAGCCAGCCCTGAACTCTCAGACGGGGAACGCACCAAGCTGGAAAGCGTTATCAGCAGCCATGCTTTGGCGATAAAGGCCAAGCCCAGCTATGAAAGCCCCGCTTTTTTTGGCTCCGAACTGGAACGCTACGATTTTTTGTTCAAGATCCGTACCGAGCAGGGCTTGCCCCTCAAAGCCGAAGATGCGGCCTTTACGGCCCGCTATGAACAATCTCAAGAATATATCACCACCACAGGCCGTAGATACGAACAATTACGCCGCCTGTACCCTAACCTTATGCCCTTGGAGGCTACCGCGTGAAAAAGGTCTTTATTGAAACCAACAATGTGCAGCAGCTCCGGCGCGCCGTGCAACAAGCCGAAGACTTTGAAAAAGGCCGCCCCGGCATGGTGGCGGTGTGGGGCGAGGCCGGCAGTGGCAAAACAGAAGCCGCCCGTATGCTTTATGCCGAAAAAGGCGTGTATTTACGCGCTATGGAGGGCATCACCCAAGCCGCTTTTTTGCAAGACCTTTGCTACGAGGTCAAAGGCTCCCGCCCCCACGGTGCACACCGCTGCAAAATGGCGATTATTGAGGCTTTGGACGATACCCGCACCACTATCTATCTTGACGAAGCCGACCGCCTTGACGTGCGCCGCATTGAAGATTTGCGGGATATTCACGACATCACGGGCAGCCCCATCGTGCTTATTGGGGAGCAGGGCCTGCCCACCAAGCTGGAGGCCCGCTCCCGCATTATCGACCGCATCCCTGAGGAATTTCGCATTCCTTTTCAGAAGATGGACAGGTCAGACGTGGCCCTCTTTGCCTTGGACGCTGCAAGCCTGAACCTTTCGCCCGAAGCTTGTGTGTTGGTACACAGGGAGGCCAAGGGGAACTTTCGGCGGGTGCATAATCTGCTCTTGTCCATTGAAGGGGCCGCAAGGGCTGCGGGCACAGAAAGCGTGGGCGTGGATATGGTCAAGGCCGTTATTGCTACCCATAAGCGGAGGTAAACCATGCGCACAGATGGAATGGATACCTTGCGTACAGCCCTTAAAGCCTTTGGCAGCAATGATGTTGTGTCAGGCTTGCAATTGGCTGCCGCCCTTGGGCTTGAAACAGAAAGCCAAAAGCAAGTCATGCGCCGCCGTTTACATGGGCTTGTACAACAGGGTGAAGCGGAGCGCGTTGGTCACGGCCAATACCGCTATAAGGCGGGAGCAGAACCCCGCAAACAGGGTGAAAGTTACGGGCGCATGTGGCGCATCATTCGTACCGAGCCTAGCGGTTGGACAATAGCTCGCATCGCCATGCTGGCGCGCATCGAGCGTACTATGGTGGACAGATATACCCGCTGGCTATTGGACGAAGGCTTTGTGGAAAAATGCGGGCGTAACGGCAATACCATCTTGTGGCGCACTACTGCCAAGGGGCGTGAACAGCGCGATACCCCGTGGCCCCCCGTGGATTTACCAGACCCCTACGCGGCAGAACGCCAAGCCACCGCCAGCTTGTGCCAAATTTTATT
>JAVVPD010000133.1:0-4576 GCA_036655975.1 Desulfovibrionaceae bacterium | reverse complement strand
GTAATGTCGCGCGTCCATTGTGCGCCTACGACATAGCCCAGCTTTTGGGGAATGCTCTTTAGGGCGATACGCATTTATTTGGGGGCGGGCGCCTTGTTAAAATGCACAACGGCTTTAAAGCCTGGCTTTAATTCCAGTGTTGGATTGGGAACGGTCAGTTCCACCGTGTAAAAGGAGGGATTGCCCACATTCATATCGCCGGAAGTCCAAGCAATTTTTGAAACTTTAGCGCTGAACTCCCTGTCTTGCAGGGAAGGTATCTGCACCATGGCGATATCGCCTTCCTTGATGCGGTTTAATTCGCCTTCGTAGACCTGCACCTGAATGAGCATGGGGTTCAGTTGTCCGACACTGATGGGCTGTGTACCGGCCGGCAGCAAAGTGCCGGGATACAGATTCGAGGCCACAGACAGCACATAGCCGCTGATGGGCGCCGTGAGTATGAGACTTTCAGGTAGCATGCCCCCTTCGGTGATCTTGGTGCCGTAATAGCCGGATAATTCTGTCAGGCGTCCCGAAAAGGTCGCTTCATTTTTTTTGATAGTGATACGCATGAGGGCAATACGTTGCTGCAAGGATGTTACATCACCTTCAAGCCGTCCCAGCGCCTGTGAAGACCCGAGTTTGGAGGCCACCAATTGCCGTGTTTTATTGCGTTGGGCAATGGTCTCCGCCAATCTGCGTTCTAAGTCGAGGACTTGACCGCGCATATCTTCCATACCCGCACCGAGTGTTAATTCTTTTTGCAGCAGGCGTTCAGATTCTTCTTGCAGATGGTAGCGCATCAGGGGCGCGTTTTCTTGAACGGCTTCCCCGGGTTTGACCAGCACTTCGTCCACAATGGCGTTGAAGGGTAGAGGTTCGGCGCGGGTGACCGTGGTGACAACTTTACCACTCAACACCGTAGATTGGACGGCTGCAGAGGCGGAAGGGGCAAAGGCGCTCAGTCCCAAGAAAAGTATACCGCATGCACTGAGCATAAGGCCATGACGCATAGCTAAATAACTAGACATGATTACATCACTTCCTTGGCAGGGGGGCCAATGTAACGTTCTTGTAACAGGCTTGCCAGTTCCATCCATTGTAATTTTGCAAGTTTTACCTCAAGCTCGGCTTTAATAACTTCGATGCGGCTATTTACGAGGCGTTCTTTCTGGCTCAAGAGGGTGGGGAATTGTTCGGTTCCTTCATTGAAGGAAATATCCGCTTGCTTCCATTCCAGCTCGGCCACTTCTAGGGAGTTTTTAGCGATTTTGTAGGACGTATCCGCTAAAGCCACGCGCTGTTCAGCCTGCAACCATTTGTTGGAATAATCGGTGCGTTTGCGGGCCTGTTCGTGGAAGGCTTTGGCCTTCCCCATGCGTGCGGTTTGCACCCCACGGTAACGCCGCCCCCAGTCCAGCAAAGGGAAGTCGAAGCTCAGGTGAACAAAAGTGTCTTCCTTGCCGTGTACGGGTTGGTATTGCCCCGACGGAGGATTGTTGTTGACCTGAATGCTCATGTCCGGCACATAGGCCGCCCACGCCACCATAATATTATAGTCTTGGAGCTTGACTTGCGTACGCACCAGCAATTCGTCTTCCGTGCGGTTCCAGCGTTCTTCCCACGTGGTTTTGTAGCCGTCAAAACCGTCTAGAATAGTGTTGGCGTTGTGGGCGTCCACGGTGAGCTGTTGTTGTGGTTCCACTCCCGCAATAATTTTGAGTTTAGTGCGCTGCATGGTGGCTTGCATCTGACTTTTTTCCACCTTGAGCTCTGCTTCCCGCTCTTTTTGGCGGGAAATTTCCACCATGGCTCCTTGGCGCCCGTCGGTGGCTTCCACCTGTTTCCAATATTCGGTGGTTTTTTTGGTCAGCGGGAGCAGCGTTTTTTGCTCTTCCATAATTTGGGTTTGAGCCTGCATGTTGAGGTAAATTTCGGCGATCTGTTTGATAACATTGCCTACCGCCTTGCGGTGCGTGGCAATAGCCAAGCCTACAGACAATTTTTGCACCTCAGCATTAAAATAGGTCAGCAGCGGATTGGGAAATTCGGCAGAAAAGCCGATGCGGAATTTGGCACTGCCATAGTCCGAGGGGACATCGCTGGAACCCTGATTTTGCTGGGTCATGTTGGTGCTGGCCACAAGGTTCATGCGCGGCTCGGGTAAATATCTCCAGATGGCATCGGTCAATTGCAGGCGGCGTGTTTCCAGTTCTACCGCGCTGTTCACGAGCATGGGCGATTGTTGAATGGACAGGTACACGCAATCGTCAAACATAAATTTTTTGTTGGGATCGTACAAATTGGGAACAGCGGCTTCCATCTGGGCTTTTTTCTCGATGGGAATGCCGGGAGATTCTTCAAGCCAGTGCCGAGCGGGAAGTTCGGGCGCTTTTTGGGTTGCTTTTTGCGAAGTACAGGCGCTTGCCAGCAAGAGACACAGCAAGAGTGGTACGACAGGCACTCGGAATTTTGGTCCTTGCAGAACGCGACGGAAGCGTAAAAAAGTAAACAGCATAGGGTATTCCTTCATAGTGGACTGCCGAAGATTTATGATGCTTGCTCATCAAAGATGATATTATGCAATATGCTATACACGTTACCTTGTTTGTCAGTAATTTCCCCATCAAAGTGGACAGCTGTTTGCGACGGGCGAGTACTGGCCCGCAGGCACACCTGCATGTCCTGCGAAACTTTTATATTTTGAGAAGAAAACACTATTTCGTCAATACTTTTTATGGTGACTTCCGCTTTACTTTCTCTGGAACAAATACGCAAGGCAATATCAAAACACGCATCAAGAATTTGTCCGTAAAAGAGCGTTTTTGTTGTACACACGGGCATGGCAGGGATTATTTCATACACACAGTCGGGTGAAGCCAGCGCGGAGATCAGTGAAGAGTCTTTGAGGCTTGGTACAACAAGCGCTTGCGCTTCAAGGACGCTTTCACCGTGACAGACGGGGCGTAAGCCGGCCTGTTTTCTGCCATTGTCCGCCAATGTGTGTACGTGCATATCTGTTGTGCAAATTCGTGTGATCCTAGCGGAGTTTAGGTTCCATGGCAAGACGAGGCTGGTAATACGTGTTTCACGGGTCAGTCCGCCATATACCGCCAGAGGGCGGGTGAGGGTGAAGTTGCGTATACTGGTAACCGTGAGCCAAGGGCAATTTTGGGCGGCCGTTTCCATAAGGCATGCGAGGAGCATGCCCGCAGACACTGTGGAAAGTGGCGGTGTGCTGGCCGCAGGCGTGTTCCACGTGGTCATTGTGGGAGAATAGCGTGAAAAATTGTGCCCGCCCGTAAAGCAGGTGCCCGCCGGAGCCGTGCCAAGCCCCGTAAGGGCGGCATAGGCGTTAATGGGGAAGACGAGGGGAAAGGCCTCTGGTCTTTCAAATTGGCCCACCATGGCCCGGTGACTGAGCGCCGCCGCCGCACTGACGTGGGGAACAGCCGGGAGTACCCGCGCCCATAGGCAATCGGGCGCGGCACCGCAAAAAAGCTCGCGGGCGAACAGATCGCCCAATTCTTCGCAGTGTACACAGGCATGTTCCAAACCGCGTGCGCGCATTTGTTCCTGAATTTCTGCACTTGCCGCCATACCCGCCCCGCAAATGGGGGGCAGCCATAGCCCCCGACTGACAAGACCGTGCGCGCGCGCGTAGCGGTGGACAAAGGCTGTCATGGCGCGATTGGCAGCGCAATAGTTGGCCTGCGCGTAATTCCCGAGCCATGCGGCTATGGAGGAAAAAACTACGGCATAGCGCAAAC
This sequence comes from Desulfovibrionaceae bacterium, assembly GCA_036655975.1. Taxonomy (GTDB): domain Bacteria; phylum Desulfobacterota; class Desulfovibrionia; order Desulfovibrionales; family Desulfovibrionaceae; genus CASQEL01. Next base: position 824 of record JAVVPD010000133.1, on the reverse strand, counting down.
CCGCAGGGCGGGCGGCTTCCAAACAATGCCACAGGCCCTGACACTTGGTCTGAACCACCGTGTCAAAAGTCGCCCTGTCCATTTTGTCAAGGGTGGCGTCACGGGTGATGCCCGCCGTGTAGATGATGCCGTCAATACGGCCCAAGCGCTGTTTGATGTCGAGCAGCGTACGGTTTACGGCCTCGGCATCGTTCACGTCGCATACGAGATGCTCCACGGTGCCCCCTAAAGCGCGAAGTCGCGTTAAAGCGGCGCTTTCCGCAGAGCTTGCCGGCGCGGCCTTACGCCCCAGCAGTACAAAGGTGCAGGCCCACGGTGCCAGTGAGGACAGGGCATAGGGACTGATTCCCCGAGCTCCCCCCGGTACCACAAGTATATCTCCGCGCCGCAGGGGCAGGCCCTGCCCGCGTGAGCTTTCCGCGCACAGGGCTAGGGCGGGATCAAGGGCCTGCGCGTGTAATTGTAGGCTACGGCAGGCATTGTCCGCGCAAAGCCATTGCACGGGGCGTGGCAGTGCGGGCGTGGCGGGGGTTAAGGTTTGGGCCAGCCAGTGTGGGGGGGCCTTGTCACCAAGGCTTACGGTGCGGAAGAGGCAAGCGGGATATTCCAGTGCTGCGGCAAGAAAAAATCCTGTCAGGCCGGCAAGTACAGGCTGTTCTGCCCGCAGGTCTGGCTGCGGGGAGGGCTGTACGGCGAGGCAAAAGCTACTGCCCTTGGTGGTGCAGAAGTCTTTGATCAAAGGGAAATAGGCGCTCAAAGCTTGCGAAGGTTCTTGCACGTCAGAATTATCAGTAGGGGCGGGGCTAAGGGCCAAGATCAAACCG
>JAVVPD010000132.1:0-4785 GCA_036655975.1 Desulfovibrionaceae bacterium | reverse complement strand
TTCTTCCCTTGCCAATCGCATTGTAGACGCTTTTGGCGTTGAAACTATCCGCGTACTTGACGATGAGCCTGACCGTTTGTTGGATGTGGCGGGGGTGGGGCGCAAAAGTTTGGTGCGTATTAAGCAAGCGTGGGCTGAACATCGGGGCATCCGCGAGTTGATGCTGTTTTTGCAGCCCCACGGCATTACGGCAGCCTATGCCATGCGTATTTATAAGCATTACGGGACACAATCGCTAGATATTGTAAAAGAAAATCCCTATCGCATGGCCATGGATATTCACGGTATCGGTTTTGTCACCGCCGATGCCACCGCCGCCAAGTTGGGTTTTGGGCACGAGCATCCTTTGCGGGCGCAGGCGGGCATGCTATACACTTTACGTAAACTCAATGATGACGGGCATGTCTATGTTCCCCGCGACAAGCTCATCAGCCTGACCGCCGACCAGTTGGATATTCCCTACGACATGGTGGAAGACGCTATTGCCTCGCTGGAGGCGGAAGAACGCATTGTGCGCGAAGAGATGGACGGTGAAGAGGGCATTTTTTTATCGCGTTTTTATCACTATGAATCCAAAACCGCGTTTTATCTACAACGCCTGTTACATTCTCCCAAATCCGTGCGCTTTCCTGACGCCGTGGGGGTGGTGGACAAGGTGGTGAGTGAATTGAGTATTGAACTGGCCCCCGAACAATTGCAGGCCGTACGCACGGCCACGCAGGCAAAGCTCATGGTGCTCACCGGGGGGCCGGGTACGGGAAAAACGACTATTATCAACGCGATTATTAAAGTTTTTGCCGAGGTGGGGGCCAAAATACTTCTTGCCGCCCCCACGGGTCGGGCTGCCAAACGCATGGCCGAAACTTCGGGCCGTGAGTCTAAAACCATTCACCGCCTGTTGGAATATAGCCCCAAGGAAGACGGCTTCGCCCGCAATGAAAATAATCCGCTGGCCTGTGCGCTGCTGGTGGTGGACGAAGCTTCCATGATGGACACCATGCTGTTGTACCATCTGCTCAAGGCTGCGCCGCTGGGAGCTACGGTGCTGTTTGTGGGGGATGTGTACCAATTGCCCTCGGTGGGGCCGGGCAATGTGCTTAAGGATATTATCGCTTCCGGTGTGGTGCCGGTGGTGGAGCTGACGGAAATATTCCGTCAGTCCGCTGAAAGCGCGATTATTTGCAACGCCCACCTGATCAACAAGGGCGAGGTGCCCGCACTGGAATCGTCCAAGGAGCGTTTGTCGGATTTTTATTTTATTCGCCAGAATGATCCTGAAAAAGTAGCTGATTTAATTGTTGATTTAGTAAAAAATCACATTCCGCGCCGTTTTCATCTGGATTCTGTGGACGATATTCAGGTGCTCACCCCCATGCACAAGGGGGCGGCGGGGGCGGCGAATCTTAATGTGCGTTTGCAGCAGGCCCTGAATACCCAAACTCGGCATTTGCAGCGTGGCGACCGCAAGTTTTTTGTGCACGATAAAGTCATGCAAATTCGCAATAATTATGACAAAGATGTATTTAATGGTGACATCGGGCGGATTATTTTGTTGGACACCGAAGAGCGCACTCTGACGGTGCGCTACGATGAGCGCAACGTGCCCTACGACTGGGACGAATTGGACGAAATTGTGCCCGCCTATGCCATTTCCATTCATAAATCCCAAGGTTCAGAATATCCCGCGGTGGTTATCCCCCTGATGGTGCAGCACTACATGTTGCTGCAGCGCAATTTGGTGTACACGGGGGTGACGCGCGGTAAAAAATTGGTGATTCTTGTGGGCGAATCCAAGGCTTTTCACATGGCGGTGAACAATAACCGGATGCACACGCGGCATACCCGTTTGGCGCGCCGCTTGGCAGGGGCAGACGGCTTGCCCCTCTCCGCAGTGCCTGATCTGGTGCCAGAACAGGATGCAGAGAAGGGCAAAGACTGATTTTTTTTATACAAACAGTTCCGGCTCACGGCGGGTGCGGCATTTTTCTGTGAATACAGCGCTGAATTTTGCGTATTCAGGGCTGCGGAAGGCTTGAGCATGGGTCGGGCAGACCGCAACACAGGCCGCACAGGAAAAACAGCGTGCCTCGTCCTTACGGAAGCTCGTGCCCACGGTGATAGCTTGGGCTGGGCAGATATCCGCGCACGCGCCACACAGGGTACAGGAATCGTCCGGCGAAGGCTGTAAAGCCACCCGTGGCGGATCTTTATAGGGCCGATTACCGGGTATTGCCACAGGTTTTGCCCCGCTGATATCGGCAAGACGTTCCAGTTTTTGTGCACATTGGCGGGCAAAGTCTGCCATATGGTGGCAGTCTGCCGCGTCGGGCCGCCCCGTTGCCACGGTGGGGAAAATCGAGTGCTGGGCCACAAAGGCCGCTGCGCCGATAAGGGTGAAGCCCTGCGCGTCAAGAATATCCGTCAATTCCAGCAGGGCGTCGTCATAGTGGCGGTTGCCGTAAACCACCACCGCGATGGCGGGGGTTTTTTGTCCGCGCAGGAGGGCTAGGCTCGGCAGGCAATAGGCGGGCAGGCGCCCCGCGTAGACAGGCAAGGCCACCACCGCGAGGCTGGTGGCGGAAAGCAGCAGCGGCTGCCTTGGGCTTTGGGTGAGGGGCTGTTGCAACAGGTCGTACTCTCGGTGGGGGCCAACAAAACCCTTGCCGATTTCCTGAAGCACTTTTTTGGTGGTTCCTGTTGCACTGAAATAGAACGATTCAAGGCTGGTATACAGCATACAGCACTCCTTTAGTCACCCACCACAAAAGCGCCTTTAAAGTCTCTTATGAAGCGGGGTAAGAGTTTTTCCGCACTGAACAGGTCTGTCCACGGGCCTACCTGTACATTCCACAAATCGTTATTTTCACGGCGCACGGAGCGGGCGCTGAAGCCTTTGGCCTGAAGTTCGCGCACCATTTTCTCGGCATTTTCTTGCACGGCAAAGGCCCCCACCTGAATGAAAAAATTCCCGTCAATATCGCCATCGTCGCGAATATTGGGGATAGTTCCTTGGCTTTGAACGCGCACGCGGGCGGTGCCTTTGCCGATCATCCCAATTCTTTCCGCCCCTTCTTTGGATAAGTCAATCACGCGGTCGCCCACGAAGGGCCCACGGTCGTTGATGCGTACGGTGATGCTTCTGCGATTGCTGAGATTGGTGACGGTGACGGTGGTGCCAAGGGGTAAAATTTTGTGCGCCGCAGTCATGGCGTATTGATTGTAGCGTTCACCGTTGGCGGTGCTCTTGCCGTGAAAACCCGGGCCGTACCATGAGGCCACGCCTTCTTCGACAAAACCGTGGGCGGACTTGAGCGGATAATAGGTTTTGCCGCGCACGGTATAGGGTTTGGTGCCGGGGGTACCGCCTTTGCGCCACGATTTTTTAGCCCCGCAACCGGAGAGTATGAGGGCGCCTATCAGCGCTATGAGCAAGGGAAGAAGCCGCCAGCTCATTTTTTGGGGGGGCTTGGTGAGCACGGTGATACTCTTGTGCGTCATTGCTGTTGGGCTGCCTCGCGTAATTGTAAGGCTTCAATGCTGTCTGGGGAGTGCAGCAGGCCGGCGTCCAGCAGGTTGAGGGCTTCTTGGAAGCGCCCCCCTTCCACATAGGCTTGGGCTGCCAACAAAATGCGTTGATCCGCTTCTGGATACACGCTTGCCAGCAGAGATTCGTATTGCGGCCCGAAAGCGCGGCGCACCAAAGCCTCCTGAGCCACCAAAAAGCGGGCCAAATGGCGGTTTTTTCCGTGTTGTTGCAAATGGCTGATCAGTAGGGTGCGCCCGTATTCTAAAACTTCCAGAATACGCGTGAGCTCCCGGTCAGTACTGTCGAGCGTTTGCTGGGTTAAGGGCAAAAGGGGCGGCACAATAGTGTTGATCTGATGGGAAAAACTGGCGTGGGTTTGGGCGGTGTCGGCACTAATATTTTGCATCTGCACGAGGCGGTTGGCATAGTGTTGGTGCTGGAAGGCGTCTTCCTTCAATTTGACGCATTCGTGGAAGGCATAGCCAATGATCCAGTCAAGGGCCGCTTCCACGGCGTTTTGTTGAATCATGCCGGTGGGCACTTTACCGCTCGAAAATTGCCACAGGGAAATGCTGTCGTCGGTCAATGTTGCGCTGGGGTGGGCCACGCGGAACAAATAATGGGTGGTGTCTTTAAGCCGCCAGAAAACCCCTTTACGCATGGCCTCGCCGAGCAGATCGCGCACCACAGCATAGGAGACTGTGCCAGAAGTTACAAAGCGCTGGCGCTGCTCGCTGATAGCGGCAGACACATGGCAATAATCGCGCACGAGGTCGCGCACGAAAACAGCCTTATTGGCGGCAACCCAATTGCCTGTCATTTTTCTTCCTCGGTCAAGAGGGCTTTGGCAACGTTTTCATCATACAAAAGTAAGGGGTCGGCCCCTTCATTGCTGCGACCACTGTGCTTGTAAACGGTGGCCGCGCTGCGGATAATATCACTGGGCAGCCATTGGTGTTTTTCCCAAACTTCAGGATGCTCCTGCTGCCACAGGCGGAATTCAATACACATATCGGCCCCGTAGCGCACATAAACCCGAGCTTTTGTGTTGCCGGGTTGGGGGTGATAGTACAGGCCGAGTTGATCCTTCATGGTATTTCCTTGAGTTTACGAGGGGGCTTATAAAAAAAGTCAACCAAGTCATATTGCCTGTGTTGTCGTCTTGCGTCAATACTCGCAAAAAATAGTGGGGGACGGTGGAATGTTTAGAGCATTTTGCTATTGAAAATAGCGCAATGCTCTGGCGACGAGAAGCGTCG
>JAVVPD010000131.1:0-4890 GCA_036655975.1 Desulfovibrionaceae bacterium | reverse complement strand
TGACTGGGTTCACATTAGAGCATTTTGCTATTGAAAATAGCTAAATGCTCTCTGGCGCCGAGAACCGTCGCCCGCCCCGTAGGCGTAGGCGAAATGTACTTTCGCCGTAAAGCGCCGGAGGGAGCGTCTGGAATCAGAAATGCTTTAGTGCGTCTTCTTGAATGGTTTGAGACAATTCTGTCGCCTCCGACTTCACCGCAGTGCAGCCGGAGGCGCAAAACATGAATGACCAGCTACTTGATAGGTGTTAGAATATGTTCAGAAAAAACAGGCTGCACAGATACCGAGCTTGCTGCTTGTTCGAGTAGTGCTCTGGCGCGGATTCGGTCAACGCTTTCTGCTAGATGAGCCGTCAGGGTTATCAATTGGCGCAGGCGAGCCGTGAGGCTTTGCAATTCGCTTCTGGTTATGCGCCCGTCCTGTTGTGGGTAACGGTCGCTGCTGTCCTGATAATTGCGACACCAATGTGACGATTGCAGGGGTTGATTGAGACATGAGACACCTCGTGGGTTTGTGTTATGAACCTTTATAAAAAAATAAAGGCCGGGAGCTAACAACCGTCCACGAACGGCGGGCATATTCCCGGTTACCCGGTATTGTATTAGCCCACTCCCGACCGCATAAGCCAAGAGACGCGCTTATTCATCACTGAAAAGCGCAGAAGACCAACTACAGGTTGGCACTGTCGTGGAAGGAGTTGTTAAGCCCCGTTTGGGATAAATACCGGACGGGATTGGGGGATGTCAATCAGTGAAGATAGTTGAGCAGCGATTAAACGCATCGTGACTTGGAACGCTCCTCTTGACAAGCGCCACATAAAAGCATAAATAACTTTTCAGTTAAGGGGAGTAGCACAGGTTTTTGAGACCTTGACAACGTCAACAGCACGTATCGCAAGATATATGGCGTTGTCGTCACCACCCAGCCGATTAGTTCGGCCTGTTTTTGGGGTGACGCGTGAGACCTTCGTGGCAATTTTACTATTGTCAGGGGGTCTTTTTGTATTCTCTGGCAGGCAATCACACTCAGGAGAATATATGCTCGGTGCCTACAGCCTTACCCAAGTCATCATCTTTCTCGCCCTCATTCTGGTTTTTTTATGGATAGACCTCCACTCACACCAAGCGGACAAACCCGTCACCGCTAAAAATGCGGTCTTATGGACCAGCATTTGGGTGACGCTTGCCCTCGTATTTGCGGGCTACATCGGCTATACTTTCGGGGCGGAAAAAGCCCAACTCTTCCTCGCGGGCTATCTGCTGGAAGAATCTCTCGCCATTGATAACCTTTTTGTGATCATGGCAATTTTCACCTCCTTCTCCATTCAAGAAAAATACCAACACCGCGTCTTGTATTACGGCATTCTGGGCGCGCTGGTTATGCGGCTCATTTTTGTGGCGGCGGGCACCTCACTGGTCAAAGTTTTTGGCCCTTACGCGCTGGCGGCTTTTGGGCTGTTTGTCTTGTGGACCGCGTGGAAAATGTGGCAACATATGCGTGCCGAGCACCAAGAAATTGTGGATTATTCTCACCACTGGGCCGTACGGTGGACCAGCCGCGTGGTGCCAGTGCACTCCCATTTGCACGGTCATGATTTTTTTGTAAAATTAGCTGAAAACGGTAAACATGTTTGGAAAGCCACCCCTTTATTCCTGTGTCTTGTGGTGGTAGAAATTTCCGATGTCATGTTTGCCTTTGACTCCATTCCCGCCATTATTGCCATTACCCAAGAACCATTTCTTGTCTATACCAGTAATATTTTTGCTATTTTGGGCCTGCGTTCTCTGTACTTTCTGCTGGTAGCCGCCAAACGTTATTTACGACATTTGGAAAAGGCCGTTATCGCCATTCTGGCTTTTATCGGTCTAAAAATGCTGCTGGCCGTGGGCGGCTTTGCCCATTTGCCACCGCTGGTAAGCCTTGCCATTGTGGGCGGCTTTATTGTAGCGGGTATTTTGGCCTCAGTCCTGTTGCCCAATCCGGACAAAGCTCCCGTTGACAGTGATACGAGCCGCCCGTAAACTCTAAAGCTTATCTTGAACCGTAGTAAGGATACTATCATGAGCAAGAATGTTTCGTGGGGCGGTCGCTTTGAAAAAGGGCCGGAAGCGGCGGTAGCCGCCTATACTGAATCTGTTTCCTTTGACCGAGCCCTCTACGCGCATGACATTGCCGGATCCAAGGCTCACGCCGCCATGCTGGCCCGTCAGGGTATCCTCACCACCGATGAAGCCCGTGTGCTGGTACAGGGTTTGGACAAGGTGCTGGCTGAAATAGAATCCGGCGTGTTCCACTGGCAAGAGGCGCTCGAAGACGTGCACATGAATATTGAAGCCCGCCTGACCGAAATTGTCGGTGAAGTAGGCAAAAAACTGCACACCGGGCGTAGCCGCAACGATCAGGTGGGGCTGACCTTCCGCCTCTTTGTGTCTGAGCGTTTGCGTACTTGGCAGAGCCTGCACAAAAACCTGATCCGCGTGCTTGTGCAACGCGCGGCAGAACACCAGCAGGACATCCTTCCCGGCTGTACCCATATGCAACCCGCCCAGCCTGTCAGCTTGGGGCAGCACTTGCTGGCCTATGCGTGGATGTGCAAACGCGACGTGGCCCGTATGCACGAAGCCGAGCGCCGCACCCGTATTTCCCCCCTTGGTGCCGCAGCACTGGCGGGAACCACCTACCCCCTCGACCCCGTATCTGTCGCGCAAGAGCTTGGCATGTATGGTGTATTCGACAATTCTATGGACGCGGTGTCCGACCGCGATTTTGTGCTTGAAGCCCTGTTCTGTGCCTCGTGCACCATGATGCACCTCTCACGCCTGTGCGAGGAAATCATCCTCTGGGCCAATCCCGCCTTCGGCTTTGTACGCCTGCCCGATGGCTACGCCACGGGTTCGTCCATCATGCCCCAGAAAAAAAATCCCGACGTGGCCGAACTTATGCGCGGGAAAATTGGTCGTGTCTACGGGGCGCTTACCACCATGTTGACTATCCTCAAAGGCCTGCCCCTGACCTACAACCGCGACCTGCAAGAAGATAAAGAGCCTTTTTTAGATGCCGACCGCACCTTGAGCACCTCCTTGCAATTAATGACGGGAATGATGACCGAGCTTGGCTTCAATACCGACAAAATGCGTAAGGCCTGCACAATGGGCTTTCTCAACGCGACCGAAATGGCCGATTATCTTGTGGGCAAGGGCATTGCCTTCCGTGAAGCCCACCACTACACGGGGGCCATGGTCGCTTTGGCAGAAAAAAGCGGGCGCGCCCTTGAAGATCTGCCCCTCCCCGACTTACAGAATATCTGCACACGCGTGGACAGTGATGTCTATGCCGTGCTGGACTACGCCGCCGCCGTGCGCCGCCGTGAAACCCCCGGAGGCACTGGGCCGGAATCCGTCAAACGTCAAATTACCAGCCTCTCCGCATGGCTGAAGGACAATGCCCCATGCCGCCCATAAACCAAGACGCACGCGCCACCGGCTGGAAAATCCCCCTCCTGTTTTGTATTATTATGGTCGCAGTTGTGGGATTAACCGCCTTTCTCCGCACAGATAATACCCCTGTGCCCGAATTGCCCGCCCCCCTGTTTGAACAGGCCCGCGCTATTACCATTGATCTCGGGCAAAGCCCTGAAGGCCGCGCGTGGAAAGAACGTATCAGCGCCACCGCCGGAGGCTTTGTCACCCGTGCGGATAAGGACATCAAAATTACGTACTTGGTTCACAGTGCTGTAGAGCAACAGCACTTTGACGCTGCCTGCACTGCCGCTGTGCTCATGTACAACGACCACAAACGCGATGAAGCCCTAATCCATATCGCCCAAAGTGCCATGACCCAGTGCGCTACCCTGCCTTGGGCTGTTATGGCTGCCAAAGGCATGAAGGACAAACAAAATATCATCACCGTCCACGAACACGTTAGCGCAGAATGGCAACGCTGCCAGACTAAAAATACCGCAAAGCCCTGAGGATACACCGTGATTCATGTCGCCTTGGGGGTTCGTAACACCAACAACTACTTTGTGCACAGCCTTGTGTGCGTGTGTTCTGTCTTGTCCAATGCCAGCGTGCCCGTGCATATTCACCTTATCCACGACAGCACCCTCAGCCCGGAAGATCGCGCCTGCTGTAGCCTTTTGGTGAACCACTTCCACGCCACCCTCACCCTGCACCCCGTCAACATTGACGCTTCAGCCTTGGCGCAGCTCGTCCCCGATTGCTTTGGCCTTGGCTGCCTGTACCGCCTGTTCATCCCTGAAAGCATCCCCGCAGACCGCGTTATCTATTTTGATAGCGATATCTGTTGCCATATGGATGTAGCCGATATTATTGCTGAAGCTGAACGTATTCAAGATTTTTCCCTGCTTGTTGTGCAGGATGAAGGCATCTGTCGCGAAGTTTTTTCGCGCTATATTCAAAAACACGGTATCAATCCCCGCATTTACTTCAATTCCGGCTTTCTCGTCTTCAATATCCCCCGCATCAATAGTGAAATCCCGCATTTTTTCGACAGTATCGTTAATGTCATCCGCACCACCGGCAAATTGCGCTTCGGCGATCAGGACGCCCTGAATCTTTATTTCCTCCAGCAGCACGCCCCAGAAGCCCAATCTGGCCTGCACTATTTACCCGAACGCTTTAACCTGAATATTGGCGTCAAAGACCGCCACCTGCGCCAGCCCCAAAGCCTTGCCAACACGGTTGTCCACTACGCCTACATCAAACCTTGGGAAAAAATCTTCCCCGCCGCCATGATCTATTGGAAATACCGAGAAAAAATGTTCGCCATTATACAGAATACGCCTACCACCCCGCATATGTAAAAAAGATTTTCAAAACATACTTGGCTTCTCCATACATTACTCCCATCGTAAGTCTGCTTTAGATA
>JAVVPD010000130.1:2136-4922 GCA_036655975.1 Desulfovibrionaceae bacterium | reverse complement strand
GCTGTCGTTTTTCAGCAGGCCCTTGCCGACCAGGGGCTTGGCGGCCACCTGGCGCGCTGCGCGCTGCTGCGCCGTTGGCGCGGTGGCGGGGCCGGGCTTGCCGTCTACCATAAGGTCAGGGCCGAATTGCTGTTTGTAATTCAGGGCATTGCAAACTTCTTGAATGTGCCACGCCCCGCGCCCGACACCGTGATTGACGGATTGCTCAAAGACTTCACCGGCGACCTCATCGGCGTGCAGGGTGTCGAGGCCGAAGACATCCCAAAAAGTCTCCTTGTACCACTGTTTGACCATGTTTTGCAGCACGGGGTCTTCAAGAGCATTTTGGGGGAAGCTCGGCAACAATTTATACTGGTCAAGCAGGGGCCAGCCCTGCCAGCGGGGAAAGTTGTTACGCGAGACACCGCGATAGGTTTCGCCGCCGGTGTCGTTTTTATCGTTGGTATAGCCGCCTTCGAGGGCGACAAGGTGAGAATGGGCTTTTTCAAAATGTGCCATGATTAGTCCACCTTGGCTTCAGTGGCTGTCAATTCCACCAGTGCTTCGGGCACGTTGCACACGCACAGGGGGTTGGCTTGCACTTCCACATCATAGCCGCGCTGCATGTCGCGCTGTTCCATTTGGGCATAAAAAGGTTGCCCGATGGTGTTGGCGGTGTCTGTCCAATTGGCGGGCGCGTTGAATTGGTCAAAACAGCCAAGGCCCACGGGGTACATATGGGCTTTGGTGGTGTCCACCACGCTACGTCCGTTAATCACTTCGCTGGCTTCAATCCAAGTGACACCGCCGTACACAAAGCCGCGCTTGCGGTAATCATTGTCACCCCAATTGGCTTGGTTTGCCTGCCAGTCTTCAAAGGGCTTGCGGACCAATTCATGCCCGGTGAGCAAGTCGTAAAAATCAGAACCGATGAGGGCTTCAAAACGGCTAATGGGCAGCCCGCCGAGCTTTTGTTGGGCTTTACGCTTGGCATCAAGTATCCCTTTAAGAATAGGGTTTTTCTTAGTGGTGGACGCGCCCGTGGGAAAGGTGATGGTGCCCGTATTTTTGGTGACATCGAACACGCGGAACAAATCATACAGCAACGTTGTGCCGTCGGAATCGTAAACCACGCCTTTGATAGCCCCGATACGGTGAAATTCGACCGTCATTTCAATACTATTTTTGAGATCGAGCAATTTATCGTTAATGACACTTTCCACCCCGATGGGTTCGGAGGTGCCAAAAGAGCGCACGTTCTGCACATCATCGGGAAGCAGGCTGTCCATAAGAGGCAGGTGGGCGGCGGGCAAGGTGACAGTTTGACGTTTGGTGCCGCGACCTGCCATGTGCTGGGGCGCGGCGCGGCGGTCTTGATTGCTGACCAGCACGAGGCGACCGTTTTTGATGTCCATGGCCACGCTTGTGGTGCGTACCCCACGCTGACGGAACAAGGGGGCCATACGCAGGGGCATAAGCGGTAATTTATTTATGGCCTCGGTCATTTCCATGACGCTGAACATATTTTCGGCGGGTAAAATATTGGGCATGGTTTACTCCTCGCACACGATGCCCAGCGCGTTCAGGGCGGCAAGGGCAGTTTTTATTTCGGTATCGGTGACGCCCGTGCTAAAATGCAGAGGGGCTTTTGCCAGCACACAGCCGCGCATGAGCACAACGGCATCTTGGGGCTGCGTGTTGATCTCCATGTTCTGAATGAGTACGCAAGTGGCTACATTGGCTTGCGTTGCGCCTTCAAGATTTGTCATGTAGGGGACAAGCGCGCCTTTGCCGTTGGGGGCAAGCACCGTCCCTACGGGTAACACCACGGTTGTGGGAGCCAGGGTGCGGGTTTCGCGGCACCACGAAGGGTGGACTTCCATAAGAATGAAATCCGACAGACGCGGGCCCTCAACAAACAGATTACTTGTAAAAGTCATGAATAACTCCTATTTACAACGTCTTTCAGCGTCGGCTACAAGGGGATTTTTGAGGGATGCGGTGGGGGAAATGATCCCGACACCGTTGAGGGGCTGCCCGTGGGCGGCGGTAATGCCGGCAAGGATTTTTTGGCTGAGGTCGTCCTCGGCCTTGGCGGGTGTCTGGGGATTGTGGGCTTGGAGCAAGGGGGCAAGGGCTGTGAATTGCTGGGCGCTGATGCCGGCGGCTGCCACGGCCTGTACTTTGGCGCTGGCGGCTTCGCCCAGCACAGCGGTGACGAGGGCTAGGGTTTCGGTGCGTGTGACTTCTGCGGCCTGTTGCGGATTTGCGGTGGTGGCCCGCTCTGCCAGTTCTGCTTTGGCCTGCGCCACCGCCTCTGCCTGAATTTCTGCCAGCAGCTCGGGGAATTGCTGGGCAAGTTCTGCTTTTGTCATATGTTCCTCTGCGAGTTTTTGCACGGCTGCGGAAAGGTCAGCCACGATGTTTGTTACAAGGCCGAGGCTTTGGGCCTCGGTTGCCAGAAAAGTTTGCCCTTCGGCCCATGCGCTGCGGGGGCTTTTCAGGTGCAGATGTTTCGTCACGTCCATGGCGAAAATATCGTGCAGGGCGGTGATTTGGTGTTGCAAATAAGCTTTGTCTTTTTCAGACAGGGGATTGTCTTCATTGCCCACGGCCTTGAAGGTGCCGCCTGTCAAATAGGTGTAGGCTATGCCTATTTTTTCGTTATATTTTGACCAATCGGCGTGAACAGCCACCACGCCCACGCTGCCCACCTGTGCGGTCAGCGGCGCGTAGATGCGGCCCGTAGCCGAGGCCAGCCAGAAGGCGGCAGAGGCGCACAGGCCGTCCGCATAGGCGGCGCAGGG
>JAVVPD010000130.1:0-2036 GCA_036655975.1 Desulfovibrionaceae bacterium | reverse complement strand
TGGGCGTTTTGGCGGCGGGAGCGGCAAGCATGGCTGCACTTGCCGCTCCCTGCGGGGAGGCGGTGGTAGGCGAGGCGGGAAATTTTTCGCGCAGGCTACGCAAAATTTCTGCGGCACTGTGCGGGGACAAGGCCCAGAATTGTTCGTGGCTGAGGGCTGGCAGCATATCAAGCATCGCTTTCGTCCTTTTTTTCATCGGCGTCATCGGCATCGGATTCAGTGGGCACTGTTTCCATGGAATCATCCACCAGGCCACTGTGCTTTGGCGGGGCTAGGGTTTTTTGCGCGGACAGGGTGAGGGGTGCGAGGCTCGACAGACGCTTACGTTCTTCGCGCATGGTTTCGAGGCCCTCGTCAAAGTCTTCGCCGCGCTCGGCCCACGCGTCTTCAAAGGTCATCAGACCGTTTTGCAGGCTCATGATAACGGCTTGAATTTCCTTGACCGGATCGACAAAACCACGGGCTGGGCCAACCCATGTGACATTGCACCATAAATTTTGACGAGCGTAGAAATCGTTGAGGCCCGTGGGCAGGCGAAACATGCCGCGTAAGAGGGCTTCTTCCATGACCATTTCAAAAATGGGCTGGCAATAGCGGGCGGCGAACCAGCGGCGATACATTTTATAGGTTTTCCACGCCTCGTTCATGGCGGCGCGGGCTGCGGAATAATTGGCCTTGGTAAAATCCTTGGTGAGGCTTTCGTAGGAGGTGCCGAGGCTGGCGGAAATGGCGCGCAACACGATATCGGTAAAGCTGGCAAAATTGGCAGAAGGACGCTTGCTTTCCAGAATATGCGGCTTTTGCCCGGGCGCGCCGATGGAGATGCCGCCCTCGCGCAAGTCCAATTGTAAAAACTGCTTTTCTGTGCCGTCATTCCCACCGCCGATATTATACATATCTTTGGCGGCCTCCAGAGCGTTGGCGGATTCTGTTTCAATAAACAGCGGGAAGGATGCGGCGATAACCTGTGCGAATAATTCGTAATCTATGCAGTCTGCGAGATTGCGGAACAGCTTAATGCTGGGAGCCAGCGCGGACACGCCGCGCACTTGCTCTTCATCTTCATAGCGGAACAGGTGAAATATATTGGGGCGGTGCCCAATTTTGGCGGGGCGCTCCTGAAAATATTGACTGGTTAGGGAATTTACGCTGTAGTCTAGCGGCATGAGCGAGGGCAAGGGCGTCGCAATAAAATACGAGACGGGCGCACCGTGCGGGGACAGGCGTATTCCTGTGCGAATCATGGGGTCGAGGATTTTGTCAACGGGAGTCATAACGCGGTGTGGGGAAATGTCTTGCAGGGCCAAGGAGAAAGTACGCCCCGCGACGAGTGGCACACTTACGGGCAGATGAAAGCATTCACCATTACGCAAAATGGAGCGCAAGGCGCAATATTGCAAGCCTGAAAAATTTTCGATGCCCTTGACGTGGGCCTCTGAAGACCAGAGGGAAAATGCCCACTCCATCTGCTCTTGTAATTCGCTAGCCTGCTCCTGGCTGATACCCAAGATTTTATAGGGGAGCTTAACTTGGGGAATAAGGCCCGTGCCAATGGCGTTGGTGCAAATATCGTTGATGCCCGAACGGGCGGTGCCGTCATTGGCGTAGAGGTCTTCCGCCCGGCGAGATGAGAGCGTGATTTCGCGTTGTTCCTGCTCGGCATTGGTGAGGCGCTGGGTAAGCCATGTGGACATGGTGCCGCGTAGGGAGCCAGCGTCGCGGCTTTGACGGGAGGCCGTGCGGGCGGTGGTGAGGGGCGAAGTATACACAGCCTACCTCCGCACTCGGCACTGCACAAAGACAGGCCCACGTTTTTGACCGCTGAGGGACGCGAGTTCGCCACTAAGGTAGTCGAGCTGGCGCAAAATTTCAGGAATGTCTTGGCGGGTGAGGTTTCTCCCGTCAAGAGCATAGGACTTGCCAGTGCTGGCAGCGGCATAGGCGGCTTTGTAGGCCGCAATAAGCGAGGTGAGTTCCTCATATGTCCAGATTGAAGTGGTCATGACATGCAATTAGCACGGATTGAATTGCGTGTC
>JAVVPD010000129.1:1572-4933 GCA_036655975.1 Desulfovibrionaceae bacterium | reverse complement strand
GCTCGGGCAGGTGCGGTGAAAGAATGCAATAGCCCAGCCTTTCTCCTGCAAGAGACAGATTTTTGGAAAAAGAACTGACCACCACCGCATAGGGGTACAAGGGAAGCACTGAGGGCACTTCCACACCGTCAAAGGCCAAAAAGCGGTACGGTTCATCGGCAATAAGCCAGATGGGGTGCCCGTATTGGGTGGACAGGCGGGTGAGCACCTCAACAATGCCTTGCAACTGGGCGCGGCTGTAAACCGTCCCCGTGGGATTGTTGGGGGAATTGATCATCAGAGCCTTAGTTTTTGGCCCGATGGCGTGTTCCAGCGCGGTCAGATCGGGGGCGAAAGTATCGGGCATGGTGGGGACGGTATGGAAGATACCCCGATGATTTTGTACATAAAAGCCGTATTCCACAAAATAGGGAGCAAAGGAGAGGACTTCGTCGCCCTCATTGAGCACGGTACGGAAAAAAATGTTTAAGGCCCCTGCCGCGCCGCAGGTCAAAATCACATGATCAGCGTCAATGGGCAGGTCGGGGGGCATGTGCTGTTCTGTGGTGAGGTGTGCTGCCAATTGCTTGCGCGCCCACGGATACCCGGCATTGGGCATATACCCGAAGGCAAAAGGTTGGTCTGCTTTATCGGCCAGAGCCCGCATGCCCTGCGCCACCGCAGGAGGAGCGGGCAGATCTGGATTGCCGAGGCTAAAATCGCAGACGGCATCTTCCCCAAATTGTTGTTTGAGTTGGTTGCCCGTTTCAAACATACGCCGGATCCAAGACGCATTTTCCATATAGCCCGAAATCTGCTGCGAAAGTAAGGTCATAAAATAACTCCTCATGAATATATTGCCAAGTCGATAACTATGGTTTAAAAGGAAACATAAATTTGTTGATGATATAAATCAAGTTGGAGGATTCCATGCGCTTTGTTTATTTTGTATTGATTGCTGTGCTTCTCGCCGGCTGCGCTTCCCGTCAAGATGATGGCATGGGAGCAGAATTACAATTGCGCGCGATGCACCGCTGCTCGCGGGTTTCCCCCGAAATTGATTTGGTCAACGTACCTTCAGGCACCACCCGCTTTGATGTCAAGCTTGAAGATGTGAATGACCTTCGCAAATTTCATGGCGGCGGGAGCTGGGCCCATGACGGCAGCAATATTATCCCCGAAGGCGCATTGACGCGTCATTATATGGGCGCATGTCCCCCCATGGGGCAGGTGGGCACGTATCAATACGTCATTTCAGCTATTGCCGCTGACGGTCAAATTTTGGAAGTGAAAAAGACTGTTTTTACTGTGGAATAAACATGCGAGGGAAGTTCAAAACTTCCCTCGCATGGTACAAGCATATGATTTACGATACGTTAAAATGCATAGATGAGCACTATGTTAGCCTTCCACGCATCTTTGTAGTTTAGGCTGTTCCCCGCAATGTTTTGGTAGCGGCCCCACACGCTGTCATCCATCCAGAGATGAATGTAGCCCAGTTCAAACATGACGTTTAAATTGTCGTATATTTTGTATTTACTATCAAAGTTGACTTCAATACCGGTATCTGCCGTAGTCATGTACACGCCCAACGGGGAGTTAAAGTCTGTGTTGCTGCGATACACCGGACGCCCTCGGCTATCTGTTGTTTGCCGCCCCGTAATGTAGGAAGCCATTTTGGGGTCGTTGGTACCGCCAAAATAGTGTACGCGTAGGATGTGGCTTAAATTATCCACAAAACTCATATTCGTGATGCGTCCGCCCACACCCCATACTCCGTCCGGTGCGCCACCCAGAACGCCCTTGCCGCCGCCGATACCCGAGGTTCCGCGATATCCGAAACTGGACAGGCAATTGGAATAATGATTGGCGGTGGAGACTGTAGGCATGCGTTCGGAACCGTTATGCGGGTCGCTGTCATCCCCGCTGTAATACCATCCGTAGATGCCGGGGGTACCCCATTCTCCCTTAAATTCTGCCAGCAGTGTGCCGTACCAACCGGAACGTTTGAGATAGTCTCGATCACTATTAACGGTTCCGTAGACAAAATCGCCCGCGAAATGCCATGGGGAGAAGGTTGTTAGGTCAAAACTCGCCCCACCCCAGCCCACAGTGGTATATTCGTGGCTGAACACACTGGACCGCTGCTTGGAAGAACTGAAGGCCGCAGGCAGCATGCCTTCTTGCCAAAACAAGCCATCACCCGGCTGGCCTGCCGCATTAATATTGACGGGGCTTACCACATTGGGATTTTTAGGATTGGGGTTGAAAAAACTGTTGTTGTCGGCACGCCGCGCAACATTGGGCCCGTATGCTCCTGCCATGGCCCACGGTGTTACCTTGACGCCTTCAAAGCGCATAGGCATCACTAAGGAAAAAAGATCAACGTTGTCCATAAGGCCTGGTGAGTTTGCGCCTTGCCAGTTGTCATTATAGGGGCGCATCCATGTGGCGGTAAGGGCCACAGTCTCGTTAAAGGTGTAGCTGGCGACAACGGCAGCCACATCTGTTTCAAACACCATATTGCTGAAGGCAAAGGCTGGCATAGATACAGGTTGAATGCCCATACGCACCTTTAACTCCGTATTGGGGAGTATCCAGTCCAAATATGCATGCTGCACCTTGATGATATTGGTGGCATCTGCTCCCAGTGCGCCCCCTACGCGGGCATCACCAAAAGACATATCCCCGATTTCCAAACGCAATGTGCCGCTGAGGCTTTCCGAAGCGATGGCTTCTAACTGTAGGTTGACTCTTTCTGCCGCCCAGAAGTTGTCCCGAGGTACGCGGAAGGAATTCCATTGCTGACCGTTCACATGACGCCCCGTGCGCGTCTTGCTCATAAAATTGCCACCATCGGCATAGTCAAAACCAAATATCCACATTCCTTTCGCTTTGAAATCAATGGCATGTGCGCCGTTAGCCGCACTAAATAGCAATCCGGCAGTCAACATCAGGGTTAGAAATCTTTTCATGTAGCCTCCTCAATAGGTTTATGGGGTATCTTTCCGTAACGCACACGGTCAGGATGTTCCTCTTTTTCCGCAGTGGACTATGAAAATTCTTTCTCGAATGAGTGCGTGCCCTAGGGTGGGGAATGCTGTTCATTTAATAATTATATATTTTAGCTACATAAGGTGCGGATGTAACGCTCGGCGGACAGGGCCGCGATGGTGCCATCAGCTACAGCTGTGGTGATTTGACGAAAGTTTTTGACGGTGATATCGCCGGCGGCAAACACGCCGGGAATGCCGGCTCCCATGTCCGCGTCAGCGATGATATAGCCCTGTGGCGAAAGTTTTAGCACCTCAGCGAACAGGGCGTTGTTGGGTTTTTGTCCTAAAAAAACAAACACACCGTCCACGGGAATGCGGCGTGTTTC
>JAVVPD010000129.1:0-1562 GCA_036655975.1 Desulfovibrionaceae bacterium | reverse complement strand
AAGCTGTCGGTGGCGACCCGAGGGCGGATGGCGATGCGGCGTGTTTCGCCGGTGTCGGTATTTTCCAGTACAGCGCCACAGAGCTTGCCAGCGCGTACTTCAAGGTCGTTCACCCGGGTGGAGGTCAGCCCTTCAGCCTTGCCTGTGGTGAAGAGCTGTTGCTGTGTCGCTGCGGCGGCAAAGTAGTGGGGCATACTTTCCACCAGTGTGATATGCTCTATCCCGAGATTGAGCATATACAGGCTTTCGTCAAAGGCACTGTTACCGCCGCCCACCACCAATACGTGTTTGCCCACATAGGGCGCACCGTCGCAAATAGCGCAAAAGTGCACTTGATCGGCTTCAGTAGGCGTGTCCAAGGCAATAGGTTTGCGCCCTGTGGCTAGTATAATTGCGGGCGCTGTAAACAGCGTATCATCTGTGTACACAAGCTTTTGTTCGTTCTGCAGTGCGAGGGATTCTATTTCGCATACTTCCTCCACGTCCACCTTGAGGCTGTCCACATGCTCACGCATTTTTTGCATAAGCTCCATGCCATGGATAAAAGGATAGGAGGGGAAATTTTCCACCATGAAGGTCGCATTCACCAGACCACCGGTGATATTGCTTTCCAGAATAACGGTTTTGAGGGCCGCCCGCGCCGCATAGATGGCAGCCGTCATTCCGGCAGGGCCACCGCCGAGAATGATCAGGTCATAAGAACGTCTTGTGCTCATTCTTTACTCCTTATAAAATGGGTACTGCATGGCCCTGAAGAATGCATCGCCGTAAGTTTATTATGTCTGCGGGCCTGTGTCCTGCACACAGGCCCGCAGACAGTGTTTTGTTACGAAGTTTTTAATTCTCCGATAAACAGCTTTAATTGCTGTAACAGTTCAGCAGCTTTTTTAGGATGTTCCTTAATAAGATTGTGTTGTTGGAACATGTCTGTGTGGCGGCTATACAATTCGTCGCTGTCAGGCACTTCTTGTTTGGCACCGGCTGTGCATGACCACATGGCTTCGTCCTGCATGGTTTTTTTGCCGGGATTGTCCAGGCTGGTATAGTCAAGATGGTTGGCCTCTTTAAGTATCCAGTGGATATAGCTGTAATCTTCAGTAATAATAGACCAAGACATGCCAAAGTAGCCGGCAATGGCAAAGTCACGCACTGTATCCACTTCGTCCCGGATTAAGGGGAGTAGATTGTGCCCTTGCATGTCCGAACAACCGAACACGGGAAAGCCGTAGCCGCCGTCCGCAGCGTCGGGGGAATAAAGACCAAGGGCCGCAAGAAGTGTCGGGGCAATGTCGACGTTTTGGACAAAACCTTTGACTCTTTTGCCGCCTTCTTCACCGGGAATATGCATCATCAGGGGGACGTGTACCAATTCTTCATAAGGCCAAGGGCGGCATTTTCGCATGATGCCATGCCCGTGTTCTCCCTTGCCCATGGGTTGCCCATGGTCAGAAGTGATCACAATCATGGTTTCGTCCCACAAACCCTGTGCGCGGATGGAATCAAGGAGCTTTCCCACTTGCTTGTCCACACGGTCCACATTTTCTGACTAGAGCGCGCGCACG
>JAVVPD010000128.1:0-4984 GCA_036655975.1 Desulfovibrionaceae bacterium | reverse complement strand
AACGGGCGGCAAGTTCGCGGGGGGGGCAGTGGGCCTCCTTGGCAAGAACCATGGCCACGTTGGCGGCCAAGTCGCAATGATGCTTCCCCTTGGGGCTTTCAATAACGGCCTTGGCAGGCCATGTATATCCCATATCGGTGATGACATTCTGGAGAGCTCGGGTCAATTCCTGTGTAGCGCGCATAATTCCTCAGCTGTGGTACGTATATAATGTGTCAAGAAATTTTAAAATAATTTTCTAAACTTTTTCAAGGAAAAAGTAAAACTACGGTAAATGGACAGTTTGTGTGTCTTCTAAGCTGCCAATGTGTACAATAGGGGTATTCTCGGGCGGGGTAATGTTGAAAGCCGACAAACAGGGTTGCACCATCTTGCTCAACACGGCCTTGGGGCCTATTTCCATAAAAGCCCGTGCGCCATCCTGCCACATATGCCCCATGGTGTTGATCCATTGCACTGAAGCGGTCATTTGTTCCAGCATGCGCTCCCGCAAGTGTTCTGCCTGGTTGACTGCGGTGCCACAGACATTGCAATAGACCGGAAAGCTGGCCTTGTGCCATGGTGCTTTGCGGAGTACGGAGCGCAATTCCTGAGCGGCTTCGGCCATGAGGGGGCTGTGAAACGCGCCGCTGACCTTGAGGGCAATGGCCCGGCCTTTGTGTTCCTTGGTGAGGGCACAGGCGTGTTCAACAGCGGCTTTGGTGCCACTAATGACCAATTGTGCTGGGGTGTTGTAATTGGCAATCCGCAGTATTTCGCCCGTAGCTTCCATACTTTGCCGGACAATATCTTCCACAGTGTTTTGATCTAATTTTACAATAGCCGCCATGCCCCCTGTGCCGTGGGGGTCGGCTTCAGCCATAAGTTTGCCGCGTACCGCTGTAAGTTCCAGCACTGAATCCACAGGCAAGACTTTGGCTGCGGCTAAGGCGCTGTATTCGCCAAGGCTATGCCCCGCCACGGACACGGGGGTACATGTGGGGGCCAGAGCAAACCAGATGCTCAAATTCACCACTGTCAGCGCGGGTTGTAGGGCACGGGTGTCCGCCATGTCGGCCTCGTTACCTTCCCAATAGATCGCACGTAGGGGAAGGCCACTGTGGTGTTCCGCTTTTTTCCAGAGCTGCATGGCGTCAGCAGAGGCTTCGGCAAAAGAGCGGCCCATGCCAGCCTCTTGCGAGCCCTGACCGGGGAAAAGAAGAGCAGTATGTGGCATAGTCTGTTTCCAAAAGTTAGGTGTACGGGTGCGCCCTTGTGCCGAGGAGCAGCACCGAATCTTGATATTCATAGTCTATTGCCAGAGGGCTTGCAAGTCTTGAGTGAGACGGGTAGATTATAAAAATAGTATGTTTGACTGCTTGCCTTGTGCTTCGGCAATATATACATAAATATCAATTCACCCTACACTGTTATTTTAAGAAGTATGTATGTCAGAACATGATGATATAACTAAGAGTTTTTTTAATAGCCCCCACGGCGTTCCGGTGGATGAAGTCTCTGAATTATGTACAAGGGTGGGGTGCACGCTCAACCCGCATGCGGTGAAGCAGCTTGCCACCTATTTAGAGCTGCTGATGCAGTGGAATAAAGTTATGAATTTGGTGGGGGCGCACACCTGGCAAAGCGCTGTGCTGCGCTTGGTGGCGGACAGCTTTTTTCTGGCAACTTTTCTGGATACATTGCCCCTGTCCCCTTCGGCAGGCAGAACCGGCCTGCATACTTGGGATTTGGGCGCTGGGGCGGGTTTACCCGGTATTCCTTTGCGTATGGTTTGGGATAAGGGTGATTATTGTCTGGTGGAAGCGCGTGAAAAACGGGCGGTATTTTTATCTACCGTGTTGGCGCGGATAGCTTTGCCCCGCACAAAGGTGTTTCGGGGGCGGGCCGAAGCGTTTTTTAGCCGTCAGGCGCATGGGGCGGATGTGATTGTCAGCCGCGCTTTTTTGCCATGGGAACAGGTGCTAGCCCTTGTGGAACCTGTGCTTGCACCACAAGGTATGGTGGTATTTTTAGCCTCTGATCCTGCCCCACAGGAATTGCCCGTGGGTTTTCAGGTGCATGCACAGTACGACTATACCATTGCGGCACGTCCGCGCTGGTTCTGGGCTTTCACACGATCCTCCCACGTATAAAATGCTTTCAGCTGGATATATTATGTCTATATTTTGGGCCAACAACGTGATGCGCTCACACGGCTTTCGGGGTGTACTGCTGGGTTTGCTTACCTTTGGTTTGGCGTTTACCTTGCGTATGCTCGAATGGCCTTCGTGGCAGGATGCAGAATACCGGCTGGGGCCGGAACTCTTGCTCGCAACCCACGACACCTACCACTGGGTGGCTGGGGCCGAAGGTTTTGAATTTGGCTTTGGGCACCCCATGTCGGAAATGCTCCGTATACTGGCTTTGTTGTTCCATACCTATCCTGCGGCTGTGGCTTTTTGGTTTCCGGCGGTGCTGGCAAGCCTCGTGGCGGTTACTGTCTACGCGTGGGTGTGGGCACTAGGAAGCATGGAAATGGGCGTGGCGGCGGGGGTGCTTACCTCGCTGGCCCCAGGTTTTTTGGCCCGTACCCTGCTTGGGTATTATGATACCGATCTTGTGACCCTGTTTTTCCCTCTGGTGATGACCCTTGCGCCAGCGTGCTGGGCCATGCGTTTTTTGCTGTTACCGCAAATGATTTTGCGCGAATTGGCCTTCCGATCTGGTATTCCCGCTGCCCGCGCTTTGCTTGGAACCTATTCTGCCCACGCCGTGCCGCAAGGTAATCCCTTAACATGGCAATGGCTGCTGCTCTTGGCTTTTTCAGGAATTGTCTCGTGGTGGACCTTAGAATGGCACTCCATGTTTCCCTATCTGACTCGCTATAACATCTGTTTATTGTTGGGTTTAAGCCTGACGCTGGCCCCCCCCCATCGGCGGGGGAATATGGTATTGGGCGCTTTGGCCTATGCCATGCCCACTTTTCTGGGGCTTTACGGCTTGGCGATTGTTCCCGTGATTTTTGTAGCACAGATCAAAGAATTTGAGAAATTACTCCAATTGCTTACCAAGCCTTGGACCTTGGTGCTGTTGTGGGGCGCAGTGGGGGTGATGGTTCTCAACGCCGAAGTGTTCCAGACCATGATGACGCATGTGGGCAGTTATTTAAAACAAAACAGTGATATAACAATGGGAACGGGGGGTAGCGCGCTGGCGTATCCTTCAGTGGCCCAATCCATCATTGAGGTGCAGGATCTGGCGTGGGATGAATTGCTGCTCTATTTTCACCCATGGCAGTGGGCCGCTGGTTTGGGTTTATTGGGTTTTGTGTGGGTGGTGGTGAAAAGGCCCGGTGCCTTGTTTTTGGTGCCATTGGCGGTGTTGGGCCTGCTGAGTATGAAAATGGGCGGGCGTATGGTTATGTTCGGCGCGCCCATTGCCGCTGTGGGGCTGACACTGCCCGCATATTGGATTTTGCAGAGGGTTATCCGTAATGATTTACGGGGTTTTTGGTCGTCCATGTGTGTCTCTGGTATTATGCTGGCGGTGCTGGCTGCGCCCTTTGCCGAACTGATTCCCGCTATGACGCAGGGGCCTATGCTCAACCGTCGCCATGCCGAGGCTCTGTTGCGGGCCCGTACGGTAACCCCGCAGGACGCCATACTCTGGTTGTGGTGGGACTGGGGCTATGCGGCGCACCATTTTTCGCACCGTAAAACCATTGCGGACGGGGCAGCCCATGGCGGGCCTTCTCTCTACCTACCGGCTGCGGTGTTTGCCACGGACAATTTTCGTTTTGCGCGTCAACTGATCAAATATACGGCTCTACACGGCAATGATCCGGGGAATGTGTTTGAAGGTTTGGATAACGTGCAGGCGGATGCCCTGATCAAACACTTACAGTCTGCGGAAACCCCGCTGTTTCAGACTTCGGGTAAGCAATATGTGGTGGTGAGTTTTGAAATGTTGCGCTTGGGATTCTGGATTACCACCTTTGGGCGGTGGGATTTTATAAAAAAAGAGGGTAAGGGGAGTGCCTTATCCATTGTACCTCAACAGCTTTCCTACCGTCTGGACAATGGTGAAGTACAAGTGCACGGCAATACCAGCTCTATTTTTGCCGCTAGTATCAGTGTATTTGAAGACGGTAAAATGACCAACAGAAACTATATTCAAGATTGGTTTGACGCCAATCAAAAAGCTACCGTGCAGGAACAGAAACAATTTTTGGAAAAAAGGCGCAATGTACATTTTTTGTTCAACCGCGTGACGGAAGAAAAAATGATTGTGGACGAAAGCCTGTATAATACTGTGATGGTACAATTATTGGTAAGCCCGCCCAATGACAAGCGCTTTTCAGAATACTTCAAATTAGTATACGACAATATGTTTGTGCGTATTTATGAAGTGCAATAGTATGTCAGCGGTCTTATATTAATGATGGTAGGGCACACGGCGAATAATGGCTTCAGCCCGATATATTTGTTCAAGCAACACCACGCGGGCCAGCTCGTGGGGTAAGGTCATGGGGCCAAGGCTGACAAGGTGTTGCGCGGTGTTACGCACGGCGGGGCTCAGGCCGAAAGCGCCGCCCAGCACAAAACACGGAATTTTGTTGGCGTCTTCGGACAGGCGCTGTAAAAAGGCGGCAAATTCTGGCGAGGTCATATGCTTGCCGCGTTCATCAAGGCAAATAACGCAGTCATGAGGGGCGAAAGCCGCCATTAAGCGTTGCCCTTCTAAGGTATTACGGTCTATCATTGGTAAAGAGGCTTCACCGTCTTTGACCAATTGAATAGTAATAGTGCGCCAATGCTGTAATCTTTTTACATAATATTCGGCGGCTTCCACCCAATGGGGGGTGCGTAGGCGTCCTACCGCAACAATACGTACAACTTTACCTGCCATGAAAAAATCTCAAATATTGCATGAACGTTTTCCTTATCCTTGCCGTATACTGTCATTTTCAGAGGCGGTGGACTGTTTGCATAAAGGGGGGGTGGTG
>JAVVPD010000127.1:0-5034 GCA_036655975.1 Desulfovibrionaceae bacterium | reverse complement strand
TCAGCTAATTGCAGCATGGGACATCCTTTTGCGGGTGCATTTCAAAATATGTCAGTGCGTTTTGTACAAGAGTGTACGCCATATTTTCCAAATTGTGAATAATATCTGGGGTGGCAGCATCCACATGTATGCCGCAAACCAGCACTACCGTTGTGCCCGTGTGGCGTGCCAGCAGCAAAGCCAGTTGGCGGGTCAGTAAATCTTCCTGATGTCCCGGCACCGTGAGCAGTGAGACACTGGCGCTGTTTTCGCCCGTGCCACGTTTGCTGGGGCGGGGCAGTGCCAAGGCCACGGCCCCCACATGCCCGCCGCAGAGCTGTTCTTGGTTTGGGCTACGTGTACCGCCGAACAAATGTGCACATATATCCGTGCCCATGGGCTGAATGGTCAAGCACAAGGCCAAAGGTGCTTGTTCAAGGTGGAATTTGTGCATAGGTATCTATCCTGAGGCCCACATGCGGCTTTCGCTTGACACTCCCCGCAGGGCTTGCAAAACTGCGTATGCCATAATGGGCTATTATAGCCTTGTGTAATTTTTAAACCTTATCTTTGAGAACTATCATGACTCTTGATCCAAAACAATATGCGGATTGGCAAATTGCTCAAGACGCTGAAAAGACAATGAAACCTATTGCCGATATCGCACGGGATATGGGTTTGCAGGCACAGGAATTTTTGCCATACGGGCATGCCATGGGCAAAATTGACCAGCACCACTTGCTGGCGCGCTATGCGGATAAACCCAACGGAAAATATATTAATGTTACGGCCATTACGCCCACGCCTTTGGGCGAAGGCAAGTCCACCTCCACCATCGGCCTGACGCAGGGTTTGGGCAGGCGGGGCAAAAAAGTGTCCGCCGCCATCCGTCAACCTTCGGGCGGGCCTACCATGGGCATGAAGGGGTCTGCCGCTGGGGGCGGGCTTTCGCAATGCATTCCGCTGACGCCCTATTCTTTAGGATTCACCGGTGACATCAACGCCGTGATGAATGCCCATAACCTTGCTATGGTAGCGCTCACCGCGCGCATGCAGCACGAACGTAATTATGACGATGCCAAATTGGAAACCTTGTCGGGCATGCGGCGTTTGAATGTCGACCCTACGCGGGTGTCCATGGGCTGGAGTATGGACTATTGCTGTCAGGCCCTGCGGAATATTATTATTGGTATTGACGGCGACGGCGGGCGCTCCGACGGATTCATGATGCGTTCGCGCTTTGATATTGCCGTATCCTCCGAAGTGATGGCAATTCTTTCTATCGTT
Source organism: Desulfovibrionaceae bacterium (assembly GCA_036655975.1). GTDB lineage: Bacteria > Desulfobacterota > Desulfovibrionia > Desulfovibrionales > Desulfovibrionaceae > CASQEL01. Next base: position 3,768 of record JAVVPD010000127.1, on the reverse strand, counting down.
AATGATCTTAAAGATATGCGGGAACGTATGGGCCGTATTATTGTGGCCTTTGACCGCCAGGCTAGGCCCGTGACCACCGAAGACCTTGAAGTTGCCGGTGCCATGACCGCTTGGATGGTTGAAGCCGTACGTCCGAATCTTATTCAAAGTATTGAAGGTCAACCGATTTTGGTTCACGCCGGGCCTTTCGCCAATATCGCCATTGGGCAAAGCTCTATTATTGCCGACAAGGTTGGTCTGAAATTGAGCGAATATCATATTACGGAGTCTGGATTCGGCGCGGATATCGGCTACGAAAAGTTTTGCAATCTTAAATGCCATTATAGTGGTCTTCGCCCTGATGCCTCTGTCATTGTGGCCACTGTGCGCGGTCTAAAAAGCCACGGCGGTGCGCCTGTCCCCCAATTCGGTCGGCCCCTGCCGGATGCGTATACGCACGAAAATATCGCTTTTGTGGAAGCGGGTTGCGCCAATTTGCTACACCATATTGCGGGTGTTCAACGCTCGGGCGTGCCCGCAGTGGTGTGTATTAACGCTTTTGCCGCAGACACAAAGGACGAATTGCAGACCGTTCGTCGGGCTTGTGAGGCAGTGGGCGCGCGGGTCGCCTTGTCCAGTCATTGGGAGCACGGTGGTGACGGAGCTTTGGAACTGGCGGATGCCGTTATGGACGCGTGTGCGGAAAAAAGCGCCTTCACTCCGCTGTACGATTGGCATATGCCGCTTATCCAGCGCATTGAAAAGGTTGCAAAGAAAGTGTACGGGGCCGAAGGCGTGGAATACAGTCCTCTAGCCTGTGAACGCCTGAAAGAATTACAGGCCCTCCCCGAGGTTGATGCGCTGGGCTTGTGCATGGTGAAAACCCCCTATTCCCTGTCCGATGATGCGGCGCTTAAGGGTGTTCCCAAGGGCTGGATGCTGCATGTGCGCGACGTGTTGCACTTTGGTGGTGCGGGTTTTGTGGTGCCGGTGGCCGGAACCATCACCCTTATGCCGGGCACAGGGTCTCGTCCTGCTTTTCGAAATATTGATGTCAACACTGCTAGTGGGCAAGTTACAGGGCTTTTTTAACTCTTGGTTGTTTCGGCAATCAATTTTTCGTTCTTGACGCTTTTATCGACCCTGTGTACATAGGTATACTCAGTACTGAATATCTTTGTATGTGTTGACTCAACAGCATGGCGAAGGCCACAATGGAGGACTGTATCCCCATGTCACAGGAACGCATCACCACATTATTGACAGAGCAACGCAGCTATCTGCCCCCGGCGCACGGCAAATCAACCGCATGGATTCGTTCTCATGAGGAATATGAAGCCATTTGTAAACACGCGCTGGAAGACCCCGACGCTTTTTGGGGATCGCGCGCGCAGCAGCTTTTGCACTGGTTCAAGCCGTGGGATCAAGTGCTGAAGGCTGACCCTAAGGAGCATCACTACGAATGGTTTGCGGGCGGGCGCCTTAATGCAGCTTTCAACTGTATCGACCGTCATCTTATCAGCGGGCGGCGCAACAAAGCGGCGCTTATTTGGCAAGGCGAACGTGAAAGCGAAGTACGCTGCTATACCTATCAGATGCTCTACACGGAAGTGTGCCGCATTGCCCACGCCCTCAGTTCCTTGCGTATTCGCAAGGGGGATCGTGTGGCTTTGTATATGCCCATGATTCCAGAACTTGTTATTGCCATGCTGGCATGTGCCCGTATTGGTGCCATCCACACCACAATTTTTGCGGGCTATGCGGAAGGCGGTGTGCGTAGCCGTATTCAAGACGTTAAGGCCAAGGTCGTGATTACCGCAGACGCTGCCATGCGGGCCGGTAAGCCTAAACCCTTGAAAGCGAACCTTGACCCTATCTTAGAAAAATGCCCTTCTGTGGCCCATGTGGTGGTGGTAAATCGTGCGAATATCGACGTGACCATGGATCGCCGTCGGGACATCTGGTGGCACGATTTGCTAGACGACTTCACCCTTGACGCGGATTTCCCCTGCGAATCTATGGATGCCAATGATACCTTGTTTTTACTGCACACCAGCGGCAGCACCGGTAAACCCACGGGGGTTATGCATGCCACGGGGGGCTATTTAACCTATGCCGCGCATACCACCCAATGGGTGTTTGATATGCGTGACGACGATGTGTATTGGTGCACGGCAGACGTGGGGTGGATTACCGGGCACAGTTATCTGGTGTATGGCCCCTTGGCCCTTGGGGCCACAACGGTGATGTTTGAGGGGGTGCCCAATTGGCCCAAACCGGACCGCTACTGGAGCATTGTTGAAAAATTCCGCGTCAATATTCTCTATACCGCGCCCACGGTCATACGTTCGCTCATGCGTACGGGAGACGCATGGACGGAAAGGTATGATTTAAGCTCGTTGCGTATTCTTGGCTCGGTGGGTGAACCGATTAATCCTGAAGCGTGGATGTGGTACCGTTCCGTTATCGGGCGTGACGAACTTCCTGTTATTGATACGTGGTGGCAAACCGAAACCGGCGGTGCCATGATCGCCGCGCTGCCCTATGTGACCAAGCTTAAACCTGGTTCGGCCACCTTCCCCCTGCCGGGTATCGACGCCACTATTTTGAGTGGTGATGGCACTGAAGAAGCCGAAGGCGGACATTTGGTTATCCGCAAGCCGTGGCCTGGGATGATGCAAGGCGTGTATGGCAACCCAGAAAAGTATAAATCCTACTTTGAACGCTTTAACGCCTATCAATCTGGTGATGGCGCGCGCGTGGACGATGAAGGGTATTTCTGGATTCTTGGGCGTATCGACGATTCCATCAATGTATCCGGGCACCGCCTGTCTACCTCAGAAATAGAATCCACGCTGGTGGCCCATCCCAGTGTTGCCGAAGCCGCCGTGGTGCCCATGCCCCACGAGCTTAAGGGGGAAAGCATCTACGCCTTTGTCACTTTGATTGATGAGATCCCGTGGTCCGAAGCTTTGCGAAAAGATTTGCGGGATGCCGTGCGCCGTGATATCGGCCCCCTTGCCACCCCCGAAGTTATCCAATTTGTTACGGGCTTACCCAAAACGTGTTCGGGGAAAATTCTTCGCCGCATGTTGCGTAAAATAGCCGCAGGCATTTATGACGAATTGGGGGACACCTCTTCGCTTGCTGTGCCAGAAATTCTTGACGAAATTATCGCCGCGAGCGCACGTTTAAAAGAAGGTTTGGCGGAAGTGTAGAGCAAGGCCTAAAGCGATACGCAGACCATACAAAAAAGGGAAGGTAAAATGCCTTCCCTTTTTTTTGTATGATATTGAAATTTTAGCGCCCCATGGCGTTCATGAAGTCTTTATTGCATTTTACGCCGCGCATTTTGTCGAGCAGAAATTCCATACTGTCGATGGAAGACATGGGAGCAAGTATTTTACGTAAGATCCACACGCGGTTGAGCACGTCTTCAGCCAGCAGAAGGTCTTCCTTACGGGTACCGGTGCGATTAATGTCAATGGCGGGAAAGACACGTTTTTCGGACAGGTGACGATCAAGGTAAATTTCCATATTACCGGTGCCTTTGAATTCTTCAAAGATCACTTCGTCCATGCGAGAGCCGGTGTCGATGAGGGCCGTGGCGATGATAGTCAGGCTGCCGCCTTCTTCAATATTACGGGCAGCGCCAAAAAAGCGTTTGGGGCGTTGCAGAGCATTGGCGTCAAGGCCACCAGAAAGAACGCGGCCCGACGAGGGGGTGACAGCATTATAGGCACGTCCGAGGCGGGTAATGGAGTCGAGGAGAATAACGACATCCCGCTT
>JAVVPD010000126.1:0-5433 GCA_036655975.1 Desulfovibrionaceae bacterium | reverse complement strand
AGCGTGGCAGGTCACGCAAGCTACTGTATCATCGCCGGACAGGCGCTTGTCATTGAAAAGCTTATCACCCAGAGCCGCTTTTTTGGCGTCAAAGGGGATGGCTTTGGGCAGGGCCTGCAAAGGTTCGTTCGCCTTGTCTTTAGCATTTAATTTGGTGGCGTAGTGATTGGCGCGGGAGTTTTTGACCCAATCCAGAATGGTTTTTTTGTCGGCATCGGTCAAACGGCTTGACCAGTGGACGGCGGTAAATTTGGCGGGGGGCATGGTGTTATTTTGGATAACCCATTCCATTTTGGCCAGCACCACTTCACTAACAGGTTTACCCACAGCCGTGCCGGTAAATTCCGTGTTCAGGTCCATGGCGCGCAAGCCGTCTTTATAATCTTTTTCAATGATGTCTTTAATGCCTGGGATTTTAGCATAAAATGGAAGTTGATAGTTGCTGGTATGGCAGGCCATACATTTGTCCTGCATAATTTCTGACACTTTGCTGAATTTTGTGAGGGGGGGATGACCCGTGGGAAGCGCTTCAGCTGCCAGAGCAAGATTTGTCCCTGCAGTGACAAGGGTGAACGCAGCACCTAGAAACAAGATACTTGCTTTTACCTTCATGTTGACCTCTTTTTGATGGTTAATAGCATACTGGAACAGATGCCTTGAGTATGGGGGCTTGTGCTTTTTTTGTCAATAAGTATTACTGATAGTAATGACACCGCTTTAGTAAGAGGAATATACAATCTATAATAATATATGTACTTGACTATTCTGGGGGGGATGTTTACCTTGGATAGGGAGAAAACAAACGCTGTGTTTGTAGAGTGTGTATATGTTCAATAGGATACCAATTTTTAACACCAAGAGAGGGCGTATGCGCGTATTTTTTATGATGCTGTTTTTGTTGTGCGTGGCAATACCGGCACAGGCAGCTTTTGAAGGCCCGAATTCCACGGCTGACGTAAATTCCGCAGCGCAAGTGGCGGGTGCCGCAGACAATGCGGGTTGTTTGCTGGAAGGGAATATTGTTGAAAAAATTACGGGTTCAAAAGATAAGTACACCTTTAAAGACGCAACAGGGACAGTGGTTGTTGAAATTGACGATCATGTTTTCGCGGGGCGTAAGGTAACTCCAGCTATGACCGTGCGCTTGACAGGTAAGGTGGATACCAGCAAAACTAAGCCCTCAAAGGTTGACGTGAAGACTTTAGAAATAAAGCCGTAACGGAAGTTCCTAGGAATATTGGTGCCCATCAGCAGAAAATTTTCTGTTGATGGGTTTTTTAGCGGCTTTTAGTCTCCGTTTTCGTATAAACACGTTGTAAGGGGATAAGCGCCAGAATGGACAGGATTGAGCCCCCCCCCAAGACGATAAAACCCAAACCGAAGCTGGCATATTCGCCGCACAGGCCCAAAAGCCAAGGCACAAAGCCCGTGGCAACCAGACCTGCCAGCGGCATGGTGAACGACAAGAGCAAGGGCTGATCGTTAACCTTAATGCAATCGCCCATAATTTTGAACAGTGCGGGGAAGGAAAAGGCAATGCAAAAAGCCTGTGCAAATACCCCCCCCAGTGCGAGGTAGATATGGGACAGGTTCATCATCCCTAAGGCCACACCGTGCAGCAACAGGCATAAGCCGAGTACGCGTGCGGGATTGTATCTGTCTGCGGCAAAACCCGCTCCCACAACAGCCAGCGGCGTGATAGCCCGCGAGAGAGACAGAATAAGATTGGCTTTTTCTGCGCTAAAGCCTTGCTCGCTCACCAGATAGAGTTGCATGACACTGTAAATGGTGAATTCGCCGACAAGACAAATGGTCAGTAAAATAGCGAACAGCCATGTGCGTGAGTCGCGTAGCACCCGAGCACTCCCCGCAAAGGACGCAACTTGGGTGCACTGCTGCCCTCCACGTCCGAATAAAAGAAAACTCAGCCCGATACTGATCATCCCAAGGCCCACAAAGCTGAACGCTCCCCGCCAATCCGTATAGTGTAAGGCGAGCTGCATAAGCAGGGGCATAATGATAAAGCCCGTATTGGGGGCCAGCTCATGGATACCCACGGCTTTGCCCAAGTCTTGCGGGAAAACCAAACTGGACAGGGTTGCCATGCCTGCAGGAAAATATAATCCCGCCATAAGCCCGAATATCAGAAAGAGCACCTGTCCTTGCAGCAGGGTGTTGACCAGGGGCATGAACAGCAAACTCATACCGGCAGCCACGAGCGAAAATACGGCGATATGCGCGGGACGCACGGAACTCATGAGAAAGCCTGAAAGGCCCAAAGCCACGGAAAAACCAAATCCCTGCAACATCAACAGGCTTGTGGCCTGCGAATGGTTGATGTGCATGTCTGTTTCTAGCGCCACGAGTAAGGGCGAAAGTGTGGCACGCGCGCCATAATTTGCTAAAAATATGAGGGCGACAAAGGCTACCCACGGCCAAGCTGTGGTAAAAGGCAAGGGAAGGGAGCGGCTGGACATGGATGGTGTACCTTATGGTATGCGAGAAAAGGATGAAGGTAGGGACGCAGAAAAGGCGGAGAGCTACACTTCTCCACCTTAAAAATTATATATTTTTTTATGGTTGAGGTCAAAGGGCGTATAAGCCCAGAACCAGCAATTGCCCCATGAGGATGCGTAAAAACATGGTGAGCGGATAGACGGAGGCGTACACGGAGGCAGGCGCGTCAGACCCCAGCATTTGGTTGGCAAAAGCCAGTGCCGGTGGATCGGTCATGCTGCCCGCTAATAGCCCGCACAGGGACGCATAATTACACTTGAGGAATACCCGCCCCACAAAGGCCGCAATGAGCAAAGGGAAAAAAGTGATGCAGGCGGCAATGCTCATCCAATACAGGCCCGAGCCATCTAAGAGCGCCCCCACAAAACGGTCGCCCGCATTAATGCCCACACAGGCGAGGAAGAGCGCAATCCCCACTTCGCGCAATATCAGATTGGCACTCATGGGTAAATACCACGTCATCCCCGCAAAATGGTGTACCCGACTGAGCAAAATTGCCACCAGTAAAGGCCCACCCGCCAGCCCTAATTTAACCCCCGAGGGTAAACCCGGTACGGCTATGGGAATGCTCCCCAATACGGTGCCGAGCATAATTCCTAAAAAAATTGGTAAGATATGGGGGTGCCTCAATGCCTTGGTCGAATTACCCAACAGCGTTTCGGCTTGATTCAGCGCAATAGTGTCGCCCACCGCCACCACTTTGTCGCCAAAATGCAAAGGTACCGTGGCGCTGGGGGAAAATTCCGTTTCTGCGCGGATAATGCGCGTTACGGTGACACCTCGGCCTGCTGTCAGCCCTAATTGGACAATATTTTTGTCCGTGGCGTCATTTCGTGTGACCAGCAAATGACGAATTTCCAGTGGCCCCGGTTCGTTGCGTAAATCTATATCCGCCATCGGCCCCACAATCATTTGGAGGCGCTTTAATCCCGCCTCGTCACCCACCGCATGCAGGAGCATATCTTTACACAAGACGGTGTCCGGACTGGCAGCATGGTGCCCCGTCGCGTTGGGTTCGCGCACCCGTGAGATCACGAGTCCTGCGCCGTCAAGTTCCTCAACCGTGTGCAATTTTTGTCCGAATAAATTGGGATTTGCAACGCGCACGGTGAGATTGTGCAGGTGGGTTTCCTGCGCCTTGGCTTGGGCCTCCATTTCTTGCAATTCTTGGTCGGGGTTGATTCGAAAAACAAAGCGTACAATCAGCATAACACTGATAATTCCAAAAATCCCAAATGGATAGGACACTGCATAGCCAAGGCCCGCATCGGCCACAGCCTTAGCCGCCACCTCCGGTGTGGGGCCCAATTCCATAAATACTTGTGATGCCGCCGCGAGCGAAGGCGTGTTGGTAACCCCCCCGCTGAACAGCCCCACCGCCACCGCGAGCGGAATGTCAAAGCTGGCATAGCAAATAACTGTTGCCAGCACACCCAGCATGACAATCAGTGCTGCCATCATGTTCAAACGTAAACCTCGGCGGCGCAAGGAATCCACAAAGCTGGGGCCAACCTGCATGCCAATGGAAAAAACAAATAAAATCAGTCCAAATTCTCGGACAAATTCCAGCACCTGATGGTCAATCTTAATGCCGAAATGGGCTAAGGCGAGCCCGCTGAACAGCACCCCGCCCACTCCCAGACGTATTCCCCGAAATTGTATCAGCCCAATGGCTAAACCCAACACAATTGCGAGAGCCAAAACAACCACCGATTGTGCAGCCCCGTGCCCCAAAAATAACTGGGTGAACCAAGTCATGCTCTTCTCGCTGTATAAAAGTTGTCATTGCGCGGGTAACAATAGTGAATTTCTGCACAATTGACAAGCCAAGGGAGGAAGGCAAAGACTTCCGTCGCCCGCCCCGTAGGCGTAGGCGAAATTTACTTTCGCCGTAAAGCGCTGGAGGGAGCGTCTGGAATCAAAAATACTTTAAAAAGGCTTTCCTGTCTGAAAAAATCAGTCAAGAAAGCCTTTTAGTGTGCCATGAAAGGCATATTTGCGGACTTAAGGGCTTTTATGGCTCCTTAACGCAGGGCTTGGGGAAAAGCCGTGGCCTCCCCCCAGAGCTGCTTATTCTTCTTCTGCCGCGCCTTCCCACTTGATAAAGCCGGGGTTGACGTTGACCATAGCGTTAACGATGAGTTCGACCAAGCCGCCGTAGGCGAACATGTTCTTTTCGTACATGTCGTTATGTTCAAGCAATTCACGGATCTGGCCCTTACAGTTGGAGCAGGGAGCACAGATATACTTTTTGGTTTCTGGGCCCATGCACTCGGAGAATGCGGCACAGATCTGTTGCATTTTTTTACGGCCAGAGATGTTGCCGCGCCAGCTTTCAATATTGTTACGGGTCATAATGGCAAAACCACTACCACCGCCGCAGCAATAGTTATCCACGCCGTGGTGGGGCATTTCGCGGAACATGGGGGCAATTTTACGCACGATTTCGCGTTGCGGTTCCACAATACCCATGAGGCGCACAATGTTACAGGGGTCGTGCAGGGTCACGGGGAAGTTGTTGCGCGAAGGATCAAGCTTTAATTTACCAGACATGACGATGTCACGCAGGGTTACATAGCAGCTTTCGCGGGGAACTTGCAATTCGTAGGGGATAACGCGGTCGGCGATAACGGTCAGGGCTTTGTGTGCGTGACCGCATTCACCGATAACGATTTTTTTGACGCCCAATTTTTTAGCCGCCTGCATGTGCATCAGGGCAATGCGTGCGGTTTGTGCGTCGTCATAGAATACGCCGTAGTTCACGCCGTCATAGGCGGCGACTTCGCTGCTGAGGGTCCAAGAAAGACCGGCTTCCTGAAAAATCAGCGAGAAAGCCGCAACATTTTCGGGCCATGCCATGATTTCCCCGGCATTATGCAGAAGCATAATGTCCGCACCCTGTACGTCAAAGGGGGT
>JAVVPD010000125.1:0-5482 GCA_036655975.1 Desulfovibrionaceae bacterium | reverse complement strand
CCGACAGGGTGGGGGCTATTTCACCGCCCGTAAAGTTTTGTAGGGCTATACGCATGGTTTAGACCGCCCTCCCGCGTTGCGCGGTGGCAGCAGGCAACCACGGGTGGATAAGCTCTGCCGCCTCACGGGTTTTTGTGGCTTCAAGCTGCGCCAATAACAAACGGTTCTCCGCCTTGATAGACTCAAGCTGCCACAAAAAATCTGCGTCTGGCTCGGGCGGGGGGCCCGCGTCCATCAGCGCTGTCAGTACCGCACTTTGCGGACGCTGGGCGCGCTGCTCAAGCCTTTTAAAAGCCGTAGCGAACAGGGCGCGCTGCCGCGCCTTGGCTTTCTGCAAAAGCGTGTCTTCGGTAGGGGGGTTCAAGGCTTCCCCGTCATACCAAAATTGATTGTCGATGTAAGGTTCGAGCCATGCGGGGACTTCTACCCACTGGAGTGAGGGGTGATAGCGCCCTTGGGGATTGTGGGGGATAAGTTCGGCAACGCTGGTTTCTTGGTCTATGCGGGCGTACATGGGCTATTCTCCTATGAAATTGATGATGCACTTGGGGCCAGTGGAGCCGCCGGGGATGTTGGCGTCGCCGCCTATACCGTTGCCGTTGGAACCGTTGGACGCCTGTCCATAGCACCATCCTCTCTCTCCAGACTCGCACGTGCTATAATGAGTAACCTGTCCACCGCCACCGCCAGTGGCGGAAACATAAGAACCGAAGGATGTTGTGCCACCGGAGCCGCCTACCCCACCTTTAGAGCAAGGTGGGGGACAATATTTCCATGTTTCAATCGCTGAAGCAGAGCTGCTAGAGCCATTACCAGCAATAGTTACGGGGATAGCCCCTGTATTGAGTCGAATATTCTTGGCAGCTTTTCCGCCTGTGCCGCCATATCCTGTATGTGTAACTTGATTATCTTGCGATTCGATAGTAAGAGTTAAGGTGTAATTCCCGCCATACCCCCCATGCACATCAACACTATAGCGTCCTGCAACAGGCGGTGTAAAAGTCGCATTACTGGTATACGTCCACGCTATCTGCGTCATCGTCGTAAAGCCCACCACAGCCCCCCAGTCTGTCCAGCCCGTCACACTCCCCTTACAGCGGGCCCGCACATAATACTTAGTGTGCAGCCCCGTAAGCTGGGCTTTGATGCTGGTTACAGGGCTCATTTCCCCACTCGTCCACGCGATGCTGCTAAAATTTGTTGCTGTGCTGGCCTGTACTTCCATATTGGCAACGCTCTGGCCCACAACTTCGGGGGTCGCCAAGGTTAGCATGGGGTTAATAGCAACATTGCTCGTGTTGTTGGCGGGACTGGTGATAACAGGCGCTTTCACAAAGGCGTTGATGGTGGTGAAGGTAATCTGTGTGCTCGTGCTCACGGCACTTTCCACCCCATGGCTACCGCGCCTTTGCACACTGACATACATGGGGCTATGTATGGGCAAAACCACAGGCGGCGTATAGGTGGGCGCGTCTGCTATCCAGCCACTGTCATGAATCAAAGCATGTGAGACAGCATGCTTGTACATAATCCGGAGTGAGCCTTCAGCGTGGGGGGTGTAATAGCCCGTTGGCACGCTGGTAAAGGGAGTAAGCGTCAGTGTATGCGTGGGCAAAACGTCAAGTTCCCCCTCGCGCACGCCGCCAACACCCGGGGCGTGCACGTATGGGGGCATGGTACTTACGGTGCGCTCCGCAATGCTTTTGGCTATTCCGGTAACGCTGCCTGCCCACCACGCCGCTACATAATAGCTGGTGGCGTATTGGCAATGCGGAATGGCAAAGCTTGTTGAAGGCTCGGGCTTCCACAATTGCGTGGGCTGTTCCTGCTCCAATCCCGCCAGCGTGGGGGCAAGGCGCACGGTCATGCCCCCGGTCAAGCTTTGCCCCACAAACTCGGGTAAGGCCACGCCAATGGACAGGCTTGTCGGATCTGCACCGTCTGCGGGCAGGGTGAGCGCTGGGGGGCGCAAATACACCAACAGGGTTGTAAATGTCTGGCTCTTCCACGCGCTCCAGCCCGTAAGGCTGCCGTAGACGCGTACTTCCACGCTGTACAGGCTTTCAATGCCCGTGATACCTGTGGTGACAAAGGTGTTGATCGCGCCCACTTCACCACTGTCATAGACCACCCTATCCCCCTGCTTAACCCGGCAGTGAACCTTATCCCACGTTTGGGCAACGGTTGTGGGCGTGGCGATACGCACCACAGGATTAAGAGGCAAACCCGTGGCCCGTGGCGCGGGATAGTCAATATGCGCTTCACTAATGGACGGAGCCACCGTGCGGATTTGCCCCGTTTCCGACCATTTTTCTGGCCCGAGCACGTTCCCGAAACGCCGTGCACGTAAATATATAATTGTGTCCAGCGGTAAGCTTGGCGTCACCTGCGTGGCATTGACGCCGTTATACTCCCACACAATATCTGTAAATGTGGCATCACGCGCGGCCTGCACGTGTAATTTTCCCGCCGTGTCCACGTTGGCATGCACACTGAAAGGACTGACCACAATGGGGGCATCGGCAAAAACACCTGTGGCCCCGTTGACAGGGCTGGTAATACTGGGGGTATCCACATAGCCCACCCCGCCCACGGCATAGCTTTTGGTCGTTTCGCCGCCAAAATCGTCGCGTACCCGCAAGGCAAGAGCCAACCACGAGAACGCCCCCACACTGGCGGCGTCCGGCAGTGTAAAGGTTATGGGGGCATTTGCCGCCACGGGCGTGCTGGGATTGACCACAAGGCCCGTGCTCAGGCTTTCAAGGGCATAGCTCACAGGGTCGCCGTCGGCATCCTCAGCCCCGCTAAAATGCACGGTATAGCTTTGCCCAGCCACGCAAAAAGTAGGCATATCGTCGGTCAGCCCAGCAGTGTTGGGGGCCGCGTTCAGGCGCACACTGATCGTGCGGGACAGGGCAGGGCTTTGATTAGCCAAGCTGTCCACAGCATACACGCTCAACACATTGGAATCGCCCAATACCCCGCCAAAACGAATCCGCACTGTCGCGCTATAGCTTCCGTCTGTACCCACCACCGCCGGAACCCGAAAGGCCTCCCCCGTCAAATCAATAGAATAGACAAAAGCCGCCACGCGGGTAGCCGGCAACACAGAACGCGAAGTAAACACATAGCTTTCCGTCGCGCCTTCGCGGGTACTGTCCGGCCCATTGATGGTGGGCATTTCCACCACAACGGGCTGCAACTTGCGGATGGCCTGCGCCGTACGCAAGGGAGTCATGGCCTTATGGTGGTTCAAACCCGCCTCGGCTTCTGCCTTCGTGGCGTGTTGCACCAAGCCTAAAAAAGTTTCACTGGCGGTGGGCAATTGCCCAAGGCTCAAATCACGGGCGGCATTGGCGTATTCTGCGGCATGGTCAGCCTCCGTTTTTGCCCGGTCTGCCTCGACTTTAGCCTTGCCCACCTGCTGCGCCGCAAGACGCACTTGGTTGGCCCCCACCCCTTCAAGCCGCAGGGCCTGCGCGTCTCCGGCGTTTTGCATTCCGGCAAGACCTTGAGCAAGATGCGCGTCCAAAGCGCTATTACCCGCTAGCACACGCTCCCATTGCTTTTGCCCTTCCTTTTCAATTCTCATGCTTTGCGCCGTGCCCAGCCTGCCCAGTTCCGCGATACACGCGCTTTTTTCCCCCAGCACACTGGTCAACGCATTTTCAGCCCCTTGACGGCTCTCCCCCGCCGCCACCGCCGCTTGTGCTGCCTTTGCGGCGGCCTTCAGGATCTTATCCGCCACCACCATGGGCGTTTCCTCGCTGCCGGGGGGCATAATGAGCGCCCGCCCTACGCTTTCGCGCAATTGCTGCCGCTCCGCCGTGGCGGTGTCCAAAGCATCTTCCAGCACTTGCGGGTCAAAGCGCGTACCGCTGATTAAATCAATTTTCTGTTCAAAAGGCATGTTGCGGATAATGGCTATTTTCCATCCATTTGGAATGGGTTTATTTTCATAAAGTACATGCACTGTTCCACTATTAGTAGAGAGCGTGGCAGTAAATTTTGGTGTCAAAATAGTACCATTAAGATCAGTTATTTCGACTAAAAGTTGTGAAACATCCCAGACTTTAAAAGTAAAAGGAAAATCAGTAGCGGAACTATTGCCTATAAATTTTGAGATGCTGTTGTTACTTGTTATTGACATATTTTATCCTTTCAGTTTCTAGATTCTAGCCAAGAATCTTTTTTTTCTTCTTCGGCTCCTTCGCTGCCGTTAGCAGACAAAGCCGCCGCCAAAGCCACGGCGTACAATTGCTCCAATTCCTTAACTTTGCCGCTGTTATTCTTCAGCAAAGGCACACACACCAAACTTGCCAATTTACGCGCCATAAGCGACTGAAATAAATCGTCAAATTCATCAGCCCGCTGTAGGTCTGCCGTGTAGCACAACAAGGCGGCTGCGGCATGGCTCAACAGCACCGTGGCTCCACGGTGCACATCGTGCGCCAGCACAAAGCGTTGTTCGCTGCGGCCCCCTTCCAGCACCCGCAAAGCCTTCAGGCAGTCCTCGGGCAGAGTGTAGGCATGCGTGTATTCCAGCTCCCAACCTTCCGGCACAGGAATTGCCGCCAGCCACGCCCGCCGCTGGGCAAAATTCCACGGATAATCCCGCAAAGCCTGCCGCCGGGCATTGTCCCAAAATAATTTACACTGTATGGCCTCTGGCGTGTTCTCGTCCGCTGAGGCCACCGTGCGTGTGCCGATAAAACCTAAAGCCATATTCCAAATAGCAATTTTTGATGGCATGTAGGGTTCCTCCCGTGTGCCTTGGGGGAGACAGGGCGCGCCCCTATCCCCCCCGATATTTTGTTAGCCTTTGACGATGCCACCGCTAATGTACATGCCGGCTTCGTAAGGATCTTCGCGCTCACGCAGCAGGGCCACAAACAGCCTCCCGGTGGTGGGGGCCGTGCCCGTAAGCGTGTAGGCCCACTTCAGCCACGGCTTTTCCACGGTGCTGGGCAGAAAGGGCCAGCCGATTTTCTTCCCGGCCTTGAGGTCTGCCAGTGCAAGCGTGGTGCTGGCGGCGGGCACTTCGGTATACGTACCGTTCTGGCTAGCGCATTCGGTCAATTTGATACTGAGCGAGGTAAGATTGTTAAAGTCTTCCGTCACGCGCATAATGAGGGGGATGGGATCCATGCGCCCGGGTTTGCTCAGGCTGGTCAAGGCCACGGGGTCTGAAGTGCCGGTAACGGTGAGGGCAGAATCCGTAAAAACCAAATTGCTGTCGATAATCATGCAATTACTCCTTAAAAGAAATGAGGGTATAGTGAAGGGAGAGCCTGCTGATCGGCCACTGGCAGACCGTCTGGAAATACCAGCGGCCGAAGGTGTTGAAAAAAGTCGTTTAGGACAGAACAGGCTCGGTGGAAACGATCACATCGCACTGACGCACAGGACGCGCAAACAGCAGGGGTACGGATGGGGAATTGAAGAATTCGCCGTATTGCAAATGCACATTACCGCTGTCAGT
>JAVVPD010000124.1:0-5502 GCA_036655975.1 Desulfovibrionaceae bacterium | reverse complement strand
GTTCCCAAAAAGCTCATGCTGCTTAACGCGCATGAGCTTTTTGCGTTTGGGGGCTGGTGATTTTAGCTTGAGCTAGCTAATGGGGCTTGCTCGGTACTTTTGCTGGCGGCTCCTTGCCGCATGCCCTGCGCCGCACCTTGCAAAGGCCCCATTGCTTTGGCTGTGAGAGTTGCGCTTCATAGCTATGGCTGAGCTGTGTGTGGCATAAAGTATCAGCTTTAGCCCTCCTAAAGCCCGCTCAGGGCTTGTTTCACACTTTCCATCCACGCACTCTGATACATGCGCCCGTAATTTCTGTGCGTCCACGGCGCTTCCTGATACCTCCTCTTTTCTGCCTCTTGATAACTTCCATAACCGTAGCCCTCCTTGTCGGTATGGGGTTGATGCTCGTTGAAGCCAAACCCTCACCAAAATTGACGGGCTTTGGGGGGCTACCTAAAAGCATACTTCATCACACAGAATAGAGGGGGGGAAGGGGGCATATCATGCAAGAAAGGCGCTTGCATTGCTGCAAGCGCCTTTCTGTTTAGTCTCTCACCAAGATAGCGTCTTAGTGCTTTTCTGTCGTAAGGACTGTTGCTTCCCAGAGTTCCTGATAGTATGTGCAGGTTCCGGGGTTTTGCGCGGTAGCACAGCTGTGGTTGTAATTTTCTTCCACAGGCCATGTGGTGCGCGTTGCAAGAGCCTCCTGAAAGGAAGCCGCATCCACAAGGGCGTGTTGGCTACTTTTCAGGCGATCATTTGGACCTTCAATGTGACAGAGGCTATAGCGAGGCATGATAATAATCCTTTGCCGGCTTAGTGAATGCCGGGCAACAAGAATTTGCTGACAATAAACAGCACTGCCAATAGGCCAACGCCCAAACCCCAACTCCAGTGGATGAGCTTCATTTCAGTTGCATCCAAAGGTTCGTATTCCATTTTCTTAATTTCTTCGTGGAATTTTACTTCATTTTTTTCTTCCATGACCGTATCCTTGTTTCTTTAGAAAGAGGTAATGCTAAGATATTCTTCGATTAATTCATCAGAGGGGGAGTCATGCCGTGGAAGAATGCGTACGAAATGAACAGACCAACCCAGATGATGAAGCCGAACAGGCACACCATGTACACAAGGGCGAGACGGCCAATGCCTTCTTCCATAAGCTTATGGAAGTTAGACACCATGCCGATGCTGAAGAATGTTAACAGGAAGAAGATGGTGCGGAAGGCGTTGATGCTCTTGGAAATACCCTTACCCAGCTGGTGCAATTCGGGGCTCTGCAAGCAGATGACCAGCAACAGCAAGAAGGTGAAGATATAGCCCAGCACGAAGCGGGGGAAACGAGCCCACACGTCGGACCAAGTCATGGTTCTTTCGCCGTCAGTCTTTTCAAACTTGGTGCACCAAATCCATGCCAGTACCAGCGACCAGATGCCGATGAATACGTCGATAAAGATTTTGACAGTGGTGGTTACCATGATGATCCAACCGGGCTGCCAATTGATGCCATTGGCGGCGGCCTTGGCGAGGATCAGCGATTCTGCAATAGCACCACTAGCGATAGCGCCACCGTCAGACTTAACTGCCAGCCCCATCCAACCACCAGCAACCATGGGTTCGGAACTCAAGAAGTACTGAGCGGCAAAGGGGAGAATCAGCATTTCAATACAGGTAAAAATAACAACCAGCGAAGATACCATAATGGGCACTACGGGCCGTGCGCGAATAGCCGCACCTGTAGCGATGGCGGCCGATACACCACAAATGGAGATACCGGAAGCCAAAGGAGCTGCCCATTCACGGCTGAATTTGAAGTATTTACGCGATACATAGTATACAACCGCCCAATACAACAAATAGGCTTCAACAATGGCGCAGAGTCCTCGGAAAATGATGTGACCGGCAAAACCGGCAGCATCAGCGGCTTTAACGCCTAATTCCGCACCCATGATGATAATAGCAATTTTAACGAACAATTCTGGGCGGCAGGCATCTTTTAACGCATCCGCCACCTTGGGGAAGAAGTTACTGATGCAAATACCCATGACGAGGGCAATAATCAGGCCTGCTTCTGTGCTCAAACCTAAACCCCATGGCACGCCTTGCTTAGCGTATTGGGTGGGGTTGGCGGCAATGTAGGCATTGGCACCAGCGGTGTAACAGGCAAAAGCGATAAAAAAGACCACTGTAAAAGATTTAACAAAACGTCCGACATTACCACCCAAAAGCTTTATGCCTATGGACAATATGGCCGTTAAAAAAACATAACTGGCCAGCAGTGATACATAGCCAGGCAGTAGTCCTTTGGTGGCAGACGACCATGCCTTGAGCGGGGTACCAACCCACATACCCGTAGATACTACCCACCCAAGAAGGTCGATATTACCTAACCTGAACAAGGCCATAAGGAAGATCACTCCCCCAAGTAGAAGCGCAACCTTGTCTTCGTTGAAAAGTGTTTTTGTAGCCATACTCTAATCTCCTAAAAAATACATCAAGTTAGGAACACAGGATACTTGCGCCAATGCACAAGCAAATCCGCCTGCGAGGGAAACCCCCCCAACTGCTGGTAACCTAGCCCTCACATTTTTTTCCGTCAATAGGGGATTTTGTTGACGTAAGTTGTGTTTTGGGGGTATCATATGTTTCAAGTGTAATAAAATTAGTTAGATAAGTATATACTCACCTATTTAAATATATTTTCCCTATGCAAAATTTGTTCTTTTTATTTAATATCGCAATATTACATAAGTTTTATTTGATATAACAAATTATAATAATAATTTTAGATAGTTATTGCTATTATTAAGAATTATAATGATAACTTTTTTTGTTTATCAATAAATACTAGTAAAATTATATAATTATATGGATATAATTGCTTCTGCCGTGGGGGGGATACGCGCGTCAGAGTTGCCCTTTGTGGGGCACGGCTCAGTTTTGTTCCGGTGTTCAATCCTGTCGATAGCAAATTAAACCTTGACGCTAAGGATGTAGCATTGCTAAATATGTAAATAGCATTGCCGGATGCTCTGTCGTTTCTTCAACGGCTCTTGTTGTTTCCTTTATTTTTTTATGCCCTTAGCTAGGGATTACTGAGTAGTAACTGTATGTATTTTAAACGAATCATAAATTTACAATAAAAGTAAAGGCATTGATGTACATTGTCCATGTCATAGAATCTTTTGCGGCCGGCGCGCTCACGGCTTTGTCCACGTTGTGCAAGCATGTGCAGGAGGATACGCGGCATGATGTTATCTATTCTTTACGGGCGGAAAGCCCTGTAAATTTTTGCAATATATTTCCAGACAGCACACGGTTTTATCATGTACCCATGCGGCGTAGCGTACACCCTTGGGGCGATATGTGTGCGTATTGGGCTATTATACTTTTGCTGCGGCAGCTTCAGCCGGATGTTGTCCATTGCCATTCCTCCAAGGCGGGGGTTTTGGGCAGACTGGCCGCCGCGCAATTGGGTATTCCCAGCGTGTACACCCCGCACGGCTATGCTTTTTTGCGTACTGATATCCCTTCGTGTTTGTGCGCGGTCTACAAGGGGGTTGAATACCTTATGGCCCGCATTGGGCAAGCGACCATAGCCTGTGGCGTGCAGGAATTTGCGCTTGCCGAAAGGCTGACGCCTAAAAATCATGCCGCGTATCTTGTTGAAAATAGTGTTGAGGTAATAGCACTTCCTCCTCCCGCGCGCGACACGTCTGAATCCGCCCTTTTGCAAGTGGCAATTCTGGGAAGATTGACCGCCCAGCGCGCCCCTGAGTTATTCGGCACGGTAGCGGATGCGCTGCGTCATGAAGCCCAGTGGACGTGGATTGGCGCGCCCGCTGACGATGTGGCTTCCCTACCTTCCCATGTTCGGCGTACGGGCTGGGTAGACCATACAAAGGCCATGACCCTTTTAGACGCGCTTGATGTTTACGTGCAAACCTCACTGTGGGAGGGTTTGTCCTACAGTGTTCTTGAGGCTATGAGCCGGGGTAAGCCCGTTGTCGCTACCGATATTCCTGCCAATCGTGCGATTATCCAACACGGGGTGAACGGTTTTTTGGCACGTGATGCACAGGAATTTACGCAATATGTTAAGATGTTATTGTCAGATGCTGCCTTGCGGCACGGCATGGGCGAAGCAGCGCGAGCCTATATAGGTGCTCATCACAGTGCCGCCGTGGTGTACCCAGAATATGTGAACATATACAAGGCGATCCTCGCCACGCGGGCCCACTAAATGTCTTCTGCGCGCCGTTTGTGGGAAACCTTTTTTTCGTTCAGTGCGATTCAGGGGGCACTTATTTTTTTGCCCTTGCTGGCTGTGCCCTATTTGGCGCGTGTCCTGCAGCCGGACGCTTTTGGGCAGCTTATGTATTTGCTCACGGTGTCTATGGTGATAGGTATCGTGGTGGAATGGGGTTTCGCTTTGGGCGGAACGCGCAGCGTTGCGATGTCCCGCACGGATCTCGGTATTGTCCAGCGGCTCGTCTATGGCGTATTGACGGCAAAAATATTTTTAGCCGCCCTGTGCATTGTGAGTTTTGTCTTTATTAAAGTATGTGTGCCCACCGTGGGCGGGACGTGGTTGAGCCTTGCCTATGCCACAGGTTACGGCATTATCTTGGGTTTTAACCCCACATGGTATTATCAGGGTTTGGGCAAAGGCATGCGGGGCATGGCTTTGTGGGATGTGGGGAGTAGCGCGATAGTGCTGCTGTTGATGTTTCTTATCATCCATAAACCCGATGACGGTTCACTGTATGTTTTGCTGCTGTTTGCGTGCAAAGGTATTTGTTATACTTGGTTGAATTTTTTGATTTGTCGTAAATATCCTTTGACATTTTCCCCGCGCATGGCTTGGAAAATTTTGTGGCAGGTAAGGGTTTTTTTTTTGCGCGGCTCGCCAGTATGTTGTATACTCAAGGCAATATGTTGCTCGTGGGTACTATTATCCCGGCTCGCGAACTGGGTATGTTGCTGGCTTCCGACAAAATTTCCAAGGCTGTCGTCAGTGTGAGCGGCCCCATCACGCAGACGCTTTTCCCTGAGGTTTGCGCCCTGCGGTGTGAAGCGCCTCAGACCGCCCGCCGCTATTTGCGGCTTTCATTTTTTTGGTCCGGCCTCATGGGTTTTACCGCTGCCATAGCACTGTGGGGGCTGGCGCCGTGGATTATTTTGATTGCCCTAGGGCCAGGCTATGCGGATACGGTTCCCCTTTTGCGGGTGCTGTGTTTTGTAATCCCTTTTTTGGTCTGTAATTTTGTGTTGGGGACGCAAATACTCGTACCCTTTGGACAAGAAAAGGCTTTGGTACGGGTTTTGATGGGGATAGGCATTGTCAGCCTGCCTATTGTAGCCCTTGTGGCGACATTCATGGGGGTGAGGGGAGCGGCCTACATGCCCGTTTGTGTGGAAGGGAGTATTTTTTGTCTGCTCAGTTTTTGCGTCTACAGGTATTGCCCTGAGGCCTTGTTCACGCAGGGGGGGAGGTAGCGCATGCCGCTCCACGTTCCC
>JAVVPD010000123.1:0-5652 GCA_036655975.1 Desulfovibrionaceae bacterium | reverse complement strand
CGGAATAGTACAGCAAGTCAGCCAAAATGATCTCCCCGTCCGCCACCGCCAACACCGGAGTTCCCATGGGGCTACGCATATCTAAACCCCGATGAATACTTTTGGTCACCCCGTTATACACCCGTCGCATGCCAAATTGACTGCTCACACTGCCCGCCACCGGACGCAGCAAGGGCATATTCCACGCTTTTCCCACGCTAAAACGCGACACCGCCTCCGCCACACGGCGGCGGTCACGGGCGATGCGTTCTTTTTCGTGCGCGGGAGGGCTGGTGAACTTTCTGTCCACCGTCAATTTTTGTACCGGACGCTCTTTATCAAACAGCATAATATTTTGCTGGATGGGCAACGCGCCAGCAGCTTGCACGCCTAAAGCCATGTGCGTTTCCTTTGCGTCGATGGGCACGGGCAACAGCAAAGTTACAGTATATTTTCCCTGTGCGTTGTCAGTAGACGCGGGCACGGTAAATTTTCGTGTCAGCCACGTAAAAGTCATCGTACTTACGGGAAGGCTGGACGTGGCAGTCACGGCAAAAGCATCCCCCCGAGCCACCTTATCAGGATGGCTGACTTGCAAAAGCCCTGTGGGCGCGCTGTAAGCCGATTGTACAAAAGCCGATACGCCAAACGCAAGTCCACACCATAAACAACACCCGCACACAAACAAAACACGCATATATTTCATAGCACTATCCTATTTTATTCACTGAATTTACGCTCACATCCAAGCTGCCGTCCGACACCCGAACAGTGACAGTACTGCCCGGTGGACTTTGCGCGACAGAGCGGACAAGCTGCCCAGCGCTATCATGCACCAAGGCATACCCACGCTCCAAAGGCGCCAAGGGGCTGAGGGCCTCAAGGCGAGTGGAAATTTGTTCAAGCTGCGCGCACTGTTGCTGCACCAGTACGTCCATACTGCGGGTAAGGCGCTGGCTCAGTTGCGCTAACATATCCGCCTTGGGATAAGTTTTTTCCAGCCCAAACGCTGCCGCCATGCGCGCGGCAAGATGGCTCACATGCAGGCGGCGAGCGTCCATAAAGCGGGTGAAAGCCAGCATGAGGCGCTCATGCCGAGCGGTAAAACTGTCTTCCAGACGACTCAGGGCGCGGAGAGGCGAAAGCCAGCCCAAAGCCTGCTCATGACTTGCAAGGCGCGTGGCGCCATGACACACCAAAGCCTGCATACTGTCTTGCAGAGCGCATTCCAGCGAATCTATCTGCTGAACCAGTGAAGCCCGCGAAGGCCACAAGAGTTGGGCCGCGTGGGAAGGCGTAGCGGCGCGCGCATCTGCTGTCATGTCGCACATGGAAATGTCCACCTCGTGCCCAATGCCCGCCAGCACGGGGAGCTGGCTCGCGAACACGGCTTCAGCCACACATTCTTCGTTAAAGGCCCACAAATCTTCCAGCGACCCGCCCCCCCGAATCACCACAATAACCTGCGCCCACGAATCGTCCTGCGCGGCCTGTAGCGCCCGCACCAGCGAAGGAGCCGCACCTTCGCCCTGTACCAACACCGGATAAAGGCGGATTTCCGCCCCCCCTCCTCTGTCAGAGGCCAAACGGATAAAATCTTGCACCGCCGCTCCCGTGGGCGCGGTAATCAAGGCCACACGGGTGGGATTATAGGGTAAGGGGCGCTTGCGTTCCAGCGCAAAAAAACCCCGCGCGGCCAGTGCCGCTTTACGCAGCTCAAAGGCCGCATGCAATTGCCCGAGCCCCGCCTCTTGCACCAATTCTACAATCAGCTGATACGATCCTCGGGGAGCGTACACGCTGACCCGTCCCGCACACAAAAGTTGTTGCCCGTTTTCAAGACCCTGTGCCATACTCCGGCGCGGGCCATCGGCAAAGACCTCTCCCGTGAGGGGGTCAAATTTTTCCGCCGGCCTCTGCTGACCGCGAAACCACACGCAATTGAGCAGCGCATCCGCATCCTTAAGCGAAAAATAAAGATGCCCAGAGCTGGGCCGTGAAAGATTGGTCACCTCACCCTTAACCCACACAAAGGGGAAAGCGCCCTCTACCTTACGGCGGAGGGCGTCTGTGAGTTCACGAACAGAAAGAATGGCGTTCATACCTTCTCCGGCGGCTAGACTGTCCAGCTGCTCAAAACCTCCGCTCGCCATGCGCTAAAGGTTGCCATAAAATTGTTGTCCGCCGCCAATTCCACCTTCAGGCCGGTGCGGCGATCTTTGGCTTCAATACAGCCCCGAGCCAAACTCTTGGCCCCCACTACCAATTGCAGTGGGCTCCCCAACAAATCGGCATCCTTAAATTTGATTCCGGGGCGCTCTTCGCGGTCGTCCAGCAGCGTTTCAATCCCCGCCGCCTGAAGCTGGGTGTAGATTTCATCCACTTTGGCGCAAACTTCGGCATTTTTAACATCCAAATTCAACAGCATGGCCTCATAGGGGGCTAGGGCGGGCGGGAAAATGATACCACCATCGTCATTATTCTGCTCAATACAGGCCGCCACCACGCGGGACACGCCAATACCGTAACACCCCATAATCATAACTTGTTCCTTGCCATTCACGTCAAGGAAGGTGGCACCCATAGCTTCGCTGTACTTGGTGCCCAGCTTAAACACATGGCCCACCTCAATGCCCCTGGGCAAGGCGATACGCCCGCCACAATGGGGGCAGGGATCTGTCAACATGATCTGACGTAAATCCGCATACGCGGTAATACGGGCATCACGCTGCAAATCCACATGGCGCAAATGGGTATCCCCCTTATTTGCCCCAGTGACCCAATCCGTCGCGCCCTGTAATTCATTATCAGCATAAACCCGCGCGATGTTCAGGTGCACCGGCCCAGCAAAACCCACGGGAGACTGCGTCCACGCAACCACTTGCTCGGGAGTGGCAAATTCTACAGTGCTGGCATGGAGCAAGTTCTTGAGTTTGATGTCATTCACTTCGCGGTCGCCACGCACCAATACGGCCACAGGCTCCTTGTCCACGGCAAAAAGCAAGGTTTTCACCAGCGCCGTCGCCGGAACACCCAAGAAAGTACAGACAGCTTCCACCGTATGCGCTTGGGGGGTAAGAATTTCTTCTACAGCCGGGCAAGTCTCGGTGCAGGCACTCCCCTTCCATAAAATTTCAGCCCGCTCCACATTGGCGGCATAGTCGCACGCTGTACACGCGGCGATAGTGTCTTCACCCGTATCGGCCAGAACCATAAATTCGTGCGAAAAATTGCCGCCAATAGAACCGGTATCGGCTTCCACAGCCCGAAATTTCAGCCCCATGCGCGAAAAAATACGCATGTAGGCATCGTACATTTTGCGGTAACTTTCGTCCACGCCTGCCTGATCGCGGTCAAAGGAATAGGCGTCCTTCATCATAAATTCGCGTCCGCGCATAAGCCCAAAACGGGGGCGGATTTCGTCACGAAACTTGGTCTGAATTTGATACAGAATCAAGGGTAATTGGCGATACGAGCGCACTTCGCCACGCACCAGATCGGTAATGACTTCTTCGTGGGTGGGGCCAAGGCAATAGGCGCGGTCGTGACGGTCGGTAAAACGCAACAATTCCTTACCGTAAAAATCCCAACGCCCCGTTTCTTGCCACAAATCAGCGGGTTGCACCATGGGCATAAGCAATTCTTGCGCGCCAGCATTATTCATTTCTTCACGCACAATACGGCTGGCTTTTTCTAGAGCTTTCAGCCCCAAGGGTAAATAAATATATAAACCAGAGGTGAGTTTACGCACCATGCCCGCGCGGATAAGCAATTTGTGGCTGATAACCTCCGCATCGGTGGGGGCTTCTTTCAAAGTGGGAATGTAACTATTACTAAAACGCATGGTTATCCTCTTTCTTTCAAAAGTACATTGAGTTCTTCCATAAAAGCTGTCAAAAGCGCGCCTTGTCCCCGCACGGTGCGGATAACTTCGCCCTTGCGAAAAATAATGCCCTTATCGCGCCCCCCAGCAAGGCCAAGATCAGCCTCGCGGGCTTCACCAGGCCCGTTGACCACACAGCCCATGACCGCCACCTTGATGGGAGCTTTTTCCCCTACAAGGCGACGCTCCACTTCCGCCGCAAGGGCGATCAGGTCTATTTCCGTGCGCCCGCAGGTGGGGCAGGAAATAACTTCTGGCCCGTATTCACGCAAGCCCAAGGCGCGCAAAATATCCCAAGCCACGGTGATTTCTTCCACCGGGTTTGCGGTCAACGACACGCGCAAGGTGTCGCCAATGCCTTCCCATAACAAAATACCTAAACCCACCGCCGACTTGACAGCCCCGCGCCCCACGCTGCCCGCCTCGGTAATACCGATATGCAAAGGATAGTCGCAACGCGAAGCCAGCAAGCGATAGGCCGCAATACTGTCCAACACCGACGATGATTTAAGCGAAATTTTGGTATCGTAAAAACCGCGCTTTTCCAACAAGCGCACGTGGGCTAAAGCACTTTCCACCATGGCTTCTGGCGTAGGGCCACCAAATTTTTTTAGCAGTTTTTTATCCACCGAACCGCTATTAACACCAATACGCAACACCGCCCCCTGCGCCTTGGCCGCGTCTACCACGGCGTCCACATTCTTGCGCGGGCCGATATTACCAGGATTGATGCGTAAACCCTGCACCCCCCCTTCCAAGGCGGCAATAGCTAGGCGATGGTCAAAATGAATGTCTGCGATAATGGGCACGGATACTTGGCGCACAATGGCCCACACCGCGCGAGCGGCTTCTTCATCAGGGACAGCTACCCGCACCACTTCGCAGCCGGCCGCTATCAGTGCTTCAATCTGGCCCACGGTGGCGTCCACATCGCGGGTATCGGTATTAGTCATGCTTTGCACAACAATAGGCGCAGTGCCGCCAATGGCGACAGCACCCAATGTTAGGGAGCGTGTCATTCGCCGCTGTGGTGTGAGTAAGGTCATGGGACTACCCGCAAAAAAGGATCAAACAAAAATATTCCCCGCCAACCATGGCAGTGAAGCGAAATATGCTAATATATTTCCACCCACAAGCCAAGCGCGGAATTTGTCTGGAAAGTTTCTACAACACTCTCAAGTTTTTGGCGCATACGACGATAGGATGTGTAGAACCTATGTACGCTTTCCATCGGAGATTTTCCATGAATATAGTCCGCCCCCTGCTGCTTGGCCTACTGTGCCTTGGCCTACTGTCAGCTTGTTCCACCAAAAAACAAGGCTCTATGGAAGCTTTGCCCACCTCACCCCAGTATATGGAGGCGCAAGAGCTGAAATTGAAAGTCCGCGAATTGGCCGATCAATTGCTAGCCACCCTGCCCAACGACTGCTTGACGGGCCTTGTTGCCATGCCCACATCCTTTGTGAATGTAAATAATTTCCAGCAGAGCAGCACCTTTGGACGTTTGGTAGCCGAAAGTCTTATTTTTGAATTTAATCAGCGCAGTTTCCCCGTGCGTGAATACCGCCTGCCCGGCTACATTGCCATGCGCGCCGAACAAGGCGACTTTGCCTTAGCCCGCCAAGGCATGGTGAACGCGCAAGAAAAATGGGCGGCCTTGTTGCTTGGAACCTATTATCGAGATAAAGATGCCGTATTTGTCAACGCCCGCTTGGTGCGCGCGGCGGACGGCATGGTTTTACGTACCGCACAATTACTCTTAGTGAATTCTGAACTGGTGGCCCGCTTGA
>JAVVPD010000122.1:0-5856 GCA_036655975.1 Desulfovibrionaceae bacterium | reverse complement strand
TTTGTTGCGCTGCCATGAAGTGAATGTGCAAACTGCCGTTTGTCTGGATGTGGACGCTGGCAGGAGCGTTGGCTTGGCGGTAGCGGACGCGCACGTATACTTGTGGGGGCCATAGCTCGGCAGCGACCAGAAAATTAGCCGGTTCTGTGTGGCAGTCCTGCACGGAAGAATCCTTTTGGGTGCCGAGTTGTAGCGTATTTGTGGAGATATCTTTGCCAATGACGTACAGCGCTTCGGCATAGGCCACCCCCAAACCGCGCCGCTGCCCTTGGGTGTATTGCCACAAACCTTTATGCTGGCCCACGGTGCGCCCGTCGGGCAGGCACATGGGGCCGCCGCTGCCAAGGCGCAAGCCGCGTTGGCGGGCCTGACTGTCCACAAAGGTTCGGTAGCCGTCCTGCAAGTTTTGGGGGACAAAACAAATATCCTGACTTTCCTTGGGCACGGGCACACGTAGACCCAAGCCGTGCACATAGGCGAGGGCTTCGGGCTTATGCTGATCTGCGAGGGGAAACAGGGCGCAGCGCAGGCGTTCCATGGGTACCAGTGACAAGAAATAGCTCTGATCTTTACGGGAGTCTTGCCCTTGGCGCAGGGTGTAGCC
Source organism: Desulfovibrionaceae bacterium (assembly GCA_036655975.1). Classification (GTDB taxonomy): domain Bacteria; phylum Desulfobacterota; class Desulfovibrionia; order Desulfovibrionales; family Desulfovibrionaceae; genus CASQEL01. The sequence goes on along the minus strand of JAVVPD010000122.1, from coordinate 5,252 downwards.
GTAAAGGGGGTGCTGTTCTAGGGCTGCATAGTGCCCGGTTGCCAAGGTATCAGCCCCCAGCGTGCGGGCTGCCTCCCACAGTGCGCCAAACTTGATATGTACATTGCAGTGGGCACAGGGGTTTGGTGTGTGCCCCGCCAGATAGGCCTGCAGGAAGGGCTGCACCACGGCAGCGTCAAAGGTCGCACGGAGGTCTACGACATGCAGGCTTAGCCCCAAGAGCGTGCAAGCCTTGTGGAGGGCCGCCACAGGCGGCTCTGGTGCTTCTTGGGGCAAAAAAAGACCGTGCAGGGCGATAACCCGAGGTGCCTGCTGGCTCAAGCGCGCTAAGGCGTACAGGCTGTCAGCCCCACCGCTGACGGCCACGGCGATACAGGGGGCAGTAGCCATGCTCCCTACCCTACAAAATTTGATTGAGAAATTGGCGCAAGCGGGGATGCTTGGGGGCATTAAATAAGGCATCCGGCTTGTTTTCTTCTACAATGACGCCTTTATCCATAAAAATTACGCGGTCTGCCACCATACGCGCGAAGCCCATTTCGTGGGTCACGCAAATCATGGTCATGCCCTCGTCGGCAAGGTTGACCATAACGTCCAGCACTTCGCCCACCATTTCCGGGTCTAGCGCTGAAGTCGGTTCGTCAAACAGCATAATGCGTGGTTGCATTGCCAAGGCGCGCGCAATGGCAACCCGCTGCTGTTGCCCGCCCGAAAGCAGGGCCGGATATACATGGGCCTTTTCGCTGATTCCCACTTTTTGCAGCAATTTTAGGGCGCGGTCTTCGGCTTCATTCTTGGGCAATCCGCCCACTTTCATGGGGGCAAGCGTCAGATTTTGCAACACTGTTTTATGTGGAAATAAATTGAATTGCTGAAAAACCATACCCAGATTTTGGCGGATAACATTGATATCGTTTTCAGGGGAATTGATATCTTGTCCTTCCACCAGAATAAGGCCTTTGTCTATTTCTTCTAAGCGATTGATGGAGCGCAACAGGGTGGACTTGCCCGAGCCGGACGGCCCAATAATGACCACCTTTTCACCCGCGATCACGTCAAGGTTCACGTCCTGCAAGGCGGGTAATTCGTCAAAATATTTCCACACGTTGCGGATGCTGATACTGGGAGAAGTGTTATTTTCTGCGGTCATAATAGTTCAGCCTAGCTTCCATAATGCTCACCGCTTTGGACAGGACGAGCGTGATAATAAGATAGATAAGGGCAATAACCGTATACGTTTCAAAATACAGATAGGTTTTAGCCGCATAGCTGCGCCCCCTTTGCATCAAATCAGGCATAGCCATAACCGATACCAGCGAGGTGTCTTTGAGCATGGCGATACATTCGTTGCCCACAGGCGGTAAAATAGTCCGCCACGCCTGAGGCAGAATAATCAGAAACATGGTTTGAAAACGGTTCAACCCGAGTGACCGTGCCGCTTCCATCTGCCCCTTGGGAATGGCGAGAATGCCCGCACGGAACACTTCCCCCATATACGCACCGTAGCAAAAGCTGATGGCGATCACTGCGGAGGCTAAACCACTCACCTGTAAAAATCTTGCCAGCGCATAATAAATATAGAAAATTTGCACCAAGAGCGGAATGCCGCGAATGACTTCTACATATACTGAAGCCAATAGGTTGACGGTGCGGTTGCGCGAAATTCGTCCCAGCCCTGTGATCAAACCTAAGGGAATGGCGCATACTATCGACAGCACCGTCACCTGAAAGGTTACCAAGAGTCCGTCAGGCAAAAAAGCCATGATTTCAATGTAGGGATCAGGCCATACGGTGGACAGCACCAGCAGCGTTACGATGGCTCCCGTCAAGGACAGGGACCACGCGTTAACCAAGCGCCATTCTTTGGGGTCAGGGATGGAGACTCCGTCCGTGACCATGATTTGGATATTCCCCGTTTTTTGACCGGGGCGGACTACGGAATGATCATTGTGCATGCGCAACTCACTCAGCGAAGAATTTTTGGCGGCGCGGTGAACCAATTATGCGGAGGGAGGCCAAAGCCTCCCCCGCACATAGTCTTAGTTTTGTCCGAACCATTTTTGTTGTAATTGCTTTTCAATACCTTTTTCTTGCACAGCTTTGATACCCTTGTTCAGACGTGTTTGCAGTGCGGTATCTTTTTTGTTCAGCGCAAAGCCGTAATATTCGGCGTCAGGGGTTGTCAGCGCCAGCTTGAATTTGTTGGTAAAATCTTTGTTCTTGTTCGCGTAGTATTGGGCAACGGGGCCATCGCACATAACAGCGTCAATGCGGGCATTGGCAAGGTCTTCCATGGCTAAACCTACGTCTTCATATTCACGGATAACGGCGCCCGTTTTGGCGTTTTGCATCACAAAAATGCCGGTGGTGCCGATTTGCCCGCCAACTTTTTTGCCCTTCAATTCCGCCATGTTTTTGAGAGGTGAATTGGCAGGAACAACCAATGCCTGATGGATTTCGGCATAGGGGGTGGTGAATAAAAATTGTTTCTGGCGTTCGGGGGTGATGGTTACCGACGAAGCCACCGCATCGTAATTGCCGGCGGCAAGCCCAGCGAAAATGCCGTCCCACGCGACATTACGTACTTCCACAGGCATATTCAATTCTTTGGCAACAGCGTTAACATAGTCAGCGGAATAGCCAACAACCTGTTTTTTGTTATCCAGCAACTCCATGGGCGGCCATGTGGCGTCGGAGGCGAAAACAACGGTTTTTTCAGCGGCCGCAAAGGCGGAACCGGCCAGAAGACACAGGGTTATGAGAGCCATGGAAAGCGTCCGAAACATGGATTCACTCCTCAATAAAAAGTTGTGTAAGGCTGTTACGAGTGGCTGTCCTGCCTGACAGTGCGTGCAGAACGCCTTGTGCTCTGTGAAAATGCCATAAAAGAGTTGATAAAACAAGATAGTTATACGGTCTTTATGGGCGGGCCTTGGGTGTCAAAAAAACACGAACAGGCCTGTCACCAAAAAGGGCACCGCTAAACTCAGTATCATGCCGGAAAAAATGCCTAAAATGGCGTATTGCTCCCCCGAATGTCGGGCAATGACGGGCAGGCAGGTGTCCATGGCGGCTGCGGCGCTGGTGGCAACCGGTGCTAAAGCCCCGCCGAAACGAACCAATAAGGGGGCAGCCAGCAGGGTAAGTAATTCGCGGGTGACATTGGCGATCAAGGCCACGGAGCCGAGGGCCGCATCACCAAAACGGGCAATAATCACGCTGGAAAGGCTGTAATAGCCAAAGCCGGAGGCCACCGCCATGGTGTCCCGCAAGGACAAAGTCGCGTCCTGCATGCTGTTTAATCCCGCCCAAGCCACAAGCCCCCCCAAGGCTGAACCGAACATGATTCCCAAGGGCAGGAAGATCACGCGCATACCCAAGTTGCGGACAATGCTAAAATTTCGCACGTCAAAGCCGATGCACATGCCAGCCAGTAACAGCAGTACATACAAGGCCAAGGTCAAAGCCGTATCGCCCCAAGCTTGGGGAATACGGTGGCATTGGGCCACTGCCAGCCCTAGCGCAAAGCAGAGCAGAATATACAAACCGCTTTTCACACTGTGTCCTAAGATGCTGAGGTTTTTTTGTCCGCGCGTTGGAGGGAAGAAGTACAAAAATATTTTTTGGCAATACAGGCGGTTACCACAATGCTGCCCAAGGCGCAGCACATCCCAATAGCAAAGCCCCGCAGGCCCAATTCTCCAAGGCGGGCCAGCAAGTGCTCGTTGGAGCCGAGGCTGAGGCCGAGCAGAAACAGCAACACATAGATAACCCCCGAGGCCATCCGTGTGGTTCCTCGGACGAGCGGCGTGTTATGGCGTAGCGCGTAGCCGAGGGGAATTCCCACAAGAATACAGGTTACTTCAGCAAGCATATTGGCGTTCCCCCTGCGTTTTGTCTACCAGCCGTTGGGGCTTCCGTCTGGGCTGCCATCGGGCAACAGGGGCAGGTTTGCGTCAAGCGGGCGTTCTTCGTTGAGGGCCTGCTGGATAAACCAATCTTCACGTATACGCCATGCAGCGGCGGCCGTATATGCGGGTGAGGAATAGCCCACAGACAAGACGAGGGTGCGGCGGGCGTGTTCTTGTAGCCGGATGAGCAGAGGCGTGAAGTCGGCATCCCCCGAAAGAATAATAAATTCGTCAAAGCGGGTGGAATGCGACAAGTCGTCCATGCAGTCCATGACCAGATGAATATCAGTACTGGTTTTGCCTTGCTGGGTTAGGGGGGGGCAGTCCACCACCTGAAAGGCGGCTCGGATGAAACTGTGTCGAAATTCTTGATAGCGCTGGGGATTGAGATAACACATGCGTTTGAGAATGCGGCGGCGAACGCCTTCCCCATACAGCATCCGCAAGGCATGAATTTCTAGCCATTTTACCCACCGGTGGGGCATTGTGCCAAAGGCACGGGCAGTTTCGGGATCCATTTCCAGAAAACGGGTATAAATATTGTCAAAATCAACATACACAGCACTGTACACTTCTTCAAAACCGGCAAAGCGTCCCATAAAAAGATCCAATAGTAATAGTATGTTATAAATAAATAGTTTAAAAATTACTCAAGTATATTGTTTTCTATATTTTTATCCAAGTCCGGCGCATTGCAGCACGCGCCGATCATAAGCCCCAACAGGGTCATACTGAGCGAAAACCACCACAGGCGGAAAAAGTCGTGTCCAAAAATGCCGTTAGCCAAGTACGCGCCCCACGCCGCCCAAAAAAAGGTCGCCAAGCGCCAATGATAGATGGCTTGACGGGCATGGGCGGCTTGGGCCTGTTCCAAGCCCTGCCGCACCCGGCGATAGCCCCAGTACAGAAAACCCAGCAGAAAAATAAGGATAAAAAATGTGCCTACTATGCCGGATTCACATAAGAATTGGAGATAGATATTGTGCGGGTGCGAAATGGTGATTTCGTCCAAGGTGGGCACAAAACCCAAGGCTCGGAAGGCCCGATTATATTCGCCAAAACCGGCACCAAACCATGGTTTGCTGCAAAAGACTTCCCACCCAAATTTCCATAAATCCCACCGTCCGTCACCGGCGAGGGCGTGGGCGCCGAGGCGTTGGGGGAGGAGTAGAGCCAAGGGAATAAAGCTTGCCAGCGGCAGCAGTATCAGCGGCCAGCGGCTTTTTTTTACGAAAATGAAGAGCACAAGGCACATCCCCACCAGCAGTGCCAGATAACCGCTGCGGGTATAGGAAAAGACGAGCAAAAAGAAGGCGGGTAGCAAGAGGAGTGTACTGTAAG
>JAVVPD010000121.1:0-5925 GCA_036655975.1 Desulfovibrionaceae bacterium | reverse complement strand
GGCGCATGCTTTCGGGCATCATGTTTTTGGCCTTAATGAGCAAGCCTTGCAGATCGATAAAGCCCACTTCGCCTTTGCGTAGGGCTAATTTGGTGCTGTCCACATTGCACACGCGCACACAGGCCCGCCAATCGCGCACGGTCAAGCCGCACTTCCAATTGTATTTGTCGCCCACCACCTGATATTTGCGCTGATCGCTGTCGTGGGTCATGTACGCGCCGAGGTCTTCATGCTCAAGGCCGCCCTTACTGCCCTTGGGATAAATACCGTGGACGGCATTGGGGCCCCACGAAATAAGCCAAATGGAGGTTTGCTTGTTGGCGCTGTTGCCCTGCGCGTCGATAACATTGGGGGATACTTTGGACGGATAGCGCATGGCAAGGCCGTTGAATTCGTCGGGGGCCTTGGTGCTGTCACCGTACATCAGGGTTTTGGAAACTTTTTGGCGCATGGCCTCGGTAAAGGCCAGCCCTTCCGTCGTGCGGAAGGCGGCGGCTTTGTTGCTATACAACTTGGCTTCTTCAATATCCAATTCCATAATGGCTTCAAGAATGCCTGTGCCTTCCTTCACCTGCGTCCAAGCGGATTTACTAGGGGGTGTACCCTGGTACAAGCGCCGCCAAAACACCTCGGGGAGGCCGGTGCGGATTCGGGTCAAATGCCCGTCAGACTGGTTGGATTCCATCCACTGCACATCGTCAAGGATGTCATTGGTTTGGTTCATCAATTCAATCATTTGCCCCAGAGGATCACCTTTGTAGAAAGATTCCATTTCCGCTAAAGTCGACACCAAACCTTTATTACTCGCCATGAGATACCTCGTATGTTAAAGGGTTTGTGGACAAAAATTATGGATTAATCAAACTTAAAGTGCGGATACATGCGCTCTGCCAAGGGCAATTCGGCCTGCCGCGCATTTCCCGTAAAGGGAACTTTATCTTCCCCCATGGCCTTGCCGATGTTGTAGAGAAAACGCACCACATCGGGGTTGGATCCGTGCCCTGAGGAACACAATAATTTTGAAATAGTGCCCGTGGGATCATAATGCTGCATGGCTCGGGTGGCGGTAGCCACCGTTGTGGTGAGATTGCGCCCGCCCAATGCGGGATCGGCGCGCACTTGTTCTTCCCATTGGGTCAACAGCTGTTGCTGTGTTTCCTGAAATTCACGGGTCAAGTGAACTTTGAAATCCAAAGCGGCTTGGGCCTGCTCGTTACTCAAACCCGCCGACTTGGCGTAGTTTTCAAAGCCTGCAATCTGCTCTGGCGTGACACTCCCGCTCAAGGATTGTGGAATAGTCAACGCATACTGTTCGGGCACGGCTGCGGGACTTGCGGTGGCAGCAGAATCAGAAGCTGTTTCCACTGCGGCCTCAAGATTTTTATGCAGCAGAGAGCCGGGGCCGGTGTCCGAATGCACTCCCGCCGCTGGGCCTGCCTTGGCAGCCGCCAAAGAATTTCCTGTGGCACACGGCCCCTGGCTTACGGCCTGCTGGTGATTGTGCAGCATGGCTTCCACCGTGCCTTCCGCGCCGCTCGCACTAAGGCCGGAAGTTGCGCCCTCTGTTGTCTGACTCATAGGTGTTCCTCTGCGTTAAAAATTTTACTGACGCTGTTCACATCATGCTTCAGCAATGCGGAAAACACATACATGCCCGCCAACCTGAGCCCTTCGGTAAATTGCACATGGTCGTGACTCTTCAGGCTGGGAGAGGCGAACACCCCGCAAAAATTCATAAAATCACGTAAAAATATGCGCCCGCTCTTGTGTTCCAGTAACATATTCAGGGCATTGGCCCGGTGTAGGGCTGCGCGTTCACGGGCGGCTTGCATCTCTTGGGCCTGCTGTTCCTCCTCCGCAAACATTTCCGCATAGGGCTGCGCCATTAGGCCGTTCCTCCTGATATATCACTAATAATACCACCAAGTTCCTTAGCCACTTTCACTCCTTGTTGTATCTGGCTCATGTGCTGGGCTTGGGCCTGTGCCTGCGCTCTTTGTTGGCGCAGGGCCTCGCGATCCTGACGCGGACGGATCATATCCACCTCCACCCCCAAATATTCAGCATAGCCGTCCATCACATTATCCACGTCAATGGCGTCCAGCACTTCGGGGAAGGCTTGGGCCGTGCGGCTGGTGAAGGCCAGCAATTGATCCACCGCGCTGGTAGAAACCATTTTTTGGGCTTGGGCCAGCAGGGACACAAATTCCACCTTGAAATTGCTGCCCTCCATTTCTGGAGGCAGGGGGGGCAGCATATTAAAGCGAGCCATAATGTTAAAGGTGCGGTCAATCAGGGGAATAAACAATTCGTCGTGCAAACGCTCCAGCACCGGGCCGATAAGAATAAGCTTTTCCTCCTCGCGAGCGGCTACCTCCCGAGCCGTTACGTTGTTGCGGTCTGAGGAGAGCAACATTTTAAACAAGTCATTGTACAAACCCTGCTTGATCTGATTCTGCACGTCTTGAGTAAGCTGACGTGCCGCCTGAATTTCGGGCCGCACCTGCAACAGCGGCGTAGCGGCTTGCGGGGCCTGACCCGGCATATTTTCCACATAATTGAGACCACCGGGCGTGAGATCCAAGCCCACGGCTTTCAAGCTGGAACTCACCCCCATGGGCGGATCCACCGACTTATGAATCGCCTTAAGAGTGGTGATGCCCATTTGCTGCAACATCTTGCAATCGGGCAGACAATCCATGGCGGGCGATCGCCCGTAAGCCGACCCCGCCATAGAGTCCCAGCGCGGTCCAAAACCGGGAAAATCTTCAAAGCCCGACTCCCGCAAAATCTGTGCGCGCCCGCCGCCCCCGCTTTCGAGCCAATAGACCGAGGCATAGGGCATGGCCCACTGCGGCAAGCCCGCACATGTCGGGCAATCCGTGCGTGGATACACGGCATGCACAACATCCCACAAGGTACTGAGCTGATCCGCCTTATTGCTATCATGGGCAATACGCACATTTTCAGGACAAGCCTCATAACCGAATTCCTGCAAAAGCTGCCGCGTAGTCATACTCATACGCCGGAACACGGTGTCCACCCGCCCGGTGGCGGACACGTCAATAACGTATTGCCCCGCAGGCACGGTGACAAAACGGATATCACTGTCAAAGTCACCGAATTCAAACATAAAAGCCGTTCCAAAAGTGGCTAGATCGCTGTACAAAGTATGAATCGCGTTATAGAAATTGGAGCGATGGAACAAATTCCGCATGGTTTTCGCCACCGTGTCCAAAAAAGACCGCACGGCGCGGCTATTTGCCAGTTCATCATCTTCAAGGCCCAAACGAAACCACGGGCGCGCGGGGCTGGTCATGCCGCCTTGCAAGCCCGCCGCAAGGGTTCGCATGGCATGGATTCCCGTAGCGTCCACAATTTTGTCATTGAGCAGCACCTCCTTCGTGCGGTGGCGTTGCGCCTCGCCGATGCTGGTGTAGCGGGTGGGCAGAAAGTGTTCTGCCAATGACAGCCAAGCCGTGTCCAAATACCTCCTTTCCTGAATAAGCTGGCTAAAGCGCGCAGAAAGGCGGGTTACGTCTGCTTGTTCCATCATTAACCCCCTAAAATCGTTTTCAAAGCCTGCCCACCCTTGCTCACCGCTAGGGGATTGGTGTAGACAGAACCTGCCAAGCCCGAAGCTTTAGACGCTTTTTCCTTTTGTGCCTGCCGCGCAGCCGTGGCTGCCTCGGTAACGGGTTTTGCTGTTTGAGGTTTGGCAGCCCGGGCCGCTTCCATTTGGGCCATTTGCTCCTCGTGCATACGCTGTTGTTGGGCCATTTGTTCACGCATGATTGCCGTACTGTCGCCACCGCCACCGCCTTTTCCGCCGCCGCCTCCGCCCATTATACATACTCCTTACGATTAAAGGTGCTTATGATTGCAGGCACAATGCGCCCCCCCCGATGGTGCAGCACACATGCGCCCGCCACTTCCCCCATAACCCTTCCCCCCACCGCCGTAATATAGGCCACGGCAGCGCGGTAGGGCTTGGGGGTAATGCCATATAATGATTGAAAATTACTAATACTAAACATATGCCGCAGGCACGCCCGACCTAAAACACGAGCCTCTGCGCGGCCCGCCTTGAAAAAACAAAAATGCAAGCTCGCCGTAGCGGCGTGAATATCCCGCAACCAAGCGGCCCCCAGCAGGGTCATCCCGCAGGTCATACGCACCATGATTCCGTGGCCCACGAGCGCTACAAAATCTTCGCGGCTGAGGTCGCCATCATAAACAACCGTTGGCAGCAGGGCTTCTGACCGCATGGCCTCGTACACCGCACCGCATTCCGCTGCTGAAGCAAGACTAAAACGCATAATTGGCGTGTTCATGCCTTTTCCCCTTGTCTTGTCGGTAAAATTATACATTGCCCGCAACAAAAGACCCCCGCCCAAGCGGATTAGTCAGCCCTTAAACATCGGGCTCGGTTTTACTATGGACGGCATACAGCGCGTGCCGTATGCTAAGAACAACGCAATAGCGTATAAAAATAATCTAAGAGTACCATGAGCGCTAAATCTGCCCCATCCCCACCACGTACTATCCGCGTAATCCCTCTGCCGGAATGTATTCACGCTTCACGGCTGAATACGGTATTGTACTATGTATCGCTAGCCATCATGGGGGGAAGTGTATTTTTGCAATTGCTTTTTCCTTATTCTGGTTCAGAAGGAACGCTACTCTATATATTTATAAATACACTTACGATTATTTTTATTTTTTACTTTCAATTCATTCTTACTCGTACTTTTTTTATTCTAATGCTGTCTGCTTTTATTTGGTATATACCATTTCTTATAATAATAAAAAATATTACGTTTTACATTCTTGAAGAAAATAATTTTATGGATTCACGTGCAATTGAATGTTTTTTTAATATTTTAATTTGTGCATTTATTGATTTTATATTATTATATATTGCAAATTTTTTGTTACGAAATTTCATAAAAAATGATTTTAAAAATTTTATAATACCATTTGTCTTGTGTAAAATGGCAGGATTTACCATGTATTTATTCATAATAGTTGCAGTTTTAATTTCTTTACCACCGATATTAAAATGATATACAGACTAAATCCCCCCTCGCGTACTATCCGCACAATCCCTCTGCCGGAATGTATTCACGCTTCACGGCTGAATACGGTATTGTACTATGTATCGCTAGCCATCATGGGGGGAAGTGTATTTTTGCAATTGCTTTTTCCTTATTCTAAGTCAAACGAAACACTGCAATACATACTAATGAGTGTATTTACACTTATTTTCATTTTTTACTTTAAGTTTATTTTCACTCGCACTTTTTTTATTCTATTACTATTTTCAATCATTTTGTATATGCCACTTTTTTTAGTGTCTATAAATATTACGTATCATATCCTTGAAAAAAATCCATCTATAGACTCAACTCAAATTGAATGTTTTTTACATATTTTAATTTCAACTTTTTTTTCATTTATACTACTCCATATTCTTAATTTTTCTATACAGAAAATTATAAAGTATAATTTTAAAAATTTTATAATACCTTTTGTATTGTCTCAAATAGGATTTTTTAGTATATATTTATACTTAATGGTTATATTTATGTTCAGTTTTGATCATTGACACTATTTATTACTAAAGATACATGTTCCTTATCTGCAATGTCTTGAGCTTTCTTTAATATATCACGTACGTAATGCTGACAATTATAAGATATTATATCATACTTTGATAGTTCACGGCTTCCGCATTACGCGCACGCCGAACGTCCGCAACAATGGACGGCGCAGTACGCATGCCCTATATTCCTGACATATCGGACAGTCATTTTTGGAGAGCCTATGCTTGAAGCGACTTCCCCCCCTGCCCCGCGTACTATCCGCGTAATCCCTCTGCCGGAATGTATTCACGCTTCACGGCTGAATACGGTATTGTACTAT
>JAVVPD010000120.1:0-6029 GCA_036655975.1 Desulfovibrionaceae bacterium | reverse complement strand
CCAACGTGGATTTGTAAGTGCTTTCAGGGGTGACATCCATCCCCCCATTATCCCAGCATTTGACCCACTCCAGATCTGCAGAACACTTGAGTCTGCGCACCCAGCGCACGCCAAACCAACGGCGTACATACTTTTCTGCTTTTTCTTTATTGATTCGTGGATTTTCGTAATTACCGCTTACAAGGCTCTGCGGAATATCATTCTGTATATAAGCTGTTCGCGGGTTTTCAAACACCCTGCGGGTAGCAATATTATCCCTCAGTGGGCTGCTTTGGCCTGACTTGGTGCCTTGGGTTCCCCAGAGCGTCGAGACATGTGCACTTTCCTCGTTTTTTCCAGAAATAACCTTCACCATGCATCTTGGCATAGGGTAACGATCACGACCACCCGTGCATTTGAATAATTTTGAAGCCTCATTGCAATGAAACTCCACAATGGACTGCAATTCGCCGCGCAGATGGTACATAAGGCGATCGTAGGCATCTTTCTGGTCGCGCTCGTTTCCTGTGCGCATTGCTTCCCGCAACGCTCTATGCAGATTTCTTGCCTTAAACATGTACTTAAAAAGCAAAGTTTGATTGGCACAACCAACTGTTCGCAAATGATTTGCAACATCAACTTGAGATTGGAATAGTAATATGCTGTTCAGTACACGCAAAGCACACCTGAGTAGTGGCGACACACATCGCCGAAGCCATATCATCATAAACAGTCTCAAAATTTTTGTTAAAGGATATGCTTAGGGTAATCTGGCTGCTACGGGTCAAGCAACTGACCTCAAGACGGTTACTTGACTGCCACAAACATACCCTCTCCGATAACACATCTCTTCCTTCTTGAAATGTATAGCAACAAAGTTATGAAATGACAAATAAAAATCATATCATGTGCTCGCGACAATGTCGCGAGAAGGCTGGCGTACAGAGTGTCCAGAATTTTGTGTAATTGGTTTTTATATTGATCTGGAAATCTGTCCTCAAATTGGCTGGCAGCAGCTTAAATACTCTGTCTGGGATAGCTGAATGAGCCGCGAGGGAAATTGCTATGACAACGCGGAAAGGTTTTGGGGGTTTTTGAAAAATGCTTTCGTCTGTCACCGCATCTCGCATAGTTGTGTCAACGCGCCTTCTTTGGTACGAAAGAAGGATACCTCCAACGAGCAGTAGGATATCATGCCCGAACAACATTCAGAATCTTCTTCGCCGGATAGTTCCGTCCCCCCCAAGCGCCCCGTCGCACGGGAAGCCATGGATTTTTGGTACGACAAGCAGCATAAGGATTTGTTATTTTACCTGTCCATTGGCATTGTTTTTTTGGAATTGATTGTGGGCGGGGTGGCCTTTTTTTATGGGGTCATCCACGCTACCCCCGCGCGCGACGGTCTGCCCCCGCAATTTCAATTTCCGTGGCTTGTGTACAGCATTGCTGCGGTGGTGGCCCCTGCCGTGTTGCTGTTGATTGTTCATCTGGCGGGGGTGGGCTTGTTCCGTTCTCTGCGGGATACTCGTGAAGAAAATGAGGCTTGGCGGCAGGATTTACCCGAACGCCTGCGGAAGGTTTACGCCATTGTGCACGGCGCGCCCACGGTACTTTTGCTGGTGGGGATTATGGCGCTGGGGGCGGCGCTCTTTTATATTGACGGGGCCATGACGGCCTTGTTCCGCCTGGGGACTACGGTGGAAGTGTATCTGCCGTGGATTATCGGGGCGGTGGCTGGGGGCTGGTGTCTGGCCTATGTGGCGCGGGTGTGGCTCAATTATCGTACCAAAAGGCTGGAAGCGGAATACGCCTTTCGGCGTGAGGTACTCCAGCGCACAGGGGTCATTATTGTGGATCGGGGGAGTGTGCAGCTTCCCCCCAGCTTTTTGGAGGACGGCCTCCCCCGTGCGCTGGAAGGGGGCAGCGGCCTCGCCTTGGGGCAGGGCGCTCCCCAAGCCCCTGCGGCGGAGACTTCTCCGCACGGGCCCATTGTGGATGTGGGCGAGCCAGGAAGCCCCAAGGCGCGGGACTGAAAAAAGCTATGCTTGGTAGCCTTGTGCGTAACAATTAGGCAATGCCTGTTTCAGGCGCGGGGCTGACCAGCTCTGGCAGGGGGTGTTTTTTGAGTTGCTCGTCGGTCTGTTCAAACAAATTGGCTAAAATACTGCTGGACACCAGCATGCCAGAGCGGGTCAGGCGCAGATAGCCGTCACGAATGCGGATAAGGCCGTTTTCGTGCAGGGCGCGAACCATGCGCTGGTGATCGCGCAAAAAGTCGCGTCCGGTGAGTTCTCGGTACGCTTTAACCCGCATGCCCCGCGCGGTACGCAGGCGCAGCATAATCAATTCGAGCACCCGCAAACGCGGGGTCAGCCATTCGGGGCTAGCGTCCAGCGTTTGGGCCTGCACGCCCGCCGCCCACGCTTTTTGACTGGCGGGATTGGTCCAGCGGCGGTTTTGTATGGTGGAGGTGGCAGAAGGGCCCAGCCCCAGATAGTCTTCCCCCTCCCAATACCCTACATTGTGGCGGCACTGAAAGCCCATGCGCGCAAAATTGGAAATTTCGTAATGGAGATAGCCCATGGATTCCAGCAATGCCGCCCCTTCCATAAACATGACTGACTGATCCCGCTCGGGGGGCAGGCTTACGAGGCCCTCCGTACAGTCCAATTCCAGCGGGGTACCCGGCTCAATGGTGAGCCCGTAGGAGGAAATATGCTCGGGTTTCATGCGGATGACATCTTTGAGGGTGTTCAGCCAATGGCGCACCCCTTGCTGGGGGAGCCCCCACATCACATCGACATTGATATTTTGGATGCCCGCTTCACGGGCGTTGAACACGGAGTGAAAACTGTCTTTGGCCTTGTGTGAACGTCCGAGGAGGCGCAAATACGCATCGTCAAGGCTTTGCATGCCGATGGACAAACGGTTGACTCCGGCGCTTGCATAGGCGCGGATCTGGTTGTGGCTGCTCACCGATTCGGGATTGGCCTCAAGGGTGATTTCCGCATTGCCGGCCACCGTAAAAATAGCGCGTACTCGGTCAAGCAAGACCTGTAGTATACGCGGTGGCACTAGGCTAGGCGTACCCCCGCCCAGAAAAATGGAGCTGACGGGCATACCTTTATAGCGGTCGCCCCATAGGGCTAATTCCATAAACAGGGTATCGACATATTCGCGAAAAGCCGGAGATTCGGTGACAGAGCCCTGCCTTCCCAAAGGGACTGAATGAAAAGCGCAATAATTGCACCGTGTTCTGCAAAAAGGGACATGAATATACAGCAGCATAGGCGTGGGCACTCCAAAAAAATGACAGCATACAAGGTTGGGATTGAGATTATTGCAATATTTGTTCCCGTGGCGCGTATTGGCAAAAGGGCCGCCCCTGCGTATAGTAGCCCATTGCGATAGGATGATTATTTTATAGGGCGCCTCTTCCCCTTTGGGGGAGACGTTCGTATCCCAGAAGATATACACCCTCTACAGTTACCGCAAGGAGCAAGCGCCGTGGATATACGTTTTCAAACCGGAGGGCCTTCCCAGTGGAAAGCCTCAGTCATGCTTGTGTTGGCCTGCAAAGGCGAAAATCCCGCTGAAATGTGTTCGGCATGCGACGAAGCCAGCCCATGGTTTGCTATTGCCCCCGGCCTGCGAGACTTTCAGGGCGAAACAGGTGAATTGACCTTGTTTCACGGTCTGCCCGACCTTGCCGTGCCTCGGGTGCTGGTTGTGGGCCTTGGCTATCGGGATAAAGTCACCCTTGAGGTGATCCGCCGCGCTTTGGGCGGGGCTTTGGCCCATTGCCGTCAGGTGGGGCTGGAATCTGTGCTTCTGCCGGCGGATCAATTGCACCGTCTCCCCGGCGGACCTTTACGCCTGGTTGAAGAATCTGTTTTGGGCGCTTTGCTCGGCCTGTATCGCTTTACCCGCATGCGTACTCCTAAGGATGATGACCGCAAAGACCCGCGCTGGTTGGCCCTTGGCCTTGTGTCCGCCAATGTGCCCGACGACGTGCATGGGGCTGCTCGCCGGGGTGAATACGCCTTTGAAGGTGTGGCGCTGGCCCGCGACCTTGCCAACGCCCCCGCGAATGTGATGACGCCCACAGCCATGGCTGAGGCCGCGCAGGATGTCGCCCGTCGTCACCAATTGCACTGCGAAATTTTTGCGGAGGACGCGCTCCGTGAGATGGGCTGCAACACCCTGCTGGCCGTGTCTCAAGGTTCTGCCCAAGAAGCTCGTCTTATTGTGCTCGAACATTGCCCCAAGGGCTTTGAAGACACTAAACCGCTGATTCTCATTGGTAAAGGTCTTACTTTTGACAGCGGCGGCATCTGCATCAAGCCCGCCGCGAACATGCACATCATGAAAAGCGATATGTCCGGTGCTGCCGCCGTATTGGGGGCCATGAACAGCATTGCCGCACAGGATATCCCCTGCCGGGTCATTGCCGTGCTTCCCTGTGCCGAGAATATGCCCAGCGGTTCCGCCATGCGCCCCGGGGATGTGGTGACCTCCTATTCGGGCAAAACTGTGGAAATTTTGAATACCGATGCTGAAGGCCGGCTCGTGCTCTGCGATGCTATCACTTATGCCCTCAAGCACTGGACGCCTAGCGCTCTTGTGGACATAGCCACCCTCACCGGCGCGTGTGCCATTGCCCTTGGCGGCGAAGTGGCGGGCCTGTTTTGTGATGACGCCCTGCTGACAGACCGCATCCGCGCCATCGGCGGCACGGTTGGCGAGCCTTTCTGGCCCTTGCCTTTGTGGGAAGGCTATCAGGAAAATTTGAAAAGTGAAGTGGCGGATATTTCCCACATGGGCCCCCGCGAAGGCGGTGCTATCCATGCCGCGCTGTTCCTGAAAAATTTTGTGGATGACAAGATAGCTTGGGCCCACCTTGATATTGCCGGAACGGACTGGGCCTTTAAAAAGACCCCCCTCAGCCCCGTCGGTGCTATCGGTTTTGGCGTACGCACGCTGACAGAATTGGCGAGAGCGTACAGCAAATAAAGAAATACAAGAGGACACTATGAAAGTATATTTGATTGGCGCAGGGCCTGGGGATCCGGGTTTATTGACCTTGAAGGGCAAGGCTATCTTGGAAATGGCGGACGTGGTGGTGTATGATGCGCTGGCTAACGACGCATTATTGGTGCATGCCCGTCCTGAGGCAGAAAAGATTTATGTGGGCAAGGTGGCGGGGGATCACGCTTTGCCGCAGGATCAAATCAACGCGCTGATCATTGCTAAGGCTCAGGAAGGCAAGATTGTGGCCCGTCTGAAGGGCGGCGATCCGTATATTTTCGGGCGTGGTGGCGAAGAGGCCGAAGAATTGCTCGAAGCGGGAGTGCCCTTTGAGGAAGTGCCGGGAATTTCAAGCACCATTGCCGGCCCAGCCTATGCGGGAATCCCCTTAACACACCGTTCTTTCGCCTCATCTGTAACCTTGATTACGGGGCACGAAAATCCGGATAAACCCGGTTCTGTACACCGTTGGGACGCTTTGGCGCGTTCGGCGTCAACCCTTGTGTTTGTCATGGGCATGAAAAACCTGCCGGAGATTTCAAAAAACCTTGTGGCGGCGGGCATGGACGCAGATACCCCCGCTGCCTTGGTGCATTGGGGGACTACCGCGCGACACCGCAGTTTGGTGGCAAGTCTCGGCACCTTGCCGCAGCGGGCGGTGGAAGAAGGCTTTACCAATCCCTCGGTCATCGTGGTGGGCGGGGTTGTGTCTTTGCACGATAAATTGAACTGGTTTGAGCAGAAACCCTTGCTGGGTAAAGGGATTGTGGTCACGCGTGCCCGTGAGCAAGCCAGTGGTTTGGCGGCTATGCTGACGGAACTGGGCGCGGAGGTGGTGCAATTTCCCACAATTACTATTGCACCGCTGGACGACTATACGGCTGTGGACGCGGCTATTGCGCGGCGGGAAGACTACCACTGGGTGGTGTTTACCTCGGTGAACGGGGTCAAGTATTTTTGGCAACGTTTGGTGTCCGCAGGTTTGGACAGCCGCGCTTTGGGAGGGCTGAAAGTGGCGGCTA
>JAVVPD010000119.1:282-6040 GCA_036655975.1 Desulfovibrionaceae bacterium | reverse complement strand
AATTGTGCGCGGGCGGGGCGGGTCATCTGTTCGGGCGCAAGGAGCTTGTCCAATTGTTCTTTGGTCAAATGCCCTTGTTCAAGCACGATGTCTGCCACCGATCTGCCGGAGGCGAGGGCTTCCTTGGCCACCGCAGCGGAAACTTCATAGCCGATAACGGGGACAAGATTGGTGATGATGCCTATGGAGCCGACGACCAGCTCGTAGCAGCGGTCTTTGTTGGCGGTGATGCCACTGACGCACTTGTCTTGCAGGGTCATGGCGGCTCTGCCCAGACGTTCGACAATGCGGAACAGGCTATGGGCGATGATAGGTTCCATAACATTAAGTTCCAATTGTCCGGCTTCGGCGGCCATGGTAATAGTCACGTCCTTGCCAATAACGTCAAAGCAGATTTGATTGACAACTTCGGGAATGACGGGATTAACCTTGCCGGGCATGATGGAGGAACCGGGCTGGAGGCGCGGCAGATTAATTTCATTAATGCCGGTGCGTGGCCCGGAGGAGAGCAGGCGCAAATCATTACAGATTTTGGAAAGTTTTACGGCAACACGCTTGAGTACGCCGGAAATTTGCACATAACAGCCGGTGTCCCACGTGGCTTCAACGAGGTTATCGGAGGTGACAACCTTAAGGCCGGTGAGATTACGCAGATGGGCGCACACCACACGCGAATAGTCGGCGGGGGCGTTGATGCCGGTGCCAATGGCCGTGGCACCTAAATTGATTTCCAGCAGCAATTTGCGGTTTTCATCAATGCGCTGAATATCTTCACTGATGGTGGTAGAATAGGCGGAAAATTCTTGCCCTAGGGTCATGGGCACAGCGTCCTGTAATTGGGTGCGGCCCATTTTTACCACATCGGAAAATTCAATGCCCTTCTGGGCAAAGCCTTTTTGCAGGTATTCCAGTTTGGGCATAAATTCGGACAGCTCTTGATACAGGGCCAAGCGGAAGGCCGTCGGGTACGTATCATTGGTGGATTGGGAGCAATTCACATGGTTATTGGGGTGGCAAAATTCGTATTCGCCCTTTTTGTGGCCCATAATTTCCAAAGCACGGTTGGCAATAACTTCATTGGCGTTCATATTGGTGGAAGTTCCCGCACCACCTTGGATAGCGTCTACTGGAAATTGTTCGTGCAATTTGCCGTCCAGCAAGTCGTCACAGGCGGCGCAAATACCTTTGCAGATATTGGCGGGGAGCACGCCCAATTCCGCATTCGCCATGGCCGCAGCTTTTTTGACATACGCAAAGGCGCGGATGAGGGCTGGACAGGAGGATATGGCGTAATTACTGATTTTGAAGTTATCCATGGCGCGCATGGTCTGCACACCGTAGTAGGCATCATCGGGGATGTTAAGTTCGCCAAGAAAATCGTGTTCCTTACGAAAGCCCATATGGAAACCTCCATTTTTTACTGCTCGTTAATAGCTGTGCTATATGTGTTACATGCTCTAGTGAACAATCCTAGCAAATCCATTTTGAAAATATGACTTACGGTAGCTCTTTATTTCACAAAAAGCAACGGCGGGCAGAACTATGTTGAATATGACACATTTTTTAAAAGCCTCCTGAAGGAGGCTTAAAAAATAATAATACGCTAATTTTTAAGGATAAAGTCAAGAAAATGTTTTTTATAGCTTGTCAGAACGCTATTTTTACGCAGTGCTATGGATATGGTTTCGTCCGGAAAAATGTCGGGGAGACCAATAAAGGCCAGACGATCAGAAAATTGTTCAATCATGGCATCGTAGCACAAGTTAAACGAAATACCTATGCCGCGCATAACATAGTTGAATTTGAGTAAAACATTGGGAGATTCCACCGCAACCTTGTATGTCAGGCCCATTTCTTGGCATGTTTTGTCGAGCTTGTCCCTGGCAGAAAGCTTGACATGGCGAGTAGCGAGGTTGAGAGGATATTGGATAATATCTGCAAGATGTGGTTTCTCTTTTAACAGCACGGGATGCCCATGGGGAACGACAAACATATAATGTCCCTTTTTCCATGGATATTTTTCAAATGTATGCGGGATTGTAGAATTGTGGAGAAAGGCAAAGTCGATTTCGCCACCCGCCAGCTGATCAATGGCAGTTTGCGGCTGTTGATGTAAAATATGCAATGAAATTTCGGGAAATTGTTGGGCATATTCCCCAAGAAGGTCTACAAGCAAAAATTCAAGAACGGCATAAGGGGCGGCAATATGCACTGTACCGCCTGCCGTGCTCGACAACTTGTCAAGTTGTTCATACAAATAGCGTTCACGTAAAAAAATGTCTTCAGCAAATTGTAAGACTTCCTCACCCTCCTTTGTGAGAAGTAGAGCCGTTTTGCCAATTCTTTTGAACAGGGTGCAATGCAAATCTTGTTCAAGTTTGTTGATTTGCTGGCTCAATGCCGATTGGGTGCGAAAACTGGCTTCAGCTGCCCGCGTCATGCTCCCTAATCGTACAATAAGATAAAAATTTTTGAGTTGCTGCCAATCCATATCTTGTTTGCCCCTTTGGGGAAACCGGGTGATATATATTTTTCTTTTTATATTTTGAGCGTGTTTTTTCCACGAGAAAAGTATCCCCCTTGCTCAATAGATACTAGGCATTTGCGTGTTATGAACACTATATGGAGAACCGTGCTTTGCCAAGGATTACTTGAGGCAATAAACCCCAAATACAGCTACATGGCGCTGATACATCTTCAGGTCAGCACGGTTCATGTCTACGTTTGCTCCGTGAAAGGTCATGAACGGATACGGGGATAACGGGCTAGGGATTTTGTCTGAATAGCCCCTGCCTTCCTGACATAGCGGAGGTCATCATTTTCAAGAACTTTGTAGGCCCACGTAGGCTCGCCACCGCTTATTCGATTAATAAAGCGTCGCCGCTGCTGGCTGCACAAGATGCGCTTGAGAATATCCTCTGGATCCCAGTCTTTTAATGCCAAAGCGCGTAACTCAGCGCATTTTTGAGGTTTTTCATGCGCGATATTGCATATTTCCAGAGGGTCAACCGCGAGATTGTATAAAATATCATCGTGTCCGTGAGTATATATGTATTTATAGCTGTCCTGTCGAACCATACGGCAAGGCGCACAGGTGCCTTCCCCTGTGTATTCGGATATAACGGTATTGCTCCAGTGGGGGCAAGTGCCGTTTTCTAAAAGGGGTGTGAGGCTTTGCCCCCGGAAAGGCTCCAGCAGCTCAGGCGCAGGCGGAGCGGAAATCAAATCCAGAAGCGTAGGGACAAGATCCACAAGGGATACGCATTCCTTCACTCGGCGTGGAAAAAATCTGGCCGGATAGCGGATGAGCAAGGGGACTCGCACTGCCCATTCATAAAAAAGCTGTTTATACCATTGCCCTCGCTCACCAAGCATTTCCCCGTGGTCAGCAGTGAAAACGATAATTGTATTTTCAAAAAGGTCACATTCTTTCAGTGTACGCATAAGAGTGCCAACTTTCTCGTCAATAGATGAAATCATGGCATAATATGCTCGGCGGGCGGTGCGGATCTCTTCATCCGTGGGCTTAATCTGATCGCCAGCATGGGCGTAATAAATCCAGCGGCTCATGGCATCCATATCTTCCACGGGAATTGCTGAAACTTTTGGTAGATCAATCTGTTCGTTTTCATAAAGATCCCAATATTCTTGGCGTGCTACAAAGGGAGAATGTGGTTGGGTGAAGGATACCGTCAAGAAAAATGGACTTTTCTCGTAGCGCGCCAAATCAAAAATTTTGCGGGTAGCAAAGTAGGCCACTTCCTCATCATAATCTATTTGGAGGCTGCGCTGGCATGTTCCGGCTTCGGTGACCCCCGTGAGATTGATACCTGTGGGTCTGTCGCCTTCTCCTGTGTTCCAATTGGGTGTCCATGCATAATTGGAGGGATAAATGTCTGTGGTAATGCGTTCTTCATAGCCGTGCAACTGATCAGGGCCAATAAAATGCATTTTGCCACAGAGGCAGGTATGGTAACCGGCGGCGCGCAGGTAATGCATCAACGTAACTTGGCTGGAGGCCGCCTCACTAGCATTGTCCCACACCTCCATATCCGTTGCGTAGCGCCCTGCAAGCATGGACATGCGGGAAGGTGCACAGAGGGGAAAATTGCAATATGCATTTTCAAACAGCGCACTTTCTGCTGCCAGTTGATTCAGGTGGGGGGTTTTTACTGTTGGGTGTCCATAGGCAGGCAGTGCGTTGGCACTGAGCTGGTCAGCCTGGATAAGGAGTATATTGGGGGCCTGTGCGGGAACTGTTGTGTCCATGTGATATTCTCCTTTATTATTTATGTATATGTGTAGAGTGCAATGGTAATTTGAAACTCTATGTACTGGTTCCCGCTGTCTGCTGTGCTTCTCGCAGCTCTCTGTCTTGGTCTCTCTTGATCCAAAGAGAAGCCGCAGCACTGAGCAGGCCTACAAGCAGCATATAGGTACAGAGCAACCAAGGCTGGTTATCATTCATACGCACCAGCGTCAGCGCAATCATGGGGGTCATGCCCGAAAATACCATACTGGACGTCTGGAAGGTGAAGGATATGCCGGTATAGCGGACATGCGTAGGGAAAAGACTGGAGAACATGCCGGGGTTGAGTCCTGAAATAATACCATGAATAAAGCCAAGATAAATGGACACCCCAATGCAGGCGAGAATGATGCTGCCAGCCGCGTGGTTGATCATATAAAAAATGGGGAAGGCGCAAACCCCTTCCAGCAGACAACCGAGAGTAAAAACCTTCATTCTGCCATAGCGATCGCCCAACCAGCCCGCAAAGGGAATCATCAGCGTCAGGAATACGGTGCCAATATTCACTGCAAGTAAGGCATCCTCTCGCGGTACTTTAATAATTTGTGTGAGATAGGCGATGACATAGGTAGCCATAACATTAAAACCTACGCCTCCGATGCCTCGTGCCAGGAAACCCGCCAGCACACGACTTTTGTGCTGAGAAAAAAGTTCCACAATGGGAATTTTAGCATGTTTTTTGTGTACTTTATTTTTTTGTGCTTCCTGAAAATCAGGGGTTTCCATAACGCTGATTCGAATATAATAACCGATGCCGAGAAGAATAATGCTTATCAAGAAAGGGATACGCCAGCCCCATGAAAGGAAAGCTTCTTCACTGAGCAGCAAGGTCATGAGACCCACTATGCCCGAAGCGAGGAACATGCCGATGGACAGACCAAGCTGTGTTAAACTGCCGTATAAGCAGCGTTTGCCCTCGGTGGCGTATTCATAAGTCATAAGAACCGCCCCTCCCCACTCTCCACCAAGGCCGATTCCCTGCACTGTGCGTAGAGTAATCAAGAGTACGGGTGCCCACACGCCTATTTGCTGGTAGGTGGGGAGGCAACCTATAAGGACGGTTGAAACACCCATAATCAATAAAGTTATCATTAGCATGTATTTACGGCCAATTTTATCGCCAAAATGGCCAAAAATCACTCCACCGAGCGGACGGCTGATAAAAGCCACCGCCACGGAGCCCCAAGCCATGAGGTTTGATATGAAAGGATCTGCCGTGGGAAAATACTGTTTATTAAGAATGAGGGCAGCAATAACACCATAGAGAAAAAAGTCATACCATTCGAGTGTCGTGCCAATGATGCTGGCCACAATAGCTTTTCTACGCATTTTATGTATATCGTTCATGAGTCGCTCCCTAGGGCAACAGCTTCTGTGGAGAGTATGCCCTTCACGTGGATGGATTGTGTATCGTGCGTGGATGCTTGGCTATATGCTCGCAAGAAATAT
>JAVVPD010000119.1:0-272 GCA_036655975.1 Desulfovibrionaceae bacterium | reverse complement strand
TTGTGCACAAGGGGCAGGCGTGAACGCCTCGCTCGAAAAGGCAAAACCGCTTTCGAGGTCAACAATTCTGACTTGGTGCGCGTCAGGAAAAAGTGCCGTGGGGACAGAAAAAGGCGTGATGCTGAAGGTTCCCACAGGAAGCCTGAGGGCTATGGTTGAATCTCCTTGTTTGGCAACTAGCCAGTGATTATGGATATCTTTTTCATGTTTTATTTTGATGGGGTCTATTTCCCCCCTAACCTCGTGCAGTGCTGCCGTAAGGTTGCCGATAA
>JAVVPD010000118.1:5555-6044 GCA_036655975.1 Desulfovibrionaceae bacterium | reverse complement strand
ATGCGCTCAAAACCCAATAATTCGTCCACGCGCAGAGTGAACAAGTCCGCCGGAGAAATGACCCGCCCCGCACGAACCAATTGCTCAATCCATTTTTGCCCAATCCCTTGAATATCCAAACCCGCCTTAGACACAAAATGTTTAATGGCCTGCATACGCATAGCCGGACAAGCCAAATTCGTGCAGCGCCATGCGGCCTCACCCACTTCACGGTGGGCAGGCTCCCCACACGCCGGGCAGGTGTGCGGAAAAACAAAGGGCAGGGCATGGGGCGGGCGGGCGTCCAACACAGGGCCCACAAGCTCGGGAATCACATCACCGGCGCGCTGTACCACCACCGTATCGCCCACGCGCACATCCTTGGCGCGGATTTCGTCCTCATTATGCAAAGTGGCACGGCTCACCACAACCCCGCCCACATTGACAGGAGTCAGCACAGCCACCGGCGTAAGCGCACCCGTGCGCCCCACCTGAATTTCAATACCCTCC
>JAVVPD010000118.1:0-5545 GCA_036655975.1 Desulfovibrionaceae bacterium | reverse complement strand
AACACGGTACGCGCCTGCTCTGCCGGAAATTTATAGGCCACGGCAAAACGCGGGGCACGGGCCGTGAAACCCAGCACCTCCTGCGCTTCCAAATGATCCTGCTTGATGACCACGCCGTCAATTTCCATCGGATAGCCCTCACGCTGCCGTCCCACTTCCAACACATAGCTTTCCACATCGCTCAGGCTCGTACACCGTCGGCCCCCCGGCGGAGTGCTGAAGCCATAGGCCTGTAAAGCCGCCATGAGTTCGTGATAATAGGCCCATGGCGCGTGTGCGAGAGAATTCTGGGGCGCTGCCGCCGGAAGCGGAGCCAATAAGGACAATTGTTGGGGCGGGTGTGCGGGGGGCTGCGGGGCTGCCCCCCTAGGCCAGAGCACCGCCCCCAGACCGTAGGCCAAAAAACGCAAAGGGCGCTGGGCAATGATACTCATATCCAATTGACGCACGGTGCCCGCCGCCGCATTGCGCGGATTGGCAAAAGTTTTAAGTTTTTTGCGGTCTTGTTCGATGTTCAAGCGCGCAAAGTCTGCCTTATTCATAACAACTTCACCACGCACTTCCAAGCGTTCCGGAAAGGGGCCCGCCCCCCGCAAGCGCAAAGGCACATTGCGAATGGTACGCACGGCATCGGTCACAACTTCGCCCACGCTACCGTCGCCACGGGTCAGCGCCAGCACCAAGCGGCCCCTTTCATACACAAGTTCCATGGCAAGGCCGTCCAGCTTGGGATCACACCAAAAAGTCAAAGGCACTTCGGGCAAAGCGCGCTGCATTTTTTGCACAAATTCGCGCCATTCGTCAGGGGAAAACACATTATCCAGCCCGTACATACGCTGCGAGTGCGCTTGCGAGGGCAAGGAATCCAAAATACGCCCGCCCATACGTCGCGTGGGGGAATGTTCCGTGTTAAGCTCAGGATAGTGGGCCTCAAGTTCCTGCAATTGTCTAAAAAGACTGTCAAAATCTGCGTCAGAAATCTCTGGCGTGTCCAAACTGTGGTACAAATAATTATGATGCTCAATCGCGGCCGCAAGTTTTTCAGCCTGCGCGCGAATCGCATTCGTCAAAGGCACATGTTGCATATATCCACTTTACCTCAGCAAAACGTGAACGGGAAAAAGCCCTTACGCATACCTTGCAAAAACTTCTTGCTGGCTTTGCATCACGGCGCGCCAATCTGCCCCCAAACGGGCAGACATATAGGCCTGTTCGTCCGCAGCGGCATGGGCCATAAAACCGTCCACGGCCTTAGCGCTGGTGTGATAGCTATGTTTCAACCACACTTGCTGATCCACAACCACGGGCCAGCCCGCCCGATACGCCCGCAAAGACAACCACACATCCAGCCCGTAGCCGCGCACATTATCAGCCATGTCCAAACCGCCTTGGGGCCCACCGAGCGCGTCGATACAAGCCACATTGAGCACAGGGGCGATGCCGTCTACATAGGCCACGGTGCTGAACTGTGCCCCTTCCTGCCGAACCATTTGGGGATGATAGGGATTACGCTGCACACTCGGAGCCCATACGCCCACGGGCTGCCCCAAAATTTTGTGCGCGTAGTGCAAACGCCCGAGCACACAGGGGATGTGCGGGGCAGGGCTGCAAAAACGGATATCATTATTGCAAAACCACACATGCGTATAGCGGTCTTGGCGGGCGAGGGTCAAGGCATAGGCCAAGGCACCGCCCCAAAAAATATTTTTATTCAGACGCAGTGCGCCGGGGTACGCCTCAGGCGCTGCGTTATCAAGCACCAGCACCCTATGCAGAGCCGCGCCCACCGTGAGGGCTTTAACAACGGTGCGGGTCATCGCGGCAGAACCGTAATGCAGCACCACCGTGAGCATACGTATTTCTGGGAACAACATCAGCCCTCCAGCACCAACAAACAATCGCGCAAAGCCCTGATCCGGTCGCGTAATTGGGCCGCCTGCTCAAATTCCAAATCCTTGGCGGCGGCGCGCATATCTTTTTCCAGCACCGCAATACGTTTAGCTGTTTCTTCAGCCGATTGGGGCAGGGACAGGCCTAGCGCGCTGGTATCCACGCCGCCGGATCTTTTACCGCCACGCCCACGCCCATTTTTGCTCTGAGCATTGTCCGCATACAGAGAATCCAAAGCACTTTCAAGGCTTTTGATAATCGTGACGGGAGTGATATTGTGCTCAGTATTCCAATTCAATTGACGTTCACGCCGGCGAGCGGTTTCGTCCATAGCCTGCCGCATGGAGCCCGTCATCTTGTCGGCGTAAAGGATAACCCGGCCTTGATCATTACGGGCGGCGCGGCCAAAAGTCTGTACCAGCGCGCCGCTGGAGCGCAAAAATCCTTCCTTATCCGCGTCTAAAATCGCCACCAAAGAAACTTCGGGGATATCAAGACCTTCACGCAAAAGATTGATGCCCACCAGCACGTCAAATTCCCCCGCGCGCAGGGCCTTGATAATATTCATGCGCTCAAGAGTATCGATATCCGAATGCAAATAGCGAGTGCGTACCCCCATGTTGTTACAATATTCGGTCAAATCTTCCGCCATACGCTTGGTAAGCGTGGTGACCAGCACCCGCTGCCCACGATCGATGCGGGTGCGGCATTCCCCCAGCAAATTTTCAAGCTGCCCTTTGGAGGGACGCACGTCCACTTCAGGATCAACCAATCCGGTGGGGCGAATAATCTGCTCGGTAACAATACCTTCGGATTTGGCAAGTTCCCACTTGCCGGGTGTGGCCGAAACATAGACCACTTGATGGATACGCTCTTGAAATTCCTGAAATTTTAACGGCCTGTTGTCCAAAGCCGAAGGCAGGCGAAAGCCAAAATCTACGAGCGTTTGCTTGCGGGAGCGGTCGCCCTTAAACATGGCCCCCACCTGCGACACACTGATGTGGGATTCATCCACAAACAGCAGATAATCCTTGGGAAAATAATTGAGCAGGCAGGAAGGAGGCTCACCGGGGGAACGCCCGTCAAGGTGGCGAGTATAATTTTCAACGCCATTACAATAACCAAGTTCTTCAAGCATTTCAAGATCTAGCTGCGTACGCTGCTCCAGCCGCTGCGCTTCCACAAGACGGTTGGAGGCTCTAAATTCCTGTAGGCGGTCGGTCAGTTCTAGGCGGATATCGTGCATAGCCCGCTTAAGATTATCCTGCGCCGAAACATAGTGGCTGGCAGGATAAATAACAGTTTTGCTCACCGCCACAAGGATATCCCCCGTCAGGGGATCAATTTCGTGCATAGCGTCGATATCGTCGCCAAAAAATTCGATACGCAGCGCACGCTCATGATGATAGGCGGGAATAATTTCCAGCACATCACCGCGTACCCGAAAGGTACCACGGTGAAAGTCGTAATCATTCCGCTCATAATGCACTTCCACCATGCGCGTAATCAACGCGTCCATGGTCATGCGCTGGCCCACTTCCACCGGGATGACCATTTTAGCGTAATATTCGGGCGAACCCAGGCCATAAATGCACGATACTGAGGCTACAATAATCACATCACGCCGCGTGAGCAGGGCGTGGGTGGCGGCGTGGCGCAATTTATCAATATTATCGTTGATAGCCGAATCTTTTTCTATATAGGTGTCTGACGCGGGCACATAGGCTTCAGGCTGATAATAGTCGTAATAGGATACGAAATATTCCACGGCATTGTGGGGAAAAAGCTCACGAAATTCGTTGTACAACTGAGCCGCGAGGGTTTTATTGGGGGCCAGCACCAAGGCGGGCCGCTGGCAATGCTCAATAACATTCGCCATGGTGAAGGTTTTGCCTGAGCCTGTCACCCCAAGCAAAACTTGATCCTGCACACCCGCCTTGATATTGTTCACAATCTGTGCAATGGCGGCGGGCTGATCCCCTTCTGGATGGTGGGGGGTGTGGAGCTGAAAAGGAATATCTGCTTGCAAGAGCTTCACTCTCCGTTTAATTTGCGCTATGTTTCACGAGGAGGTATCATATGGAACATGTTATTATTGCTGCGCCGCATTTTGAAACTCTGGAACGTATTTATATTATCACGGCAACCTTGAAAACCTTTAAGGGCCGCCGCAACGTGGACGTGCACCTTTTTCGCGCCAATCCAGACAGTGCCGAGCTTGAGACTCTACGCGCCATGAACCTCGTGGGCAAGCCCGATAATGAAACCCCCGTGGGCTGCGCCACCCCCGAAGCCGGTGAAGACGCGCTGCGTACCGTGCTGGAAGCCTTTACGGCGGAAGAAGGCAATGATCTGCTGGAATATCTGGACAAGCGCTATGCCGAGCAATTCGCCAAGGTGGTCGTTTGCCCCTTAGAACTCCCCGTGCCGCTGGGGGTTGTGCCTTTGTCCACTATTCCCGAAGGAAAAACCATGGGCTTTATTCATCTGAACGCCGTGCGGGACTATCCCCTCCCCTTCCAAGTGCACGGTTTTTACGACTTAGACGCGCACGAGCCTCTCCTGCCCGAATAAGCCGTACGAGGAGTTCAGAGCAAATGGGCAAGCTGCGCCACAAAGTCCTTTCGGGGTATTTCCACTGCCCCGAAACGGGCCATGTGTGCCGTATATTGTTGGCAGTCTAGCAAACAGACGTGCATAGCCCGCAGCCTGTCCACTAATTCCAGCAGGGCCAGTTTGGAGGCATCAGGACACAAGGTGAACATCGACTCACCAAAAAATACGCGCCCCAAGGCCACCCCGTAGAGCCCCGCTACAAGGCGTGTCCCCTGCCACGCTTCCACAGAATGTGCATAGCCCATGCGGTGCAACAGGCTATAAGCCTCAATCATTTCCGGCACAATCCACGTGCCCGCTTGCCCTTGCCGTGGCACGCTGGCGCAACAGCGCATCACTTCAGTAAAAGCCTCGTTCACCGTAAAAAAAAAATCTCCCCGACGCCTGCGCCGCAAAAGCCGCCGTGGCGCGTGAAAATCCTGCACCCATACCACACAACGCGGATCCGGCGACCACCACAGCAGGGGTAAATTCGGCCCATACCACGGAAAAATCCCCCGCGTATAGGCCGCCAGCAAACGCTGCGGGCTTAAATCCCCTCCCGCTGCCACAAGTCCCCCTTCCTCCGCACATTCAAAGGGAGGAAAGTAGTCCGTATCAGCTGTTAGCAGAGACAACACGGCTAGCCAGTGTAACTAAACTGCAATTTCTGCTCCGGCCCCACATCCACGCGCACCAGTCCCCCCTTAACCAAGGAGCCAAACAGCAATTCCTGCGCCAAAGCGTCTTCCACTTCCGCGCGCAACAAACGCTGCAAGGGACGTGCGCCAAATGCGGGGTCATAGCCCTTGTCCGCCAGCCACTGGCGGGCAGCTTCCGTCAACTCGATACGCACTTTCTTATCTTTCAAGCTGGTACGCAATTGCGCCACAAATTTGTCCACAATCCGGCCCATCAAATCTGGGGTCAGCCCCTTAAAGGGAATCAGCGCGTCCAAACGATTGCGGAATTCGGGCGAAAAAGAATAATCTACCGCCTTCAAGGCCTTACCCGCAGCAAACACCGGGCTGCCCACACCAAAGCCAATGCTAGTCCGCGC
>JAVVPD010000117.1:0-6160 GCA_036655975.1 Desulfovibrionaceae bacterium | reverse complement strand
AGCACTCCGTGGAGGTAAAAGAGTTTTCGTAGGCCCGTGGCAGAACATAAAAATTTTGCGGGGGCTGGTGGAGTATTTTGCCATAGCAAAGTGATACATGTCAAACCATACGCGGTTATGTTTTCAGCTTCTTGGTATGCGACGAGCGTAAACGAACGCGCATGGGGGCGTGAGAAATGGTGAATATTTTTCGTAACGAGCGCTCAAGATAGCGCACATAGTTTTCGGGCACGCGGGTGGCATCGCTGACAAAAAAGACAAAGGTGGGCGGTGCGGTTTCGGCCTGCGTGAGGTAAAAGAACTTGGCGCGCACGCGGTTGACAATGGGGCACTGATGCTTGTTAAGGACTTCCTCCATGGCGCGGTTGAGCTTGCCAGTGGAGATGCGTACATTGCATTCTTGGTAGATTTGGCGAGCCAAGGGCAGAATTTTGTTCAGGGCTGTGCCTTTGAGGGCAGAGCCGAACAACACGGGCACATGGGGGCAGATGGACAATAAATCGGTCATGTCCGCTTTGAGTTTTTTGAGCTTGTCTTGGGGCACGAGGTCGGTTTTATTGACCAGAATCAGAAAGGGAGATTTCCGTTCGTTGAGCAGATCCATGAGGCGCTTGTCCTGCTGGCTGACTCCTTCTGTGGAATCAAGCACCAGCAAGGTCACATGGGCTTTAGTGGTAGATTTGAGCGCGGAATTCACCGAAAATTTTTCAACGGTATCCACAATTTTGGAACGGCGGCGTACGCCGGCGGTGTCCACAAAGACGAAGTGTTCGCCGTTGCGTTCAAAGCTCACGTCGACACTGTCACGGGTGGTGCCCGCCACATCGGAGACGATCATGCGCGCTTCACCCGTCAGGGTGTTGATAAGCGAAGATTTGCCCGCATTGGGTTTGCCGAGTACGGCGAGTTTGAGGGTGGTTTCGGCTTCGGGAATGTGCTCCCAGTCGGCGGGGATGAGATCTGCGAGGGATTCTTCTAAAAAACGTAAATTGTGACCGTGCTCGGCAGAGACGGCGAGGAGGGGAAGCCCCAGGGCATGAAATTCGGCGGTAATTTCGTCCTCTTTTTCCATGCCGTCAACTTTGTTGACAATGAGCAGGGTAGGCTTGCCCAGACGCCGGATATGCGTGGCGAGGTGCTCGTCCACGGGCAGCAGACCATCGCGACCGTCAACGACCAGCGCCACGGCTACAGCCTCGTGCAAGGCGGCCTCGGCCTGATTGAGAATTTCTTGTTCAAAGCCACGGATGCCTTCAGGGCCTTCGGTAACGGCACTGTGCGCGTCGAGCAGAATGCCCCCGGTGTCAACAATACCGTAGGAAGGATGCCCCTTGCGGCGAATAATTCCGTCCATACGGTCACGGGTGATGCCGGGGCGGTCATGGGTGATGGCGCGGTTGCTGCGGATAAGTCGGTTGAAGAGGGTGGATTTGCCCACATTGGGGCGCCCCACTAAAACGATGCTGGGCAAGAGGGCGGACATATTGAGTACCTTATGGATAATACAAGCGGGTGGTGTCGGGTTTGCGCGTTTATGTTTAACGCTTGGCTAATAGATTAGTATGGCCTAAATTATAGCTTCTGTCAAATTAAGTCCGGCAAACACAGTAGGGAATTTGCCCCAAAAGCTTGGCCCAAGTCTTGAAAATAGTCTACAGGCAACACGGGATAGGCCGTGCTGAGGATATGCCGCGCGTGTCCCGCGCGGTCAAATACCTGTAAACGCGCGCTCAGGCTGGCTTTATCCTTGCGTACATGGCTGTAATGCAGCAGGGCATGCCCGCCGGCCAGTGCGTGGCAGCCCTGCACCCCTGTTAAGCGTTCGTGCACTGCCCCGTGAAAACGTAGCCCCGCCCGCAGGGGGAACAGACGCACTTGCACATCGGGCCACAGTCCATAGCCCATACGCGCATGCCGCATATCCTGCATAAAGGTGAGCCGGGGCAGCATAATGGCCCCTACGTGTGGACGTGTGCTTTCTTCTTCGACGTGCACGGACATCCAAGCGGGTATCGCGGCCCACGTTTCCGCCTTTAGGGTCTCGTCGACATCAAGATACAGACACCAATCCCCCTGACACAAATCCAGCATGGCATTGCGTTGGGCGGAAAAATTTCCGGCTAAAGGGCGTATCTTTTGCCGCAGGGGCACGGAGCAGGGCGGCACACGGGCAGGAGCCGCGCCGTCCCACACCACCACCAGTTCCGCCACCCACGGAGGAATGTGGGCAAAAAATTCTGTCAGCATGTTTTCTTCCGGGTGAGCGATGCAGGCCACAGACAGGGAAGGGACTCCTTTGGGCGCGCCTGTCGCTACCTGCCGTAGGCGGGCCCCCAAGAACAGCCGTCGCCACTGTTCCAGTCCGACGGGAAGACAAGGTGTCTGCATATCCGCCCCAGAAGGGCGGCAGATCAGGCAGTGTTCACGGGAAATCCCTACGGCTTGGCACAGCATGAGTAAAGCCCACGGCGAAGAATCCACCATTAACATCGGCTGCAAGTCCGGCCAGCGCGATAATACCTGCCGTGCCAGTGCGGGCTGCGTTTCCAGTATCAGCAGCATACAGGTGGCGGGCAAGGCGCGAGCCAACAAGCGGGCCAGCGTTCCGTCACCCAGCCCCAACACCAGCACATGACGGTGACCGGCCCGCATGACGGTACGCACAACCCGATCTGCCGTGCGGCGGGCGCGTGCGTCGTCTTCAGCAGGGGCAGGCATGGGTGTTTTTTGTCCCAATTGCCACTGTAGCACTTCGGCGGTGTAGGGCGCGTAGGGAAAGGTCATGCTGTTTCCTCAGGGCAGACATATTCGTAGAGGCGTTGCCACTGCGCCACGACCACCGCCACCGCAAACAGTTTTTGCGCTTTGTTTTGTCCAGCCATGCCCATACGCCGTGCGCTTTCCGGGTGCCCCAGCAGCCACGCCACGGCGGCGGCGTAGTCTTCCGCATTGTGGGCCACAAGGCCAGTGACATTGTGATCCACAAGTTCCACCTGGGCATTGTCCTTAGGCAGGGGGCAAGCGTGGGTTACTACGGGCAGGCCTGCAGCCATGGCCTCCGCAATAACCAGCCCAAAACTTTCTCCCGTATCATTAGCATGGGCAAAAACCGACAAAGAATCCAGAAAATGCGCCAGTGCGGGCAAATCCGTCACCGGAGGCAAGAAGGTCACATGTTCTTCTAAATCGTGCTCACGTACATAGGTGAAGGCGGAACCAATGCCGCCCACCACCGCATAGCGCACTTGCGGAACAGCCCGCACCAGTGGGGGGAGCATTTCTAAGGCCAGCGTTGACCATTTGCCGGCGTCAGCCCGCGACAAGCGCCCCACCACGGGGCGTGTGTAGTCGCGTACTGCCGGACTGCGCGTGTGCGTTGCCAAAAAATCTGTTTCTACAGGATTGTATACGGTGGTGTAACGGGGCAATGCTATCTCCACCCCATGCACCGCCCCATAACGGCGTGCACAAAAGTGCGAAACAAAGACCGTGCAATCGATAATGCGCCCGCTGACGGAGGCGTCCTGCCGCCCAAACACATTGGTTTCCACCACGCGTGTGCGTCTGGTGCCGTCCGCACGAAAGCGCAAGCCCCCGCGAATGCGGGCCAGCAGTGCGGGCTCAGGCCAGCCTCCTCGGTGAATATGCACAATATCTGGCACAAAGGCGTTGACGCAACGCTGCACATCGTCATGGATGATTACGGGAATACCCGCTGCGCGCACAAATGCCGCCCGTGGCCCGTCCGTGGGGCTGTACACCGCTACTTCGTAGGTGGTGCGGTCTAAACCGCATGCAATGAGCTGCGCCACTTTTTCCGTGCCGCCCAGCCCAAAACTTGGGAGAATGTGCAATACCTTACGCGTATACATGGGGGCAATATATGCTAAAAAGTATGTTTTGCCTATCCGCCGCTTGCCTGCCCTACGCGGCTATGGCCTTGAATCTTCCCTTGTGCCGGCATACAGTCTCTGGTATTTTTAGCTTTTTACCCGTACAATCCTAAAAAACCCCTTACCTCTATACGTGTATGACTATTCATTCCCTCCGGCCCTTTATCGTGGCCGTGTTCATGACGCTTCCCGGCTTGTGTCTCCTGGTGATTGACACGCCTTTGTCCCCTGTCATTGTCGCCATGCTGGCGGGTATGGCTATTTTTGGCGCTTCTTTCCTGCTGACGTGGGCATGCGAAGTGGCCCAATTAGACATTCCCCAAGCCGTGGCTGTGGTCGTGGTGGCTTTTGTCGCCGTGTTGCCGGAATATGCTGTGGATATGTATTTTACGTGGATGGCGGGTCAAAATCCTGCCAGTGACTACGCCCATTACGCCATTGCCAATATGACGGGCGCTAACAGGTTGTTGATCGGTGTGGGCTGGTCAACGCTCGTGTTTATTTTTGCGTGGAAGCATCATTCCGCTGTGGAGCTGTCCCCCGAGCGCCGTACGGACATCCTTTTTTTGGCTATGGCTACGGTGTATGCCCTGACTATCCCCCTCAAAGGGGCTCTTGTCTGGTATGACGGTGTGGTGCTTATTGGCATTTATGTGTGGTATATAAAAATTATTTCGAAACGCCCTTGCGAAGAAGAAAGCCCCGAAGGGGCCGCCGCCGTATTGGCTCACTTGCCCCGGCAGACGCGTATCCGTACCGTTGTGGGACTGTTTATTTTTGCCGCGCTGGTCATCCTTGCCAATGCCGAACCCTTCAGCGAAAGCCTTGTGGCTACAGGCACGCTCTTGGGCATTAACGAGTTTCTTTTGGTGCAATGGCTAGCCCCCATTGCCTCTGAAGCTCCTGAATTTATTGTGGCCATTATGTTTGCCCTGCGCGGGAATGCCGCTTTGGCCCTTGGCAGTCTGCTTTCCAGCAAGCTCAACCAGTGGACTTTGCTGGTGGGCATGATTCCCGGTGTATACGGCCTTTCCAGTGGCTCTTTCAGTATTCCTCTGCCCATGGGCCCCTTCCAGCTGCAAGAATTATTGCTCACAGCCGGACAATCCCTTTTTGCGGTGGCTCTGCTGCTGGACATGCGCTTGGCCTTGCGTGAGGCCTTTCTGTTATTGATTTTGTTCAGCCTGCAACTTCTTTCGCCCCTCTATGAGGTGCCCTTGGAAGAACTCCTGCAATGGACGCATAATCCACTACGATTGCACATGTTTTTTGCAAATACATATCTTGCTTTAGCAACGGCTTTATTAGTGCTACAAGGTAAAAAAGTATGGAGACTTCGTTTGGGTCTCTACGCTTGAAAATGAAAAACTTACGAATATACAGAGTATTATTATATGGAGGAAGGCATGCGGATCTATTTTTACGCCATGCTATATTGTGTATGGGTGCTTGTTGCTGGCCCTACTGCAGCGCACAGTGCCGCAGGCCACAACCCACAAATTGCGGAGGACGCCCTTGCCAGCACGGTTCCTTCCCCGCCTTTGTCCGCGCCCGCTGTCCAGCCCACATATGCCCCCCTTGTGGATAAACAAATTCGCCTTGAAGGCACGGCCCCGGTGTCTTTGAGTATTGTTGTCAATTATCCAGAATTGGGCTTGCCCACCATTGACAAGCATATTGCCTTGTGGGCCACGAATATGGCGAATAACTTTCAGGAAAACGTCACCAAAGAAGCTACCACTGACGATAAAACGGCGTACGAATTGCAAGGCAAATACACGGTGAGCCGTCCCTCGGCCGCAGCCGTGAGTATTACCTATGAAGTGTGGACTTATACCGGCGGTGCCCATGGGAATCTGGATATTATTACGCTCAATTTCGACGTTGAAGGCGGAGTGCAGTTGAGCCTTGAAGATCTTTTTAAGGATGTCGAGCAGGCTTTGGAGCTTATGTCGACGTATTGCTACAGTGTCCTCAACGCTGAATTGAGTGAAGAAAGTACCGTTAATATCCTTAAAAGCGGTACCAGCCCTGATACGGAAAATTTCTCCGCCATTACCTTGCTCCCCAACGCCATTCTCATCCACTTTCAGCCCTATCAAGTCGCCCCATGGTCTGTCGGGCCGCAACAAGTCCGCATGAGCCTTGATGATCTTGCCAGTGCCCGCCCGCAACTCGAAATTTGGGGCCGTAAAGGTACATAAATTCGGTGGGGATCTGCGGCCGTAAGGTGGACAGACTTTTTTTTTCAGGGTATGGGGTAAAAT
>JAVVPD010000116.1:0-6194 GCA_036655975.1 Desulfovibrionaceae bacterium | reverse complement strand
ATTCGCACATGGATTGACCTCCTGAAAAAGGTAAAGCCCTACCCAGCGAGATGCTGGGTAGGGCTTTTGGGTATTTGAAAGAATACGGGGAACTAACTTCAAAGGCGTAATATATCATTCAATATTTTTGAATGACATACAGCTATGCAGTGATACTACAAATTTTTAGGAAAAATTTCGCGCAATGGAAGCCCGTGGGCTTTAGCAAGACGAATGAGGTTGATGAGGCTGATATTGCGTTCCCCCCGCTCAACTTCGCCAAGATAGTTTCTATTGAGATTTGCAATTTCAGCAAGTTGCTCAATTGACAAACCTTTTTCAAGGCGTAACCCTCGAAAAAAAGAACCTATCATTTTTAAATTTTCAATATCCATAGCTGTATACGCATTTTTCATAGATGATTCCAAAAAGTTATTAAACTTTTCTTATCACCCATTGACAGCACACAGTCTAACCGCTATGAGTGTTAATATGTGCTGTATGCTAACTTTTTATGCCCAACAAAGTTGAGCTGTATTGCCCATATGTGGCGTGTGGTGTCATGAAAACACGTAAACAATATATTATTATCTTCCTTTATTTGTGTAAATATTTCGTTGTTTATACTTGGACATAACACAAGATGGCATAATGAATTTTGTAACTCTACAATTTGTATTATTTTTTTTGCCAGCCCTTTGGTGTTGCTGGTATACCCGCCGCTGGCATTTTATTCATCTTGTGACACTGCTTGTCTGTAACTATTTCTTTTATTCCCATGCGGGTTTGTGGGGCCTAGCAGTGTTGGTGCTTGTATCCACCACAGCCTATTTTTCGGCTATACTCCTTTCACGTAGGCAGGCGCAGCAAAAAAGGAAAAGGATAGTTTTTTTCGCAGTAAGCCTATGTGTAGTGTTGCTCGCGCTTTTCAAATATCATGAGTTTTTGCTTGAAACAGCGCAAAATATTTGTGTATTTTTGGGTTTTCCGAGTGATGTCGGGAAAGTGCTAGAAAATAATTTTGTATCTATTGCAGGGATTTCTTTTTTTACCTTTCAAGCCATCTCATATATCGTTGATGTGTACCGTCGCGATATTCAGGCGGCCTATGGCTTTTGGGAAGTCTTTGCCTATGTTTCTTTCTTTCCCACGGTGATGTCCGGGCCGATTATGCGGGCACCGGCCTTTATGGAGCAGCTTGACCGCCCGCTGCGGGATACGGTCGCTTTTCAGGAAGGTTTTTTGCTTATTTTGAGCGGCTTGTTCAAAAAGGTTGTCCTTTCAAGCTATCTTTCAGAGCACATCGTCCGGCACGTTTTTGCTGCTCCGGAAAATTACTCCTCCGTGGCTGTTGCCATCGGCGTATATGGGTATGCCATACAGATATACTGCGACTTTTCGGGCTATACGGATCTGGCGCTGGGAATCGGCAGGCTGATGGGGTACAAGCTGCCACCCAATTTCAAAAGCCCCTATCTCGCATGCAGCCTTAAAGACTTCTGGCACCGCTGGCACATAAGCCTTTCTGAATGGTTGAAAGACTATGTGTACATTTCGCTCGGGGGCAACCGTAGCGGAAATATATACGTCAACAATATGCTTACCATGCTTATCGGCGGTCTCTGGCACGGGAGTTCGTGGACATTTGTTATATGGGGAGGGTTACACGGCCTTGGGCTCGTCCTACAAGTGGCGTTCACAGCATTGCGCCGGAAAAATGCAACTATTCACCCACAGCAGACTACTCTTTGGAAAAAAGCGATTACATGGATGCTGACATTTCATGTTGTATGCCTGCTCTGGGTATTTTTTCGCGCGGACAGTCTTGAACGTGCCTTTGCTATTTTTCAAAAACTTACGGAATGTAGCATGGGGGGAGAAGGTTTTCCTCTTTTTGCTATTTTTGCTATTTGTTTAGGATTTTTCATTCAGGTATGGGGGCAGAATTGTTATATGCTGTGCACCCGCTTGCAGGCTCACCTGCCATGGCAAGCACAGGGAGTAGCGGTAGGGATGGGCGTAACAATCATTATGGCGATGGGCCCAGACGGCGTTCTCCCCTTTATTTATTTTAGGTTTTAAATGAAAAATCCCAATAAATTCACCAATATTTTTGGCATATGCTTTATTGCAATGTTGTGTTATGTAGCATTAAATGGGCAACAGCTTGCCTTGGTGATACAGGAAAAAGGGTTGCCGGAGTTTCTTTCACAGGCATTACACGGCATCAGCCGCGTGACAGGGGGAGAATTTTTATACGCACGGCTTACTATTGCCTTCAATAGGGTATCCGACCACGATCTTATTGTTTTTAAAGGCAATGGTGACAGCGCACAGGACAGGGAGGATCCGGTGCATAGTGCGGAAACGCCCTCGGAACACGACAAAACCATCGCAAATCACGTTGAACAGCCACAGGATGGAGCGCCGCAAACACCTGCGCTGCCTGCGGTGGAAGCAGAATCAGCGGCACAGCAAGCCCCAGAGACGCAAGAGATTGCAACGGCAGCGCAGGCTGATAGCCAAGAGCCAGTGCCTGCACCCGTTTTACCAGAACTCCCTCCCTCCTCCGAAAATCAGGCTGGCAGTGTTAAGAGCACACACGCTGAAGAAGCGCGTGTAGCATCACCGCCGCCTGTCCCAAAGGCTGCTATAAAGACTCACGACAAGAAAAAACGGCGGGCAACTGCTGACAAGAGTATTTTTGCCGCCCCGCTATCGCGTCGGTATAAAGTGTTGCTGGCGGGCGATTCCTTCATGGAAGAAATAGTGCTGACAATAATGCGGACTTTTTATAACAAGGATCCAAACGTCCAGTTTATCTTCGCTGCAAAGCACTCCACAGGACTTTGCGTCAGCACAAACTGGAACTGGCCTAAAAAGCTTGATGGTTTTATACAACAACATTCACCTGATATTGTCCTTTTTTTTGTCGGGGCAAATGATCTGCAAAATATTTTTGATGGTAAACGAAGATATTCGTTTACTTCAGCAGAGTGGCAGAAAAAATATGTGGAAATTGCCGAAAGCATGATTGAGGTCGCGCTCAAGGGCAAGGCCACCCCCATTTGGATAGGATTGCCCATTATGGGATCAGAACCGTTTACCAAGTGGGTTCCACTGATTTCAAAAATGCAATATCAGGCATGTCAGAACAAAGGCGTGGAATATGTTGACACTGTGCCAACGCTGGCTGACGAAAATGGAAAGTATCAAATTTTTAAGAAGACCCCCTCAGGGGATCTGGTGCGTATACGCAAAGAAGATAAATACCATGTTTCGTATGCAGGCAGCTTGATGATTATTGAGCAAGTGGTGCCCAGCATAAAAAAGTATATTCTTGAAATGGAAAAAAACACCGCAATGTCCCAACCTGAGGGTACTCCACAGGCATCGCGCTAAGGAAGCGATAATGACTATGATGAAGCGCCTTATTTTACTAGGGGTTTACCTCTTTCTCTTTGCCTGCTCTCGTTCGGAAATGACTATTGAACAGCCGGTACCGTACACGCCGCCCACAGTGCTTTTTGCGGGTGACTCCATTATGCAGGGCCTTGGCCCTGTTATGGCAGGCAGACTTTCCAGCCACAATGAGCTCAATATTGTGCAGGCAGGGCGGTCATCCACAGGACTGTGCCGTCCAGATGTGTATGATTGGCCCAAGGCCATGCGCGCATATATGGCAAGCGTCCGCCCTTCCGTGGTTGTTTTCTGCATCGGCACAAATGATGACCAGTCGGTGGCAGATGCTGGTGCCCGTTATCATTTCGACTCGCCCCGCTGGAAGCAGGCGTACGCACGTAAGGTAGAAGAAATCATCAATATTATTGCTAAAAACGGCGGCACATCCATATGGGTTTCAGCGCCGATTATGGGGCCAAAAGCCATGCGCCCACGAGTTCATGCCATCATGGAAATTATACGCAAAACCTGCGAAAATAAAAATGTTACCTTTGTAGATGTTTGGGAAACGCTCGCTGACTCTACAGGAAAGTATCAGCGGTTCAGCGTTACCGCCGGTGGGGAAAAAATAGCCTTGAGAACCAAAGATGGCGTACACGTGACCCGGGCAGGCAACGAACAACTGGCCCGCGCTATTCTTCCGTATCTTGAAGAAAGACTTTCTCGCTAGTGCTTTACTGGAGGTTTCATGCAGTATGTTACAAAACACCTTTTCCTTGTATTCCTTAGTGTTTGTCTTTTAGCCGCGCCCGCACATGCCGGAAAAAAAGCACAGCAGAACACGGCACAGCCTGAAAACAAACAGTCGTCATGGGCTATCGGGCAAAAAATGACTGGCGTAAGTGCTTGGTATGGCAAAAAAGCCCAAGGAAATAGTACGGCAAGTGGCAAGCGTTTCGACAGCACTAAGCTGACAGCCGCTCACAGGACTCTGCCCTTTGGCACCATGGTCAAGGTTACAAACAAAAAGAATAAAAAATGTACAGTGGTGCAAATAACAGATAGAGGGCCGAGTTCAAAAAAATATATTATTGACATTTCACGGCAGGCTGCAATTGCCATTGGGATGCTAAAACAGGGAGTAGCAGATGTTACCCTTGAAATTGTTTCCTTGCCTCCCAAGCACAGCCGAAAGCGTGCTCAAAACTGACGAGCTGTAAATCCCGTGGTGATTGCGTGGCTGAGTCCCCGCTGCCTGCTGCAAAGGATGCGTAGCATATGCCCTGCAGGGGGGTGCTTACTATAAAACCATTGGCATTGATGCCCATGAATGTACGAATTTGGCTGACGCTTGCTGTCTTCTTTGTTCCGCATGTGCTGTATGCGGCACCTCTGGTGTTGCCCGAGACCACGGACACTCTGCTCATCTTCCACAGTCGTGAGCTCAGTCGAAAGCTTGTTCGCCAGCCATGGATTATTCCGCAGACAGTGCTCTTTGCAGGTGATTCCATCATGGAGGGGGTGGGGCCAGTCATGGCAACTATGCTTGCCAACCGTACTGGACTTACATTTGTACAGGCAGGACGTTCATCCACCGGACTTTGCCGTCCAGACTTTTATGATTGGCCCAAAGCTATGCGCACCTATATGCGTACCAACCATCCCAGTGTCGTTGTTTTCTGCATCGGCACAAATGATGACCAGTCGGTGACGGATGCTGGTGCCCGTTATCATTTCGACTCGCCCCGCTGGAAGCAGGCGTACGCACGTAAGGTAGAAGAAATCATCAATATAATTGCTGAAAACGGTGCCGTTTCCATATGGGTTTCAGCGCCTATTATGGGGTCAAAAGCCATGCGCCCACGAGTTCATGCCATCATGGAAGTTATACGGCAAACGTGCGAAAATAAAAATGTTACCTTTGTCGATGTGTGGGGCACCTTGGCTGATGGTAGCGGCAATTATCAGTATGCGGCGCTAACACCCAATGGTAAAAGGATTCTCCTGCGAGCGAAAGACGGCGTGCACGTGACATCAGCAGGCAATAAAATGCTGGCTAAAACCGTCTATTCGTATGTAGACAAGGCACTTACTCCCAACGGGCATATGGAAGCCCCCGCCTCCATCGTCAAATCAGGTGCTGCAAATCCATAAGTCTGAATTTTTTATATGTGTGTTTTTGTCGCCCATGGAAAACCGTATTACAAGGCCCCCTAGTGTATCCAAGCATGGATTTTTCTGTACAGCAATTATTGGGGATAGAGTTTGCAGAAAGGGCCTGTAAAGAAAGGCTGGGTTACTATGAAGTAATCAGAAGAGTTAGACGATTTTTATATGCTTTTCACTGCAAAAAGTGCTTAAATTATGTATGTTCCTGGCACGGGAATGTAACTTTGTGGAGCCA
Source organism: Desulfovibrionaceae bacterium (assembly GCA_036655975.1). Taxonomy (GTDB): domain Bacteria; phylum Desulfobacterota; class Desulfovibrionia; order Desulfovibrionales; family Desulfovibrionaceae; genus CASQEL01. Next base: position 409 of record JAVVPD010000116.1, on the reverse strand, counting down.
ATACGTCGTTTGGGGGTAGCTATGCAAAATAATTTAATTTATGAATATTTGCGCCAGGCCCGCCTCATGGTGGGTCTGGCGTAGTAGCCAATATGACGCTGGAATTAAAAATTACGCTCAGGTTCCTGCTGACTCTCCTGCCCCTGCTGCCCGTGTATCCGCTTCATGCGGAAACACTGACGCTCAATGGCGTTAGAACAGAGGTCTACTTTTCCCCCAAAGGGGGTGCAGAAGAAGCCATCGTGCGGACTATAGGCCATGCCAAGCATGAAATCTGCGTTCTTGCCTACAGCTTTACATCAGCCCCTATCAATGCCGCCTTGGAAGCTGCCAATAGGCGCAAGGTCAAGGTGCGGGTGGTGTTGGACAAATCCCAACTCACCGCTAGAGGGGGCAAGCTGCACAATCT
>JAVVPD010000115.1:0-6214 GCA_036655975.1 Desulfovibrionaceae bacterium | reverse complement strand
GGTTCCCGTGCGGGTCTTGAATGGCCTAAATTTGCAGAAGGGCTAGCAAGAGGTTTGTATGCTGAATATGCTTGTTTTCTGCTGTGTAGTTCTGCCGTTTATTGTGGGCATAACCTTATATTATGTCAAAAGCAGCGCCACACGCAAAATACTGGTTCCAGTGGCAGTGTTGGTCATCGCGCTTGCTGCGTTGATGCTGAGTTTTCAGGGCTCTTTTACTCTGGATACCTCTCACTTTTGGGGTATTCCTCTGGATCATCTGTTTACACTGCTGGATTTTTGTTTGCTCTTTTATATCTTGGCTATTGGCTGGGAAAAAAAGCATCGGCTCATTATTGGCATGACCGTGTTGCAACTCATTGGTCTGGCCTATCTTAAATTGTATCTCGGGGGAACCACCGCGCCAGCCACGGGTATTTCCGCAGACGGCTTGTCGTTGATTATGGTCGTCATTATCAGCCTGGTGGGGGGCCTGATCACCGTGTATGCCATGGGCTACATGGATCTGCACGAGGCACATTTAAAATTGACTGTTTCACGGCAGCCGCGCTTTTTCGCGATTATTTTTTGCTTTTTGGGGGCCATGAATGGCCTTGTGCTGTCCAACAGCCTGACGTGGATGTTCCTTTTCTGGGAAGTAACCACATTGTGTTCGTATTTGCTCATCAGGCATGATGGTACCCAAATTGCCAAGGACAATGCCACCAGAGCTTTGTGGATGAACGTGCTCGGCGGTTTGGCCTTTGTCTCCGCCATGCTGTTTTTACAAAAAAGCTTGGGCACCTTGTCCACCAGTTTGGTGCTGCAAAAGATGGTAGGCCCAGACATGAAGACCACAGCCATGCTGTTGCCTTTTGCCTTTTTCTGTCTGGCGGCCTTTACCAAATCGGCGCAAGTGCCTTTTGAAAGCTGGTTGTGCGGGGCCATGGTGGCACCCACGCCGGTTTCGGCCTTGCTGCACTCGGCTACCATGGTGAAGGCGGGTACCTATCTGCTGTTGCGTATGGCTCCGGCTTTTTCGGGTACCACTATGTCTACCATCGTGGCCTTGTTCGGGGCTTTCACCTTTGTGGGGGCCTGCATTATTGCGGTAAGCCAGAGTGACGGTAAAAAAATTCTGGCCTATTCCACCATCGGCAACCTTGGGCTGATTATCGCGTGTGTGGGTATTAACACGGCTGCCTCCATTACTGCGGGGACCATGATTATTATCTATCACTCGGTGTCCAAGGGCTTGTTGTTCTGTTGTGTTGGGGCCATTGAACAGCGCATCGGCTCCCGTGATATTGAAGACATGCGCGGCCTGTATTCGGTTATGCCGCGTACTGCCATGATTACCGCTATTGCCATTTTCACCATGATGCTGCCCCCCTTCGGTATGCTGATCGGGAAGTGGATGGCGATTGAAGCCGTGGCCAGCGCAACGCAAGCCATGACCCCGATTATTTTCTTCATCGCGCTGGGTTCTGCCTTTACGGTACTGTATTGGGCACGCTGGGCGGGCATATTGGTTTCATCCGCCCAATTGCACCAGCATCCTTCCAAGGGGGTGCCCAAGCCTTCGGTTATCTTCGCTTTACGCGCTCTGTGCGTGGGGGCGGTGTTCTTTTCGTTCATTTCACCCTTTGTGCTGAACAATTTTGTGGCACCTTCGGTGGCGGTGTACGCGCGTATCAAGGGTATTCCTGTAGACGCCATCATGTCGGGAATTATTATGGGCCCGGCGGGGCAGTTCTGGACCTACTTCCTGTTTGTGGTTCTGGGCTGCGGGGTGTGGCTAGCATGGAAGGCGGCGCACGCGGTGCCGCAGTCTGCCCAGTCCTTACCCTATTTTTCGGGTTTGGAAATGCGGGAAGGCACCAAGGTAGGCTTTAAAGGCCCCATGGGTGTTTTTGAAGAGGCAAAGGTTTCCAACTACTATTTGGCCTCATATTTTGGCGAAGAAAAGGTCACGCGCTTTATTGACGTGATTTCCACAGCCTTTTTGATCGTATTGGTAGGAGGGCTGCTCTAATGTTCTCGTTCTTCGGTGCCACCGTATGTGCGTTATTGGCCCCCATTGCAGGGGGTGTTCTGACAGGGATAGACCGGCGAATCACCGCGCGTATGCAATCGCGCATGGGGCCGCCCCTGTTGCAGCCCTTTTACGATGTGCTTAAATTGTTTGGCAAAGCACCCCGGGCCACGAATGCGTGGCTGGTGTTCAGCGCCTATATGTATGTGGTTTCTTCGGCTCTAGCCGTGTGGATATTCTTTTTGGGCGGCGACTTGCTGTTGCTGTTCTTTGTGCTCACCATCGGAGCGGTTTTTCAGGTGGTGGGGGCCGTGTGTGTGCCTTCCCCCTACAGTCAGGTGGGGGCGCAACGCGAACTTCTGCTGATGCTGGCGTATGAACCCATCCTGATTTTGGTATTCGTGGGTTTTTCCATGTGCACGGGCTCCTTCATGCTCTCGGCGGTGTTCACGCAAACGGAACCACTGCTGCTGAAAATGCCCTTGCTGTTCCTTGCCCTTGGCTATGCACTGACCATCAAACTTCGCAAGTCGCCTTTTGATATCTCTGCAAGCCACCACGGGCATCAAGAATTGGTTCGTGGTATCCAAACAGAGTATTCTGGCCCGTATTTGGCTTTGGTCGAACTGGGGCACTGGTTTGATACCGTGCTTATTCTGGGCCTGTGCGCTGTTTTTTGGCACACTAGTCCCGTGGGCATGTTCTTAGTGGTAGCGGCCTCGTTATTCACGGAAATTGTCATCGACAATATTACCGCGCGCCTGACTTGGCAGTGGATGGTGCAGAAGTCTCTGGCCCTCGGCATGGGTCTTGCGCTGGTGAATTTGTTGTGGCTGTACGTGGCCTAAAGGAGCATAATATGGGATTTTTGGATAAAATGATCAATAAAAGCCGTCTGAAGTCACCGTGGATTATCCATTTTGACTGCGGCTCGTGCAATGGCTGCGATATTGAAGTGCTGGCCTGCTTGACCCCCATGTACGATGTAGAACGCTTTGGTGTTGTCAACACGGGTAATCCCAAACATGCGGACGTGCTGCTCGTGACGGGTACGGTTAATCACCGCAATCAGCATGTGCTCAAGACGCTCTATGAACAAATGCCAGAACCCAAGGCCGTTGTTGCCATTGGTGCCTGCTGCTTGTCGGGTGGGGTATTCAAGGAGAGCTATAATGTGCTGTCGGGCGCGCATACGGTTATTCCTGTAGACGTATTTGTGCCTGGCTGTCCCCCCAAACCTGAAGCCATTATCGATGGTGTGGTGACAGCCCTTGACGTGGTTAAGGCCAAGTTGGGGCTGGCTCCCATGCCCGTTGCTTGTCGCATGGATAAAGACTAGCTCCCCCCTTTAGCGCCAATAAGGAAAGAACTTATGCTTTTTGAAAGTACCACCGTTACTCCGGCAAGCCTGCTGGAAACCGTGAAAGAAATCGAGCAGGGCGGGTATCGTTTTGTGACTTTGTCACAGACCGTTAAGGACGAAAACACCCTGATTTTGTATTATCATTTTGATAAAGACTTGAGCATGCACCATTTACGCATGGAAGTGGACAAGACAGAAAAAATTCCTAGTATCGCAGGTATTTATTTGTGTGCCCTGCTGATTGAAAACGAAACCCAAGACCAGTTTGGCGTCCGTTTTGACGGTCTGCCTTTGGACTATGACGGCAAAATGTATCTGGAAGGCGAAGTGAAACGCGCGCCCTTCTTTACAATGACCACGCTGAAAAAAGTGCAGGAGGGAGCATAACCATGGGCAGAACAACCGTTATCCCCTTTGGCCCGCAGCATCCCGTACTGCCAGAACACTTGCACCTTAAGTTGGTGGTGGAAGATGAAACCGTGGTGGAAGCCATTCCCCAACTTGGTTTTGTCCACCGGGGTTTGGAAAGCTTGGTGCGTAATAAAGATTATAACCAGATGGTTTATGTTGTGGAGCGCATTTGCGGTATTTGCTCGTGCATTCACGCCATCTGCTATTGCAGCGCCATTGAAGACATGATGGGCATCACCCCCCCGCCCCGTGCCCAATTTTTACGGGTGATCTGGTCGGAATTGCACCGTATCCATTCCCACCTCCTGTGGCTTGGGCTGTTTGCGGACTCTTTCGGCTTTGAAAGTGTGTTTCATCAATTCTGGCGTATCCGTGAACGCGTGATGGATATTTGTGAACAGACCGCAGGCAATCGCGTTATTTTGTCCGTCAACATGGTGGGCGGTGTCCACCGCGACATTAATGCTGATCAGAAAAAATGGATTCTCGGAGAACTGAATCTGCTCGAAAAAGACATGCGTGACCTTATGAGTACCATGCTTGAAGACTACACGGTGCAGGAACGCACGCGTGGTATCGGCATCATGACTAAGGAACAAGCCTATCTTATCGGTGCGGCTGGCCCCACGCTGCGCGCCAGCGGCTGGAATATCGACGAACGCATGAACGGCTATGCCGCTTACAAAGACCTGAACTTCCTGCCCATGGTGGAACACGACGGCGACTGTTACGCGCGCAATAAGGTACGTTTTTTGGAAACTCTGCATTCCATGGATATTATCCGCGAAGCCCTCAACCGTTTGCCCGATACGGAGCTTTCGGTGAAGGTGCGCGGCAACCCTGAAGGCGAATCCGTTTTCCGCGTGGAACAACCCCGTGGCGAATTGTTCTATTATGTGCGGGCCAATGGGTCCAAAATGTTGGATCGTGTGCGCGTGCGTACTCCCACCTTCGCCAACGTACCCTCCCTGCTGCTGATGCTGCCGGGCTGTAAATTGCCGGATGTGCCGGTTATTGTGTTGAGTATCGACCCCTGCATTAGTTGCACGGAGCGTTAGTGCCCGTTCCCTACCTGAGGAGGGTTATGTGTTGTGTATATGCTGAAAAATATATTGCAAAATTTGGTCAACGATTATGCCACACGGGCTTATCCCTTTGAGGTGCGCGAACCGCTCAAAGGCTACCGTGGGCGAATCTTCAATGATGTGGAAGATTGTATTTTCTGCTCATCCTGCGCGCGTAAATGTCCCACCGACGCGATTACCGTAGATTCAAAAGAAGGCGTGTGGACCTACGATCCCTTCTTGTGCGTTTATTGCTCGGCCTGCGTGGACGTGTGCCCCACCCACTGCCTGAAACAAGAATGTACCCACCGTAAACCTTCGGTGAGTAAATTTTTGGTGGAAAAACACGGGACTCCGCCTAAGAAGAAAGGCAAAAAAAGTGAAGGCGGCGAAGAATAGCTTTTTATGAACGGCGGTTTTGCCATAGATATAGCAAAACCGCCATTTTGCAGGCCTTAGAAATATTGCCAAGCTCGGCAGCAAGGTTCAGAAGCTCGGTAAGGAATCTCCGTTACACTTTCACCAAAACGGAGATTCCCTTTTTCTTTCAAGGGCTCACTGTCAGATCAAGTCAAAACTAACCCACTTTAACAATAAAGAATTTTTTTAGAATTCATACTTGCATTGCAATGTGCCGCTTATGCCTTCGCGTTGCCCGATATATCCTTGAGCACCTAGATCTACAGAAAAGCCCTGAGCATTGGCCGGCTTCCATGAAAGCCCAATTTCTCCCACGCCCGTGTCATCCTTAAGCGAAGGCGCGGGCACATCAAAGCCATAGGTAGTTGCTTTTGCCTTGCCATCAAATTCATGTTCCCATGCAGCGCCAATGTATGGGGCAAGGCTTTCTGCCACTGCATAGCTGAAGCGCCCGCCCATTTTAAGCTTGTAGGAATCCATATCTTTGAATTGAAATTCATCCCCAAGAATGGTCACATCTTGCCCTGTCTGATGCGTCCAAAAGTATTTGCCATACAGGTCAAGGTTGGCTTTATCTGTAAAATCAAAAAGATAACCTATGCCGACATGTGCACCATAATAGGTGTTTTGGTTGTCATAACTGGCATTTTTTCCTGTAAAATCATGCACATCATTACTGCGGTAGTTATTGGTCAAGTCACCAAGGCGGAAAGAAGCTTCAGCATACAGACCTTTGAATGCTGTGTCGGTCATATCCATGCGGGCAAGGATACCGCCGCCCAAGGCTCTATTATCGCCTTTGCCGTCTACAGAGGCAGAACCAAAATCGCTGCTCGCCTTATAATTACCCACGGTTGCTTCAAAAAATGCGCCCACTAAAAAGTCCGCCACCGAGCCTTGCCATGTTTTAGCAAGACCAGCCATAAAGGCCGTGCCGCTGAC
>JAVVPD010000114.1:0-6422 GCA_036655975.1 Desulfovibrionaceae bacterium | reverse complement strand
TATTCACCTCCTAGCTAGGAATATAATCTAGCGTTGAGTAAGGTTAAATGCAAGGATAGATTTGCCTGTGCCGCGAGCACAGGATTTGCCTGATAAATTCTCACTTTTGTTTGCTCGTTGACAGCCATACAAAATGGAACTGCAAATATCATATTGTTTTTGCGCCCCTGTGTACCCTTGCACACTTGGCAAGTTCCGAGTATTGACAGTGGTATTCTTCCTCTAACTTTTGCAGGATAGTAGTATGCCACATGCTGATATATTGCATTTTTTACACATGACTGGCCCAGTGCTATGCTTGGATATTGGCAGTGGCACGCAAGATGTGTTGCTGGCGCGTCCAGAAATGGAACCGGAAAATTGGCCCCGTTTTGTGTTGCCTTCGCCCGCGCGTCTCGTGGCGCAACGGGTGCGCGCCCTTACCCAATTAGGGCGCTCTGTATGGTTGTACGGTAGGAATATGGGCGGTGGTTTTACTCGAGCTTTGCAGGCGCATACGGCAGCGGGCTTGGCGGTGGCACTTTCGCCCGAGGCGGCCTGTGCTGTTCACGATAGCCCGGAGATGGTTCGCTCCATGGGCTTCAGTATCAGCCACCATTGCCCAGAAGGTGCGGTAGCCGTGGCGATAAGCGACTATAGCCCCGCCCATTGGGAAGGCCTGTTGCGTCAGGCTGGCTTGCCCTTGCCCCACAGGGTTGTGGCGGCGGCGCAGGATCACGGGATCCATGAGGCGGGTAACCGGCAGGGGCGTATGCGGCATTGGCGCGGTCTATTAGATGTTTCACCGCATCCGGCGGACTGGATATATACGGTTCCGCCGCCCAATCTTACACGCCTTGTGGCCCTACATGCTGTTACCGGTGGCCCCGTGGCGGATACGGGCACGGCGGCCTTACTGGGCGCTTTGTGTTTGCCGGAAGTACGTGATCGCAGCCAGCGCGAAGGCGTCACTATTGTCAATATTGGCAACAGTCATTGTGTGGCTGCACTCGTATATCAGCAAAGAATATTGGGCATCTATGAGCATCACACGGGCATGCGCTCTGTAGAGCAATTGTTGCAAGACTTACAGGAATTTCGTATGGGTTGGCTGCCCGATGAACAAGTGCGGGCTACAGGCGGGCATGGCACAGCTTTCGGGCATATTCCCGAGGCGGCAGCGGGTTTTGATCCTACCTTTGTGCTGGGGCCTCGGCGGGAACTTTTGCGGGGCTACGGGCAATTTGTTGCTCCTTATGGGGATATGATGCTGGCAGGCTGTTACGGTCTTCTTGAAGGTATGGCCGCTAAATTTACTCTTGCACAGGGATAAAAGGGAATGAACATGGATTTTTTTGACAAAGCCGAAACCTGGGACAAGGCACAGATTGAAGCAACGCAATTAACCCGTTTGCGGGCTGTGGTGGCGCATGCCTCCAAGTGTTCTTATTATGGGCAAAAATTGGCAGAAGCGGGCGTTAGCGCGGCAAACATCACCAGCCTTGATGATGTGCAGCGCATTCCCATGACCACTAAGGCCGATTTGCGCGAGCAATATCCCACAGGTTTATTGTGTGTTCCCGCAGCAGAAATTGTGCGTATGCACTGCTCCAGCGGCACAACGGGCACGCCCACGGCGATTTGTCATACGCAAAATGATCTTAATTCATGGGCTGATCTCATGGCCCGCAGCATGTATATGATTGGTATTCGGCGTGAAGATGTGTTTCAAAACATGTCGGGTTATGGTCTGTTTACCGGAGGATTGGGCATCCATTTTGGGGCGGAGCGTTTGGGCTGTATGACTATTCCTGCGGGAGCGGGCAATTCGCGGCGCCAAATCAAATTGATGAAGGATTTTCGTACTACTGTGGTGCATATTCTGCCCTCGTATGCCCTCATTTTGGGTGAGAAAATGCTGGAAGTGGGGGAAAATCCACGGGATTTGTCCTTACGCGTTGCTCTTGTGGGGGCCGAACCCTACACGGAAGAATTTCGCAAACGCATTGAGCAAATATTTGATATGCAAGTGTATAATTCCTATGGTTTGTCTGAAATGAACGGCCCCGGCGTGGCTTTTGAATGCCAACACCAGAACGGACTGCACGTGTGGGAAGACGCTTTTTTGCCGGAAATTGTTGATCCCAAAACCGGTGAGCCCCTTGCCGAAGGTGAAGTGGGCGAATTGATTATGACCAGCCTGTGCCGCCAGGGCATGCCTATTTTGCGCTACAGAACCCGCGACCTGACCCGTTTTCTGCCGGGGGATTGTGCTTGCGGGCGTAAACATCGGCGTATTGACCGTATTTTAGGGCGTGCGGATGATATGTTTATCATCAAAGGCGTGAACATTTATCCTATGCAGGTGGAGCAGGTTATTATGTCCTTCCCTGAAGTGGGACAAAATTATTTGATTGTATTGGAAAATGACGGACTGGCTGACGTGATTAAAGTCCAAGTGGAAATCCGCGAAGAATATTTTGTGGAAGATATGCGCCAATTGCAAAATCTTCAAAAAACCATTGCCCACCGTTTGCGCGATGAAATTTTGGTAACGCCCAAGGTGGAGCTCGTGCAGTCCGGTTCTCTGCCCAAGGCCGATGGCGGTAAAGCGGTACGGGTGCGGGATGTACGTTCTGAGGCTAAACAAGCATGATTCCGTTTATTCCCCCAGCTTTAGCCTTTATTATTGCCAGCGGTTTTTTAAGCTTTCTGGCGTTGATATTGGTGCTGAACGTGTTTGGGCTGCCCGCCAACTGGATTATTTTGGGGCTTGTGTGCCTTTGGAAATATATCTATCCCGATACGGCACAGCTCAATATTGTATTTTTTGCCCTACTGATCGCTTTTGCCGTATTGGGTGAAGTGCTGGAATTTGGCCTGCAAATCATTAAAGCCCGCAAATACGGCTCCAGTTCGTCCGGCACTTTTGCGGGCATGGTGGGGGCTATTGCCGGGGCTATTTTGCTGGCTCCCTTGTTTTTTGGCCTTGGGGCGCTTATCGGCGCGTTATTAGGGGCGTGGACAGGCTGTTTTTTGATGGAAAAAGGTAAAGGGCGCGCCACTGGTGAAGCCGTGGACGCAGCTTTTGGAGCCATGATGGGGCGTTTTTTGGGCACGGTGTGTAAGTGTGGGGCGGGGGGGGCTATGCTGGCGCTGACGGCGCGGTATATTTGGCCCGAGGCCCCTGCTGCCCCCGGTGAAATGGTGTACTGGCTCCACCGCTTTTTTGTATAATGGCGAGCGCGGCGCTGTTGCGCGTGGTCATGGTTAAGACCCGCTTTCCTGAAAATGTGGGCATGGCGGCGCGGGCCTGTGCCAATATGGGGGCGGATGAAATTGTTTTGGTTGATCCCGAATTATGGCATATCGACAAAGCGCGGCCCCTTGCCACTGCTAAAGGGCAGACTTTGTTGGAAGCTGTGCGCCTTGTCCCCACCCTTGCCGAAGCGCTGACAGGCACGAGCCTTGTCTTGGGCACCACCGCCCGCACCGGTGGTTGGCGGCGCGAATGGTTGACCCCCGAAAGTGCGGCTGGAGAAGTTGCCGCCGTACTGGCGGAGCAAGCTGCGGTGGCCGTGGTGTTTGGCCCTGAAGATCGCGGGTTGGATAATGATGAAGTGGAATTGTGCCACCGTTTGGTGACCATCCCCACTGTGCCGGGGGTTTCGTCGCTCAATGTGGCGCAAGCGTTGTTGCTGGTGCTCTATGAATGCCATAAAGCCCGCACGGCGGGGCAGGGGCATAAGGGGAGTCCTTTGCCCAATTCGCGCCGTATGAATACGGAAGAGGGGGAACGCCTCACGTCCACCCTAAAAGATACACTTTTGCAGCTCGACTATTTGCACGGGGATAATCCCGATTATTTTATGATGCCTTTTCGGCGCTTTTTGGGGCGTTTCCCCCTTCGCCGTCACGAATATGACACTCTTATGGGTATATGCCGCCAAATTCGCTATAAGTTAGGGTTGAGAAAAGAGCCTTAAAGCATTTTTGATTTCAGACACTCCCTCCGGCGCTTTAGGGCGAAAGTACATTTCGCCTACGCCTACGGGGCGGGTGACGGTTCTCGTCGCCAGAGCGTCTAGCTATTTTCAATAGCAAAATGCTCTCGGCACTGTTCCTGCTTTATACGTTGAACAAAAAATGTACCACATCGCCGTCTTGCATGATGTATTCTTTGCCTTCGGTACGCAGAACACCTGCGGTGCGGCAGGCAGCTTCAGTTTTGTGAGTCACATAGTCGGTATAGGAAATAATTTCGGCGCGGATAAAACCGCGTTCAAAATCCGTATGGATAACACCGGCGCATTGGGGTGCCTTCCAGCCTTCGTGGATGGTCCACGCGCGCACTTCCTTGGGGCCAACGGTAAAATAGCTGATCAGGCCCAAAGTGTCGTAGCCGGAGCGGATAATGCGCTCAAGACCGCTTTGGGCAATGCCAAAGGATTGTAGCATTTCTTTTTGTTCTTCACTCGAAAGTCCTTGCAATTCCTCTTCAATTTTCGCGCAAATCAAGGCAAAGCCGCATGCACGCTGTTGGGCCAAGGCCCGCACTTGTTCCACATGGGCATTGCCGTTTACCGCCGCTTCTTCGTCCACATTGGCGCAGAAAATCATTTTTTTGGCGGTGAGCAGTCCCAGTTCGTGCCACGTAGCTGCAAAGGTTTCCCCTTCGGGTTGGCTGAAACTCAAGGCGGACTTGCCCGCGTTGAGATGCTCCAGCAAAGCCTTGATGTGCTCACTGACCGCTTTGGCGTCTTTGTCAAATTTAGCCATTTTTTGCAGGCGTTCCAGACGCTTTTCCACAGACTGAATGTCTGCGAGTAGCAATTCGGTTTCAATGGTTTCCACATCGCGCAGGGGGTCAACCGTACCGTCCACATGGGTAATGTTTTCGTCTTCAAAACAGCGTACCACATGTACAATGGCGGCACATTCGCGGATATTGGCTAAAAACTGATTGCCCAAACCTTCACCTTGGCTGGCTCCGCGCACTAATCCGGCAATGTCAATAAAGTCCACGCTGGCATAAATGGTTTTTTGCGGGTGGGCTAAGTTGACCAAGGTGTCCACGCGTTCATCGGGCACGGCTACCGTGGCCTTGTTCGGCTCAATGGTGCAGAAAGGATAATTGGCCGACTGGGCATTCTGGGCCTTGGTCAGCGCGTTGAACAGCGTGGATTTCCCCACATTGGGCAAGCCGACAATACCGATACTGAGTGCCATAGATTTTTCTCCAAAAAAAAGTGCGGTTGCCCGCCCTGAATGTTAAAAAACGGGGAGGATATTCCTCCCCAATTTCTCAAAATTATTGTAGTTTTGTCCCAATACTGGGCATGACTTTTACAGGGGTCTGCGACATGTCATACAGCAGTGGGCGGATATCTTCGGTAATAGGAACCGTTGCGGTGCCCATGGCTAATACTTCATTACTGGGCGTATGTAAAATACGTATATTAAAGCGAACCTGCTCCGTGCTCACCACATAGGTGCCCACCATAACACCCGCGCTGGTAACCGTGCGGCTTGCCAGCCGAGCCGTATCACGGGTAAGCAGGGTTTCTCCCGTGGGATTGCTGAACTGGATATCCTGCCCCTTGCGGATTTCTTCAAATACATAGCCGGCATTAATCATCCAGCGGGCTATTTCTTCTACCATTTGGCGGGCGAGGGGGGAGGAAACTTGCAAATTGTTCAGGCTCACGGGCACGGTAGACATAATACTGATGCGCTGGCGCGTACTGTAATCAGCAGAACTGCTGCCAATGGTCACGCCGCCTTCATTTCCGTTGCTAGACTTGGCACCATACCGGGCCATAAGTTGCTTATCCATTTGCTTGGCAATATCATTGGCGGCTTTGGGCACATTTCCCACAGCCGCTGCTGCAATGGGCATACACAGGGCTGCAAGGAGCAGCATAAAGGCGATGTAGCGGGGCATACGATTCTCTCCGGCTGAAAAAAATACCTATCGCAAGCTGCGGATTTGCAACTCAACAATTTGTAATTCGCGTTGAATGCGCTGGACAGTTTCGTCTGAGCGGCAGGTTGCCAAAGCCAGAAGATAGTGCTGCCGCGCCATTTCATAGCGCATCTGATCTTTATATTTACGGGCCATATTCCACAGACGTGTGGTTTCCCCTGAATCTGCAGGAATGCTATCAGGGGGTACGCGCTTGGGGCTTGCCATTGTTTCGTCAGCAAGGCTGGCGCTTCCCGTGCTCAGGAGCAGTAGCAAAGCCAGCCCTGTATAACCTATATATCGCATAATGTTCTCCGTCTAGTCTGATCTTATTCCGTGGGCCTTCATATTATTGTTGTACACCACGGCCCCATAGGCCTGGCCCTCTTTTGGCGGGGCGTGTGCTGCTCAGGCTCGACGGCGCTTGTTGCATGGTCATGGTACCCGTGGTGAGCAGAGCACTGGAACGCGCCTTTGG
>JAVVPD010000113.1:0-6706 GCA_036655975.1 Desulfovibrionaceae bacterium | reverse complement strand
CCAAGCGTGATCCGCAATGTGGTGGTCTCGCCGGGCTTGAGGCTCGACTTGTCGGCAGCGACATCCTTGACCCCCACCGACACCGTGAAATCTGCGAACTCCGCAGCAATCAATACGCCCGGGGGGCGGGGGGGGCGGGCTACACTATTTCGGGGGTGGTATTTTTTAAGCGTTCGCGCTGGCGGGATATTTCGGCAAACAGTTCTTGCATTTCCGGCTGATCAGCTTGCACTTCGGCCCCGCGTTTAGCGTAGGGATAGGCCCGCCGCACTTCACCCGCCGCAAGCAGTGCTTGGGCGATCATGAAAAAAATGCGGTGTTCGTCTTTATAAAAGGTCAGGGTACGGGAAAATTCTGCGTCCGCTTCGGAAATGCGGTTTTGCTCGATATGGCGCAGAGCCTGCGTGTAGCTTTGGTCCAGTTGCACCTTGCGGGCCAGCGCTTCGTCATGTGTTTCCGCATTTTCTGCGGCGTGCATCGCCTTATATATGGGGATTAAGAGGGCGAGAATGGCTTTTTCATGCCCCGGCTGGTAGATGAGGGGGCCGGTGAGGCGTTCTTTTACCTGCGGGTCGCGGCTTATGAGCTGAATGGCTTCGCGCAGGGGGCCACGCACGTCTGCGGTGGGGGGGGTATTGCCCATGCCCACCAATGCGGAAACAAGGGCGGCCAAAGCGCGGAGTGTTTCGTTACGCAAATAGTAGGGCTTCACGCGACCGAGCTGTTCGCGTATTTCACGTATAGTCATGGGGGCAAGTCCTGTCAAAAAAGTGAACACGATGGATGTATCCCTAGATGCTGCCAGAATTAGCGCTTGAACGCAAGGCCCGTTTGCCCCCACAGTTCAGGGGCATCCTGACTGTATATTTGACCTTGCGGGCTTTTGTTTGCTAGAAGAGTCCCTAGGAGTGCAGCACATGGCGCGGATTCTCTACGGTATTCACGGGACGGGGCATGGCCACGCCATGCGGGGCTTAACTATTGCTCGGCGTTTGGGGCAACACGAATTCTTGTTTGTTGCCAATGACGACGCTTTGCGTATTTTGGGTAAGGAATTTCCCCTGGTAAAGGTGCCCAATTTGGGCACGGAATTTAAGAATTATAGAGTGGATCTTCCCGCGACCATTGCCAAAGCCGTGCCCCTGTTGTTGCACAGGGAGCAGTATATCCGTCAGGTGTTGGGGGTGATCGCAGATTTTAAGCCCGATGTGTGCATGACGGATTTAGAATATTTTGTACCTCGGGCTGCGGAAAGGGCGGGGCTTCCTTGCCTAACCTTGGATCACCAACATGTGATTACCTGCTGCAAACATGCAATTCCCCTTGATATGTATCTGGATTTTGTGGTGCAGGGGCTCACGCCGAAATATTTGTTCCGCCCCACGTCTCCAACCCTGATTGTTTCGTTTTACGCGCCCCCAGTATTGCCGCAATATACGGCCGTGGTGGTGCCTCCCATTTTGCGCGACTCGGTTTTGGCACTTCGCCCGCGTGATGACGGTCATGTGCTCGTATACCAGAGCAATTCTACCCACGAACGGCTGGTAGAGGTGCTGAAGGCTGGAACTTCCCGCACCTGTTATGTGTTTGGCTATCACCGTGAAGAAGGGCGTGAGGGGAATATCGTGTTTATGAAAAAGTCTGAGCAGGCCTTTCTTGACCTCTTGGAAGGGGCGTCCTATGTGGTGCAGGGCGGCGGGCATACCCTGATGACCGAATCCCTGCATACCGGAAAGGCGATTTTTACCCTGCCGCTGAAAGCCATGATTGAGCAAAGGATTAACGCTTTGTATGTGGAAAAGTTGGGCTATGGAATGCAGGCGGCTATGGACGCTTTTGCGCCAGCTATGCTCCAAAAATTTGAAGAAAATGTGCCAAGATATGTGAATACCATTCAGCAGGGGCATTTTTGTGGCAATGAAAAAGTTTTTTCATTGGTTAATACTTTTGCTTGTTCTGGAAGGCTGGTATAGCTTGCTATAGAGAGCAAAAAAGTGTGTGCGTGCTTCACGAATCCGCGTCGTGAAGGCATGTGTTCGTTGTACTATTTGGGGGGTTTCATGGATAATATTGCTGTGGCAAAAAAATTTATTACTGCCACTGTAAATGTTTTATCGACTATGGCGGGAATTAAGCCTGTTGCCGGCAAACCCTTTGTAAAAACAAATATGATCGGTATGGGGGATGTGTCTGCCCTTGTGGGCATCACAGGTGCCAAATGCGGCAGTATTGCCGTAACTTTTCCCAAAGCCACCGCCATTGGCATGGTGCGCGGCATGCTTGGTGACGATATTCAAGATATCATCAATGACACCAAAGATACCGTGGGTGAAATTTGTAATATGATTTCTGGGCAGGCCCGTGCACAACTTGCCGAGGCAGGTGTTGCCCTGCAAGGCTCAACCCCCACCATTATTTTTGGTGATAACCATAGCATCAGCCACATATCCACTGCGGCGGTTATCGCCATTCCTTTTACCAGCGAAGCTGGCGATTTTATTGTTGAATTTTGTTTTGAATAAAGGGCATGGGGGAGAGTGCCCCCCAAAAAAACGTTGCTCTACATGCCCAAATACGCTGCGCGTACTTCGGGACTGGAGAGGAGTTTTTCCGCTTTGTCAGTCATAACGATGCTGCCGTTTTCCATGACATAGCCACGGTGGGCGATTCGCAGGGCCTGATTGGCATTTTGTTCCACCAGAAAAACGGTGGTTCCGTTGCTGTTGACGGTTTGAATAATTTCAAAGATTTGGCGGATGATAATGGGGGCAAGGCCTAAGGAAGGCTCGTCAAGGAGCAGGAGTTTGGGCCGCCCCATGAGCGCACGGGAAATGGCAAGCATTTGCTGTTCACCGCCGGAGAGGGTGCCCCCGGTTTGCCGACGGCGTTTGGCAAGAATCGGAAAAAGATCAAATACATAGTCTAAATCTTTGGCAATGGCGGCGGTGTCATTACGCAAAAAAGCCCCAAGGTCGAGATTTTCTTGCACGGTGAGATCTGGAAAAATGAGGCGCCCTTCGGGCACTTGGTTAATGCCAAGGCGCACGATAGCGTGGGGGGCTAACTCGTGAATGGGCTTGTTATTCCAGAGGATTGTGCCACTCCTAGCCCGATTAACTCCGCAAATAGTCATGAGAGTGGTGCTTTTGCCCGCCCCATTGGCCCCGATAAGGGTCACAATTTCGCCCTCGTTGACAGTCAGGCTCACGCCGCGCAAGGCTTGGATATTGCCGTAAAAGGTATCTACATCGCGCAGCTCAAGCATGGTCGTCTTCTCCCAAATAGGCCTTGATAACACGGGGGTTAGCTCTAATTTCTTCGGGTTTCCCCATGGCGATTCCCGAGCCGTATTCCATTACATAGATGCGGTCGGAAAGGGACATGACCATATCCATATCGTGCTCAATAAGCAGGACGGATAAATGGTGCTGTGTGCGTAACTCGCGGACAAGATCTTGCAATTCCAATGTTTCCTGTGGGTTCATGCCCGCAGCGGGTTCGTCCAGCAGCAGCACATGCGGTTCTGTGGCCAGGGCGCGGGCGATTTCAAGTCGGCGTTGGGCCCCGTAGGACAGGTTTCTGGCGACTTCATGGTGCAGGGAGGCCAAGTGTAAGGATTCAAGCAGGCCATAGCTTACATCAATGGTATGCTGCTCTTCGCGGCGGGACGGGGCGTTGCGGCTTAAAGCTCCCCATATGCCCGCGTGTGTGCGGCAATGGCGGCCGATCATCACGTTTTCAAGCACCGTCATTTCAGGAAAGAGACGGATATTCTGAAAGGTGCGCGCCATGCCAAGGGCTGTGACTTCGTGGGCTTTGCGGCCGTTAAGGCGCAGCCGGCCTTTGTGCTCATTATTCAGGAAAACATCACCTTCGGTGGGAGTATAAATTCCGGTGATACAATTGAAAAAAGTGGTTTTGCCCGCGCCGTTTGGTCCGATAAGGGCCACAATTTCGTGTTCATAGATGACTAAATCTACATCATTAAGAGCGCGCAAACCGCCAAAATTTTGGGACAGGCCGCTCACCTCAAGAATAGGCTTCATTGGGCGTCTCCTTGGGGTTTGGTACTTTTGGGAAGGCGGTATTGACGTTTTTCTCCGGTAATTAAGCCTTGCGGGCGGAAAATCATCATCAGCACCATGACCATCCCAAAGAGCAGCATGCGGTATTCGGAAAAGGCGCGCAGATATTCGGGCACCAGAATCAAAATCAGGGCTGCAATGATGACTCCGGTGATGGAACCCATGCCCCCAAGGACAACCATGGATAAAATCATGGCAGATTCCATAAAAGAAAAGCTGGCTGGATTGATAAAGGTGGTCTTGGCGGCAAAAATAACCCCCGCAAAGCCGGCCCAGCACGAACTTAAGGCAAAGGCAGAAAGTTTGACCTTGGTGATGTCAATCCCCATGGCTTCGCTGGCAATTTCGTCCTCACGCAAGGCTTGTAGGGCCAAACCCACCCGAGAATGTTTGAGCCGAGAAATAAGCAAGGCCGTAATTATCACTGCCAAGAGCACAAGATAGTAGATGTAGATGGTGGAGGCGTCGATATCCATCTCCATGCCAAACAGACTGGGGCGGGCAATGCTGGAAATGCCGTTGGGCCCGCCGGTGACAGAGCTCCAATTTTGTAACGAAATACGAATAATTTCGCCAAAACCCAGCGTCACAATGGCGAGATAGTCACCGCGCAAGCGGAGGACGGGAAAGCCCAAGGCCAGCCCAAAAAGCACGGACATGAGCCCGCCGAGGGGCAGGCAGGTCCAAAAACCCCACCCAAAATGTTGATACAGAATGCCGTAGGTGTAGGCCCCTACCGCATAAAAGGCCACGTAGCCCAACACCAATTGCCCCGCAAGGCCGACCACGATGTTAAGACCCAAAGCCAGCATGACATACAGCAGGGCGGAGATCATGATGTTGGTCTGATACATGGACGTAAACATGGGCATGGTGGCAAGGCCCAGAAGCACCAGCAAGGGTACCCAGCGGCGCACGATTGGGCGGGTAGAAAAAAGAGAAAATCCTTCATTCCAGCTTTCCGGCAGGCTGATAATGGGCAGCCCGCGTGATTTACGCTGGAAGCAATACTGCCAGAGCAGGGCGGCAACAAAAATGCCCACGCCCATAAGTGCGATGCGATCCCAACGCCACAAAAAGGTTTTACTTACGGTGTCAATTTTGATGCCGATCAAGGGAAAGGTCAGCAGCATAAACCATAGGGCAACCAAAGCGGCTTTTGTCAGCTGTTTCATGGTGCCCCCCTATACCTTTTGTACCTTGGCTTTGCCAAGGATGCCGTCAGGCCGGAATATCAGAATCAAAATCAAAATGACAAAGGCGAGCACGTCTTCGTAGTCACCGGAAATATACCCGGTCGTGAAGCTTTCACACAGGCCCAGCACCAGCCCGCCGAGCATGGCACCGGGAATGGAACCGATCCCACCGAGCACGGCGGCGGTAAAGGCCTTGATGCCCGCCAAAAAGCCCACGGCAAAATTGACTTGTCCGGTGTGCGAGGCGATGAGCACCCCAGCCAGCGCGGCAAGCCCTGACCCAATAATAAAGGTCAGCGAAATAATCCGGTCTGCGTCAATGCCGAGCAGCAGCGCCATTTTCCGATTTTGGGCCGTGGCCCGCATGGCTTTGCCCATTCGAGTGTAGCGGATAAACAGGCTCAGGGCGACCATGGTGACCGTGCAGGTGGACAGAATCAGAAAATCACTGGGGCCCATGATGTAGCCGAGATGTTCCAAAAAGGCAAAATCAGGTATGAGACGTGGAAAGGCAACAAAGTCTGATGTTTGGGCTAAGATGACATAGTTCTGCAAAAAAATGGACATCCCGATGGCGGAAATTAAAGGCGAAAGGCGTGGCGCACCGCGCAAGGGCTTGTAGGCGACTTTTTCTAGGGTAAAGCCGTAGGCTGCCGACCAAATAACCGCTACCAGTGCCGCGATGATCAGCACTCCGGCGGCCGGAAAGCCATAAAAACCCAGCACGCTCGCCGTGAGCAGCGCGGTAAAGGCTCCGATCATATAAATTTCGCCGTGGGCGAAGTTGATCAGCTCAATAATGCCGTAGACCAAGGTGTAGCCTAGGGCGATGAGGGCATAAATACTGCCACGGGTGAGCCCGCCAAAAAAGAGTTCAAAAAAGTATTGCAGATCCATGAGAGCCTTTGGGTGGGTCGCCTTTGGGGGGCTCACCAAAAATAGCCACTGAGGGTTACGGTAACATGTGCCCTGTTCTGTCAACTGCGGGGCAGCGCACTAGAACAGGGCACATATACCATTACGTGACTTTATTCAAGAATAAGCTTGTGATCCAATTCTACAAACTTGCCATGCTGAATTTGATAGATGGAAAGACCTACGCCTGCCGCATCACCGTGTTTATTGAACTTCAGTTTACCTGAGGGGGTTTCCACAAAATTGTTGTGCAGGGCATCCACAATTTTGGTGGTCTCGGTGCTGCCCGCCTTTTCAATGGCGTTGAGCAGTGCCTGTGTTGCTGAATAGGCATTGTAGTAGAAAGAGCCGGGTTCTGCGCCAAATTTTTTGAGGTGCGCTTCACGGGCCTGAACATAGGCGGGCAATTTGCTGGTGTCGCTGGGGTAGGAGGTGTAGACCCCTTCGCAGTCTGCGCCAGCCATTTTTACAAAGGCTTCGTCTTTCAGTCCGTCAGGGCCGATAACGGGA
>JAVVPD010000112.1:0-6708 GCA_036655975.1 Desulfovibrionaceae bacterium | reverse complement strand
GGCGCTAGACGGCCTAGCCGTCGTTACTGCCAAAAACGGCCTAGCCACTACCCCCCACCACCCACAAGGAGATTCACCCATGGATAAAAACCTCTTAGCCTTTCTGCAAAAAACCCTCGGCCTGTCTCCGGACAGTACCGAGGCCCAATGCACGGCAGCGGCAACAGCGGCATTGGCAAGCCTGCCCGAAAACGTGCTTGCCACACTGATTGCCAAGGATGCGGAAATCACCAGTCTAAAAAGCAAAACGGCAGCCACACCCGACCCAACTCTGTTCGTCCCCATGGACGTGGCAAAAGGCTTGCGCCAGCAAGTTACTAGTCTATCGACAAAAATCACCGCTCTGGAAGGCGAAAAAGCAGGCACCGCCATGCAAACAGATATTGACGCCGCCTTAAAAGACGGTCGCCTGCCCGCCACAGGTGCGGCATGGGCCAGCGCCCTTGCTACCAGCAATCCAGAGGCCTTGCGCGACTTTTTGCGGGTAGCCGCCCCCGTGACAGCCCTGACCCAGCAACAAAGTACCACTTTGAAAAGCGGTGCGGATAGTGCGGCTTTGTCCAGTGAAGACAAGTATGTGTGTACACAATTAGGCATGCTGCCCGAAGACTTTTGTAAACATAAGGAGTGTAAATAATGGCACTTGTTACCGATGCCCTCTTGCAAAGCCTACGCACGGGCTTTCGCACCGAATTTGAAAAAGCCAAAGCCAAAGCCCCCTCGGATTGGGCCAAGGTAGCAACCCTTGTACCGTCCACCGCTGCCAGCAATACCTACGGCTGGCTCGGACAATTCCCCAAATTGCGCGAATGGGTGGGCGACCGCACCATTAAGGATATTGCCGAACACGGCTACGCCGTTACCAATAAGCTATACGAAAGCACCGTAGGCATTAAGCGCACGGATATTGAAGACGATGCCCTCGGCGTGTATTCTCCGCTTTTTCAAGAAATGGGCTATGCCGCTGCCACGCATCCTGACGAAATCATCTTTTCCCTCTTGGCAGCAGGTCGCACGACAGCCTGTTATGACGGGAAAAAATTCTTTGCTACCGATCATTCGGTGTACGCCAACACGGACGGTACGGGTAGCGTAAAAAGCGCTTCTAATCTACTGGCCCCCACCGCAGACCCCAAGGCCGCATGGTACCTGCTTGACGTGTCCCGTCCCCTGAAACCCCTTATTTTTCAGGAACGTACCAAGGCGGAAATTACCGCCATTACCGACACAAAAAATGATCATGTGTTTACCAAAGACCAATATCTCTATGGCATTCGTTATCGCTGCAACGGCGGCTTTGGTTTTTGGCAACAGGCTGTCTGTTCTACCAAAATCTTGGATGCCGTCAGTTTTGAAGAAGCTTTGCTGACCCTGCAAAGTTTTAAAGCCAACGGCGGGCGGCCCTTGGGGCTTGGGCGCGGCGGCAAGGCTGGCCTAATGCTGGTTGTGCCTCAAAGCCTCTACAGTGCCGCACTGGACGTGGTGGGCGTGCAACTCAATTCCACAGGTGGCACTAACAAATGGTATGATGCCGCCACCATACTCAATAGCCCTTGGGTGGAATAGCCGTGTATTCTACCCAAGCCGGACTCATAAACCAATTCGGCTTAGATGAAGTGCAGGACTTGGCGGGCAATCCCGACGGCACGATTAACGAGGCCCGTGTTAATGACGCCTTAGCGCGGGCCTCGGATGAAGCCGATTCATATCTAGCGTGCCGTTATGCCGTGCCCTTGAATCCCGTACCTCGGGTGCTCGTGGGCTATATCAACAGCATGGCCCGTTACCATTTATGCGGTAACAGCTACGCGCAAGACGCGGAATCCGTCACCCGCCGTTACGACGCCGCCATAGCGTGGCTCAAAAATGTAGCCAAGGGCCTTGCGGATATTCCGAGTCAACAGCCCCCCACGCCTCCTGTAGGCGGCGGGAGTGGGCCCACATTTTACGCGGGCGAAAGGGTGTGGTGATGTACCGAATCCACGAAATCGAAAATGGTATCATTGAACGCATTAAAGCTGCAAAATTGCCCTATCTACGCTTTGTCGGTTCCTACGGCGGTGAATTAATGGGCGCGTGGGAGGATGTTATCCGCGCACTGCCCGCCGTGTGGGTTACCTTTAAGGGTAGTGGCACTCCCACTCCTTTAAATACCGCTCAAACCCGCTGGCGCGTAGAATTGCGCTTTACCACCATTGTGGCGGCAAAATCCTTACGGAGCGAAAAAGCCACCCGCCACGGGGGGGAGGGTAAGATAGGCACATATCAACTGCTTAATGATGTGGGCCGCCTGATAGCCTTACAGGATTTTGCCCTTGAGGGGGTAGATTATTTACGCCCTCGGGACATTCGCTCTCTGTTTAATGCGGGCACGGGGTCACGGGCAATCTCCGTATTCGCCCAAAATTGGACAAGCTTTGTGGACATTCATACCCAAGAGCCTTGCGCCGCGCCCCTACCTTTGCCCGCAGATCCCCCAAACACAGGCTATGTACCGCCTGTGGACGAAACATTCCCCGGTGCGGAACACCCACACTATGTGCCCCTCAACACTTTGGCTTTACGCTATTGGCTTAAACCCCCACAGGATCTCACCCGCGATGCCCCCATGGCCGAAGACCAGTTAACCCTGAATATTCCCGTATAGGAGCTTTCTATGTCTACCATAACCATTATCGCCACCCAAGGTTTACGTGTGCCCATGGCGGACAATCCCCGCCGCTACATTACAGATTCTGTTCCCGTGACTGTAGAAAATACAGCCTATTATCGCCGCCGCGTAGCCGATGGTGACGTACAGGTTGTGACAGACACGTCGGATTTTCTTGGCATAACTGAACACGTCAATCTTACCGACAGCCACGCGCAGGAGTAAATCATGGCAAGCCCGCATATCGCCTTTGATACCCTCCCCGCCAGCATCCGCAAACCGGGGAAATATATTGAATTCAACACCCGTCTTGCCGTGCGTACCTTGCCCGCCAATGCTCAGCGCCTGTTGCTGCTGGCCCAAACGGTCTTAGCCGCCCCACTAGAACCTGTGCAAATGTATTCGGACGAACAAGCCGCCGTGCTGTGCGGCTATGGCTCGCAGGCCCATTTGATGGTGCGGGCCGCCATTAAGGCCAATCCCTATCTGGACTTAACCTTATTGCCCGTAGCCGATGCCTCAGCGGGTATTGCCGCCAGCGGCTCCCTTGCGCTTACGGGCACGGCTACCAGTCAAGGTGTACTCATATTGCATGTGGACGATACCAGCGTTGCCATTGCCGTGAGCGGTGGTGACACCGCCGCACAAGCCGCCGCAGATTTATTAACAGCCCTGCAAGACAAAGCCGATTTGCCCATTACCGCCACCGTAGGCAGTGTTGAGGGGGGCACCTTAACCATTAAAGCTAAAAACAAGGGTACTTTGGGCAATAGTATAATCCTCCGCTATGAAAGTACGGCTGCAGGTTTGTCCGGCACACTCACCCCCATGGTGGGCGGGCAGCAAGACCCGGCTATCGAGGCTGCGTTGGCCTCTGTTTTTGCGGAACACTATACGATTATTTCTATTCCGTGGGCAGTACAGGCTCAGCTTGTGGCCTTGCGGGAGCATATTAACGCCACGGGCCACGCTTTGGAACAACGCGGGGCCATTGGGGTATGCGCCAGCACAAGCACTTTAGCCCAAAACACCACCCTTGCCGGGCTGATTAACGCGGGCCGCCTTACGCTGGCCTGTCTGCCCGCCACCCTCAGCCCCCCATGCCGCGTGTCCGCCGCCTACGCCGCCGTGCTGGCCAGTGAGGAAGACCCCGCCCGCCCCCTGAATACGCTGCCCCTCATCGGCATTGCCGCGCCCCCCGTGGAAAAACGCCTGAGCCGCAACGAACAAGAAATAGCCCTGAAAAACGGAATCACCCCGCTGGAAGTAGGCGCGGGTGAAGTGGTGCAAATTGTCCGCGCCTTAAGCACCTATACCAGAAATGCTGAAAACGTCACCGATGTAAGCTTGTTGGATATTACAACTATTCGCACACTGGACTATGTACGCAAGGCCGTGCGCGAACGCATCAGCCTGCGCTTCCCACGGGAAAAGCTGTCCGCCCGTACCCCAGCCAAGGTGCGCTCTGAAATCCTGGACGTACTCAGAAAAATGGAAGAACTGGAAATTCTGGAAGAAGTAGAGGCCAATGCCGAGGGCGTGATTTGCGAACGCGATAGCCAAGACGTTAACCGCCTAAATGCGAAGATTCCGGCGGATGTGGTCAATGGCCTGCACGTGTTTGCGGGGCGGATTGACTTGTTGTTGTAAAGCAAAGCCCCGCCCGCAAGCGGGGCTTTGCTCAAAACCTTCGCACAAAGGACAAGCACCCATGAAAAAAATTGTTGAAATACACGGCATTGAATACGAAATAGAAGCGGGTGAAAACCCCCACTGGCAACCCCTCACATGCAGAGGCTATTATACACTATTTCCCGAAAATCCTTTGTTGGGGGAACAATGTTGTAAGCAGGAGCGCATACTTGACCATGAAACTGAAATTCACTGAGGAGGCTTTCAAAAAGCGTAAAAGCGTTAGAGGCATTAAGCGGCAGTGCTGCATATATTTTGTCACAGCACCGTTGAAAGTTGGGGTAAAATTTACCTAGTGCTTCTGGGGCCATTGCCAAGGCACGCTGTTTTATTTCTACATCCGCTGGACAAAATTGCACAGCGCAGAGGTGACAAAGCAAATGGCACACACCTTCTCCATGAGGAACGTCAGAAAAAAGGTCACCACGCTCCATTCTCGGAATAAGCATTTTTTCAATTCCATAATTGAATTGCTCTTTTTCACTGAACCCAAAACGTTCTTGCATTTGCCATACGTCAACATGCATCACAGTATCAAACGTATGTACAACTTTATAATTTATATAATCTGGCATCGGCCCGAGTGTAATCAAGGAGGGAAATCCTTCAATTGCCATAATCGCATGCATCAATTCATGGCTGATTATCATATCTGACGGTGGAGCCTCAGGAATAATTAAAAGAGTAAAACATCGCCGAAAATGATTCCAACCAAGAAACGCGGGGGCTCTTTTTTGCCGCTCTGGTGGATTAGCAGCAATTTCAATGGCAGTGCCAACACGGTTTTCAATGCATTCCGCCATGCTGAGAATACGGGGATTTGATGTTAAATGTTTGATGGTTATAGTTTCCATATTTGTTAACTCCGTGTACTGCGCTAATAATTGATTAGAATAACTATTCATACCAGCATACTGGTATAGCAGCCACACCGCAAGTCCTGTGTAGCCGCGCCAAGGAGGTGCTAGAAAACTAAACCCTATTGCCCCCACACAAGGCCAACAGAGTACTGAACTAGTGCAGCCTTTCCTACCGCCCGCCAGCCACTATTGTGGCTGTGCGGGCTTCACTATTTATAGCCCCAAAGGAGAATACCTATGGCATTACACGAATATGTGGGCGCAATCGTCCTTGAAGTAGACGGGCGCGAAATCGAATGCACTTCCTTCAGCGCTAAAGAAAGCACAGGCCGGATGCCCGTCAAAACCATGAACCGTGCCCGCCGCATTGCGGGTTATTGCACGGGCGTTGCCACCTATGAATTGAGCGTGGCCGTGCCCATTCCCGTCAACGGCACGGCGGAGCTGAATTGGTCAGAGGTCGTCGGGGCTAAATTGGTCATCTATCCCGTGTCCGGCAAGGGCAAGCGCACCGCCTATACGGATTGTGTGGTGCAAGATGTGTCCGATGCTTACGAAAGCGAAGGCGAAGCCAAGCGCGATTTAACCATGTTTGCCGTTAACAAAATTGAGGAATAAGCCATGAAAGATATTACCGTTACCGGAATGTTACAATACGGATTGTGCGTGGACGGCGTATGCCACAAAGATTTTGAATTACGCCTTGCCACGCTGGAAGATGTGGAAAACGCCATTGAAGACGCGGGCGAAAACGCCTGCCCCGCCCGTATCAGCCGCCATAAGTGGGCGCAAACCATCACCAGCTTGGGGAGCTTACAGGATAAAGCTATCAATGCCGATCTGTTGGCAGGGCTGGAATCTTCTGAATACGGCATTCTTTCGGCAGCGGAGGACGAATTGCAAAAAAAGCTCGTCGCCGTGAGCAAGGCCCCTGCCGTGACATCCGACTAGCAGAGGCCGCGCTGTTGCGGCAGGGCCTCAGCCTTCAGGACATCCGGCAACTCACTATCCCGCAATTGCGGAGCTATCTGGATATCTTCTATCCCCCTAAAAAAACGAAAGCTAAAGTCTACAAAAGCCTGCGCCGCCGCAGACATCCGCGAAAACAATGAGGAAACAGCCATGAGTGATATGCAGGTACAAGTAGAGATTGCGCTTAAAGATGATATGACCAAGCCCGCCGTAAAAGCCTTGGATAGCGTTGCCAAATCTGCGGATAAAGTACAGCAAAGCGGGCGGCAGCGGGGGCCAGACGGGCGTTTTCTCAAACAAATGGCGGCAGACGGCACCGAAGCGGCCCGTAGTATGGATGCTACGGGCCGCAACGCCCGCGAGTTACAGCAACAACTCAAAGGAGCAGAGCGGAGCGGATCAGCCCTGCGCCGCACCTTGGCAGGTGTGCGCGATGCAGGGCGTGATGCCACCAAACACATGGCCCAAATGGGTAAGGGGCTTGCCGCCGCCGGCGGCAGTGCTATGGCGGCGGGCTATGTGGCGAAAAAAGCT
>JAVVPD010000111.1:0-6883 GCA_036655975.1 Desulfovibrionaceae bacterium | reverse complement strand
CGGCGTCGACGCCGTGAAAGGGCGTTGTCCTGGGCCACTAGACGATGGGGACGCAATTTTGCATGGCTGGGCTACAAGGACTCGAACCTTGATTGACGGAGCCAGAACCCGCTGTCCTGCCAATTGAACGATAGCCCAGTGCGAGAAAGAGTTCTACACAAGAGCGGCAGGGTCGTCAATAATTTTTTGAAAAGATTTTATTTTTTATTTTTCCGTTTTGAGAGGGATAAAGTCGACATACCGCGTGAGACAAAAACCCAAGATAGGCATTAGCAAGGTGTTTTATTATTTTTTAAATATTCAGAATAAAGATAATCACGGAGAGCTTGGGGCCAAGGGCGGGGTTTGATGCCGATGGCTTGGGTGAGTTTATCGGTATTAAGAACGCTGAATATTGGACGGGGAGCGGCTTGGGGCCATTGGGCGGCGGGAATGGCTTCAACTCGGCAGTGGCTTTCGCTCAGGTTCACGGCTTCACAGGCGAGCTCGCACCACGAGGCGGTACCGTTGTTGACAGCATGAAAGATTCCGGGAATTTTTTTTTGGGCCAGTAGCATGCTCCAGTGGGCAAGGTCGAGGGAGTAGGTGGGGGAGCCCATGTGGTCGTGAATAACAGAGATGGTGTCGCGTTTGCGGCAGGCTTCAAGGATGGTGGTAATAAAGTTGCTTCGCCCAGGGCCGAATAGCCAAGCGGTGCGAATAATGCAACAATTGGGTAAATTGAGTTGTAGCAGCGCCTGTTCTCCCGCCAATTTGGAGGAACCGTAGACGGATAAAGGTCTAGTAGCGTCTGTTTCCACATAGGCACTGCCTTTGTTGCCTGCAAAAACAAAGTCAGTACTGAATTGAATCAGGTGGGTAGCGCTCTCTTTGACAAGCCTGCCGAGAGTGTCGGGCAGGGTTCGATTCCAAAGCAGGGCTTCGGCCTTGTCTTGTTCGGCTTTATCTACTTGGGTATAGGCAATGGTGTTGAACAGAAAGTCAGGAGCAATTTTTGCGAGTTGGGAGCTCAAAAAATCTCTGTCCTGTAGGTCGCCATCGGCACGGCCCAAGGTATGGACGCTGAAACCGTGTTTGTTGAGCGTACGCACAAGGGCTTGACCGAGCAAGCCCGTTTGTCCACCCAATACGAGTGCAGTACTTGTCATGGGTGTCCTCCGTGTTTTGAAATATACATGGCCTCACCCTATAATGCTCTTGTAGTGGGGTCAAGAAATCTGAGGAAAGCATCTCTATCCTTTGTGTGCTTTGGGGATATTCCGATGCCCAGCGTGTATGTATCTTTTAAAAAAATATGAAATTCTTGTTAAATTAAATATATATTGAGTATATATAAAAATATAGGCTTTTTATGGATTGTCAAAAGTGCTATTAGACCTTAGACTTTGGGAGTTAAAAATTTGTATATTCCACTGTGTACCGTATAGGCACACAGTATACGCGCAAGCCACGGAGGCACATTTGAATCAGTTTACACGCAACCTAACGCTCTGGGCGGTTATCGCCCTAGCCATGGTCATGCTTTTTAACATGTTTCAACAACCGCAGCTTTCTAATCAGCGAATTGCCTACAGCGAATTTTTACAAAAGCTGGAAAGCGGTGAATTGACAGAGGTCACCATTCAGGGGCACACCCTCACGGGGAAGAGCCTTGAAGGTAAACCCATTCAAACCTACGCCCCGCAAGACGCCGGGCTGATAAATCGCTTGCTGGAAAAAAAAGTTGCAATAAAGGTGGAACCACCGGAAGATCAACCGTGGTACATGACTTTGCTGGTGTCGTGGTTTCCCATGCTGTTGCTCATTGGGGTATGGATATTCTTCATGCGCCAAATGCAGGGCGGTGGGGGCAAGGCAATGTCCTTTGGGCGTTCTCGTGCGCGTTTGCTGAATCAAGAATCCGGTCGTGTCACCTTTGAAGACGTGGCGGGTGTGGATGAAGCCAAGGAAGAACTCTCTGAAGTTGTAGAATTTCTTGCCAATCCCAAAAAGTTTACTCGTCTCGGCGGGCGTATTCCCAAAGGCGTATTGTTGGTGGGCCCTCCCGGAACGGGGAAAACCCTGTTAGCCCGTGCGGTGGCAGGAGAGGCTGGGGTGCCCTTCTTTTCCATTTCCGGCTCAGACTTTGTGGAAATGTTTGTGGGGGTCGGCGCTTCGCGGGTGCGCGATTTGTTTACGCAAGGTAAAAAGAACGCGCCTTGTTTGATTTTTATTGACGAAATTGATGCTGTGGGCCGTCAGCGCGGTGCGGGTCTTGGGGGCGGTCATGATGAACGCGAACAGACTTTGAACCAATTGCTGGTGGAAATGGACGGCTTTGAATCCAACGAAGGCGTTATTTTGATTGCCGCCACTAACCGCCCAGACGTGCTTGACCCTGCCTTATTACGTCCCGGTCGTTTCGACCGTCAGGTTGTCGTGCCTACCCCCGACTTGCGGGGCCGGCGTCGAATTTTGGACGTACACAGTCGCCGTACCCCCTTGGGTGACGACGTGAATTTGGACGTTTTGGCGCGCAGCACTCCCGGTTTTTCGGGGGCTGACATTGAAAATCTGGTCAACGAAGCCGCACTGCAAGCCGCCAAGTTGGACAAAGATAAAGTTAATATGGCCGACTTTGAATATGCTAAGGATAAAGTGCTGATGGGGAAAGAGCGTCGCAGTTTGATTCTTTCTGATGAAGAAAAACGCATCACGGCCTATCATGAAAGTGGTCACGCTCTGGCTGCGGTTATGCTGCCCAAGACCGACCCGATTCATAAGGTGACCATTATTCCGCGCGGTCGGGCTTTGGGGCTTACGATGCAATTGCCTGAGGAAGATCGACACGGCTATTCCCGCTCACACTTGCTGAACACCTTAGTGGTGTTGTTAGGCGGGCGTGTGGCGGAAGAATTGGTGTTTGACGATATTACTACGGGGGCGGGGAACGACATTGAGCGCGCTACCAAGATGGCCCGTAAAATGGTGTGTGAATGGGGCATGAGCGAAAGCATCGGGCCTTTGGCTGTCGGGGAAACCGGTGAAGAAGTCTTTATTGGCCGAGAATGGGTTCAGAACAAAAATTTCAGTGAAGATACCGCCCGCTTGGTGGATATTGAAGTGAAAAAAATTGTGATGGACGCACGGGCCCGTTGTCGCAAAATTTTGGAAGACAACAGAAAATATCTGGACGCCATTGCTGAAGCTTTGCTGGAACGTGAAACTGTTTCCGGCGATGATATTGCCCTGCTGTTAAAAGATCAGCCCTTGCCCCCCTTGGATGTGGTGTTGAATCCGAAAAAAACCCCGCCTGCGGATGCCACGGTGAGTGCCGCTGAGGGGACGGAGCAGGATTCCTTCTTGCTCGAACCGGATACTAAAGCTGAAACGGATGCCGCAAAGCCCGATTCAACTCCAGAATCCACCTCGACGGAGAAATCCGCGTCTACCACGGAAAGTCCAGCGGACGCGGTAAACGCGCCCAAAACGGACGACAAAAAGTTGCAATAAAATCCTCTATATGAATACCACACAACAGACATGGTTCCTGAAAGGGGGCAAGGCTTTTGAGCCTGCCCCCTTTGGTATTATGGGTATTGTCAATGTGACCCCCGATTCATTTTTTGACGGCGGGACACACGCGGACACAGAATCTGCCGTGCAGCATGCGACACGGCTGGTGCAAGAAGGCGCCCATATTTTGGATTTGGGGGCGGAATCCTCGCGCCCGCACGCCAAGCCCGTGAGTCCGCAAGAGGAGCAGGCCCGCTTGCTTCCCGTGCTGGAAAGTGTGCGCGCGCGCCACCCCGAAGTTTTGCTTTCGGTGGATACTTTTCATGCCGATACCGCTGCCCGTGCCCTTGATGCGGGAGCGGATATTA
The DNA here is from genome assembly GCA_036655975.1 of Desulfovibrionaceae bacterium. Lineage (GTDB taxonomy): Bacteria > Desulfobacterota > Desulfovibrionia > Desulfovibrionales > Desulfovibrionaceae > CASQEL01. The sequence continues at coordinate 3,020 of JAVVPD010000111.1, read as the reverse complement.
TTAATGATATTTCCGCCTGCATGGTGGAACCGGCCTTGCGAGAGGTGTTGGCGCACTACAAACCCGGCTATGTGCTGATGCACAGTCAGGGTAAGCCAGAAACTATGCAGCAATCACCACAGTATACAGATGTTGTGGATGAAGTGTTGCGTTTTTTTGAACACCATTTGCATGTGTTGACCCAAGCGGGTTTACCCGCCGACAGAATAGTGCTTGACCCTGGTATTGGCTTTGGTAAATATGTGCAGCACAACGTGGAACTGCTTAAAAATATAGACCGTTTCATGGTTTTAGGGCGCCCTGTGCTGGTGGGAATATCCATGAAATCCTTTCTGGGAGACGTGCTGAATCTGCCCGTGCAGGAAAGGGCCGACGCAACGCAGGTTATGACCGCATTGTTGGCGGAAAAAGGGGTAGCCTACCATAGGGTGCATCATGTGTCCGCTACTCGGCATAGTCTCGCCTTGGTACAGGCCATGTGCGGAGCGTAGGTTTTATTTTACATAAGGAAAAGCACCGTGTTCGGTATAGAACATCTTAGCATGGATTGGCGCGACGTACTCGATATCGCCCTCGTGACGATACTGTTGTATCAAGTAATCATTATGGTGCGCGGCACTCGGGCGCTTACGGTTATTTTGGGCCTAGGCCTGTTAATGCTTCTGTATTTTTTTGCTAAATTCGTGGGGCTATATACGCTGACGTGGATGTTGCAGCACGTGTTCAGCTCTTTATTTCTTGTGGTGGTTATTTTGTTTCAGCGCGATATCCGCCAAGCCTTGGGGGATATGGGGGCGCGGTCTTTTTGGCGACGAACGGCCCTGCAACACGACAGCATGACCGCGCTGGTCAATGCTTGTGTGGAGATGGGGCGCTTGCGTGTGGGCGCGTTGATTGTTCTTGAGCGCTCCATGCCCTTGGGGGATATGGTCGGCAACGAAGGGGTTCGTCTTGATGCCCTTATTAGCACAAAATTATTAATGAATATTTTTTATCCCAAGGCACCATTACACGATGGCGCGGTGATTATTAGCAAGGGGCGTATCACGGCGGCAGCGTGTATTTTACCCTTGGCCGTTGTGCAGGGGCAAAATTTTGGCACCCGCCACCGAGCGGCTTTGGGGATTACCGAAGAAAGTGATGCCGTGGTCATTGTGGTTTCGGAAGAACGCGGCGAGATTTCTGTGGCTATGAAAGGCAAATTTACCCGTAATATTGACGCTGCAAAGCTTGCACAGGTGTTGACCGATGTCCTTTAACTACACCAGTAGAACCCATTGGCTCTTGCTTATACTGGCCTTTTTGTCTGCCCTTGCCATGTGGTACTCGGTAACCATCAGTGACAGGCTGGACGCACAGGTGGATATCCGTCTAGATTATAAGGGTATCCCTGAAAATCTTATCGTGATGGACGGCCTTCTCAGCAAAGTGACAGTACGCATTCGCGGGCCGCAAACCTTGGTTCGATCTATAAATCCTCAAGATATAAGCCAGATTATTAATCTTGCGCGCATCAAAAAGGGAACGAATGTTATCCCTTTGGTACCGGAAAAGCTGGATTCAAATATCCGTGCTTTTGAAGTTGTGGAAGTGGTGCCCCCCCGCTTGACGCTGGAGGTGGACGCTCTGGTGGAGCGTGTCCTGCCCGTCAAGCCGGTGCTCAAATCCTTGTTGACCGGATCCGCCCTAACCGTAGGGGGCATGACGGTTATTCCGTCCAATGTGTCGGTGCGTGGGCCGGAATCCATGGTCGGGGCCATGCGTAACGTGAATTTGAATATTCCCCTTGATCCTAATGCCATTGCGGGCATTCATAGTCAGATGTTCGCACTGGATTTACCCAGTCTTGTAACGGCAACGCCGGGTGCGGTGAAGGTGGAATATACGATTACGAGCGGCCGTAAAGAAGTTGTTTTGCAGCGCGAGGTTATCGTGGACGCGCCGGATCGGCGTAATTATACCGTGTCGCCGTCCTCATTGACTATGCATGTAGAGATTCCCGAAGCATTGTACAAAAATACGAATTATTTGAATAAGGCGCGTTTGTCCGTGACCCCTCCGACCATGCAGGGGGGCGCAAAGGAACTGGTGCCCATTCATGTGGAATTACCCGATGGCATGCGCGCTGTTGAGCCTGTGCAGGCCACGGTGACAGTAACCAAGCGTAAGTAAGTTTATTTATACGTTTCAGGAGCATAGATATGACAACGCGTTTTTTTGGTACAGACGGTTTGCGGGGTACGGTCAACACCTATCCCATGACGGCGGACGTTGCTTTGCGCCTCGGGCTTGCGGCGGGCATGCGTTTTGGCAAGGGCGACAGAAGGCACCGGGTGGTGATTGGGAAAGATACGCGTTTGTCGGGCTATATGCTGGAATCGGCCCTGACGGCGGGTTTGTGCGCGGCGGGCATGCACGTTTTTTTGGTGGGCCCCTTGCCCACGCCGGCCATTTCTTTTTTAACGCGGAGCATGCGTGCGGATCTTGGGGTGGTCATTTCGGCCTCGCACAATCCTTTTCATGATAACGGTATCAAATTTTTTGATGCCCAGGGCTTTAAATTGCCGGACAGTATCGAAAATGAAATTGCGGCCATGGTGACTAATCCTGAGTATCATTGGGATTATCCGCCGTCGGAAAAAGTTGGTCGGGCCTATAAAATTGACGATGCGCCGGGTCGGTACATTGTGTTTATCAAAAGCAGTTTTCCTTCTCATCTTTCCCTTAATGGTTTGCGTATTGTGCTTGATTGCGCCAACGGTGCCAATTACAAGGTGGCCCCGCTGGCACTGGAAGAATTGGGAGCGGAGGTGTTTAAACTGGGGACGGAACCCGACGGGCTGAATATCAATCGTGAATGCGGTTCCCTGTATCCACAAAAAGTGGCGGCTAAAGTGCGCGAATTGCGTGCCGACATCGGCATTGCCTTGGACGGTGACGCAGACCGTATTATTGTGGTGGATGAAAAAGGGACTATTCTTGACGGTGATCAAATTATGGCCCTGTGCGCGGGCGCGATG
>JAVVPD010000110.1:982-6925 GCA_036655975.1 Desulfovibrionaceae bacterium | reverse complement strand
CATTTTTGTTTGCTCGTTGACAGCCATATGACTTACGTCATACTTTTGCTACTCAGCTTTTATCGGCAGGTGCTGATGTCGGGGCAGTCGCGGAACTCATGGGCCATAGTTCTCCTCAAATGATTCTTCGCCATTATCAGCACGTTTTGACAGAACAAAAAAGAAGAGCCGTTGAATCTCTTCCTTCTTTGGGTATGTGCCAAACAAAAAATCCCCTACGGAGTTACCCGTAAGGGATTGAATTTGTGGTGCGCCCGGCAGGAGTCGAACCCGCGACCAAGAGCTTAGAAGGCTCCTGCTCTATCCAACTGAGCTACGGACGCACACGGGTGTGAAGGCTTTCCTAGCCTAGCTGCGGCGCGCCGTCAAGGTATACTATGCAATCTTTGCTGATCACATTTACGGTTATTCTTAGCAGCCTGTGTGCGGGCTATGGTTTACAAAGGGCACATGCGTGCGGTTGCCTGTGGCCCGCAGGCGATTTGTTGTTGGTGCGTCAGCGGATGCAGCGCTTTGCTCTGTTTGTGTGCATGCCCACTTCGGCGATGTTTTCTTTGTGGGGGCTGCCTTCGCCCTCGGCTTTGTACACGCTGTTTCCGCTTTTTGGTATTGTGGGCTGGCTTACGGGGGGGCTGGCGGGTTTAGCTGTGGCCCGTTTTTTGGGTTTGAGCCGCAGTCAAACCGGCAGTGTGTTTTGTTGTGCAACGCTCACGAATATTGCCGGTATTGGTGGTTTGGTGTGTGTCCTCTTTTTGGGGGAACAGTCTATCGCGCTGGTGGCTTTGTACCGTATGTGTGAAGAGTTTTATTATTTCGGCATTGTGTGCCCAGTATCTCGGGCTTTTGGGACAGGGCAGGGGGGTATGAACTTTTCTAGCGCTCTGCGCCACCTAGTGCATGACAAAGTTATTGGTATGATATTGTTGACATTGAGCTTAGGACTGGGGCTCAACCTGGCCGGTATTCCCCGTCCTGCTGGGTGCGGATTTTTGGCTTCCGGCATTATGATTTTTGCCACTATGATGTTTTTGGTTGCTATCGGCATGAGTCTGCGTATTTCACACCTCGGATTGTATACACGACAATGCCTGGGGATCATCTGTTGTAAATTTTTGGTGGTGCCGGCTGTTATTATCAGCCTGGCTTGGCTGTGCGGTTTAGGGCATATTGATAATGGTTTGCCGCTCAAGGTCATGTGCATTCTTTCAGCCATGCCCGTTGCCATGAACGCGCTGGTTCCTCCCGCGCTTTTTGGGCTGGACGTGGACCTTGCCAATACCTGTTGGTTGGGCACGACCGCCGCGTTGGTGGTGGTCGTGCCTTTGCTGCTACTGGTGATGAACAGCCTCAGCTGATGCCCGTGGCGCGGCGCCATGAGCCTAGCTGGCGTGGAGCATTGTCATACCCCCGATGAGCAGGACTATGCCCGCCCACCCGCTGGTTTTAATACGCTGACCGAACAGCAGCCAACCGCCGAGGGATGTGCCCAAAATGCCAAATCCCCCCCACATGGCATAGGCCACCGCCAAATCCAGTCCCCGCACCGAAAATGACAAGACCACAAAAGCCAGCCCCACCATGGCGAGAGCCGAAAATCCTAATATTTTCCGCTTGAACCCTTCCGAACGGGCCAGCAATAAGTTAGCTGCCGTGTCTAGCAAGGCAGACAGCAATACTGCCAGCACATACCAATTAATAAACGCATATATCGTATCCATAGATAATTCCTCGTGTAAAGTGCACAAAGTCTGTTGATAGCTCTCCATGTTGCAGCGGGAGAGGGACTTTTGTAACATGAATTCCTATCGTTAGGCTTTTGCGGCGGAATGGGCTTCGGTGCCGTGGTGAATAAGCATAACCCCGCTCAAAACGGCGCACAGGGCGGCGAAGCGTTGCATGTTCATATGCTCACCCAATATGAGTACACTGACAAGGGTGATAAGACTCAGCCCCACGCCTTCCCAACACGCGAAGGCCACCCCCACTGGCAGGCGGATAGTAGCGAGGGATAATAGATAATAGGAGAGGGCGATCAAGGCGAGCATGGCGATAATTCCTAAAGGAATGGCATGGGGGATAGACCAGCTTTGTGATACCTTCATGACCGTGGTTCCGATAACTTCAAAAATAATGGCTCCCAGCAGGTACAGCCAATGATAGGATCGTACAACAGACGACATAACAGACTCCCGCGCACAAGGCGCTGATACGGGTATATAAAAATAGTAACAAGCAGTGCCCCATAGATATAGGCAAGGGGCTGCCTAAAGCAAGGGCAGCTTAGAGGGAAGAACGCCAGTAGCGTTCTTCAGAAGAAAAGAAAGAATGGCTGAATGGATATGTCATGCGGTACGTATAACCATTAAATTTTCGTCTGGCAAGGCGCGCGTACAATGCGTATAAGGTGGCTATTTGCGCCCGTACGCCGCAAAAACTCGCGGAATGTACCATCAAATTTCTGGGGGGAAATTTTGTGTGCAGAATCCGCATGACGCATGGAAGAAGAAATAAGCGTATTTCAAGTGTAAATGCATAAGGGTACGGAAGAGGCGCCGTGGTGGCTTCCTCCTCCGTTATGCTTATTGCGCGTCGATCCAGGCTTGGGCTTCGGCAAGTTTGAGGCCGCCTTCGTACAGGGCCCGCCCACTGATAGCCCCTTGCAGACGGGTTGTTTTGGTCAGGGGATAGAGGTTTTTTACATCATCAAGGCTGGCAACGCCGCCAGCGGCAATAACGGGCACGGGGCAGGCAAGCGCAAGCTTTTCAAGTGCCTGCACGTTGACACCGCTTTGCATGCCGTCGCGGGCGATATCCGTATAAATAACAAAGGCGGCACCGCTTTGGATCAGGCGGGGCAGCACTTGCTCAACACTCAGGCCGGAGTCGGCAAGCCACCCCTTGGTTTTGAGTTTGCCATTGTCGGCGTCAAGGGAAACACCGATGCGACCGGGAAAGAGGGCGCACAGCTCGGCAAAGGCTTCAGGGTGTTCTAAGGCCATGGTGCCAATAATCAGGCGTTCAACGCCCGCATCTATATAGGCGGCAGCAACTTTGGCATCGCGGACACCCCCGCCAAGCTGCACGGGAATGGACAGCGCCGCGCAGATTTGTCCCACGAGTGTTCGGTTGGTGGGGGTGCCGTCAAAAGCGCCGTCAAGGTCTACAACATGCAGCCAACGGGCCCCCGCTTGCTGCCACGCAAGGGCAGCGGCTACGGGGTTGTGGGCAAAAACGGTACTCTCATCGGCGCGTCCCTGCTTGAGGCGCACGGCTTTGCCCCCCTGAATATCTACAGCGGGAAAGATGATCACAGGCCAAGCTCCTTGATAGTGGCGCGAATAGCTTCCTGAGTCAGCTCTTCGGCGGTTACCCATGCGCCTTTACGTTTTAAAAAGTCGCCTACGCCGAGCATATTGTCCACAAGTCCGGCCTGTTTTTCTTCAAAGGTGGTAAATTTGACAATTTGTCCGGTCTTGACGTTAATCAGATAAAATTCCGCACGCACGTGGGCGGGCTCGGTCACTCCGGCACTGGAGCCTTGCCGTTGGTGCCAGTTAATAATTTGTGGTACGAGCAGCAGATCAATGTCTTGCCCTTCAGCGAACTGTGTCCAATACGCCAGCCCCTGAGGGCGACCGGATTCGTGATAGGAGGTGGAATTCGGCACATGATTCACGGGAATAAAGGTATACAGGCGTTTGGTTGTGGCTAGGTCAGTATGGAGCATACGATCTAAGGCTACGAGAGTATCAGGGGCGATGCGGCCTTGTTTTTCTGGCAGACTGCCGCGAATCAATTGGCTGGTGGTGGTGGGTTGTGTAAAGCCCACCACGCCAATTTTTTGGTGATAGGCGGGCGCGCTTGTAACACGCGGGGCCGCGCGTTTTTGGCAGGCTGCAAGCAGCAGTGTGCAGGCAAGAAAGCTGTAGAAAAGGATTTTGGATGTGGTGGTCATTAGTCAAGGCCTCCCTTCGTGCTACGCACAGTATTGCCAGAAATTTGCACGGCTTGAGCTAAAGCAAGCCCTAAACCCTTGGCAAGGGATTCGAGCAGATGGTGTCCGTTTTTGCCGTACAAAAAAGATATGTGCAGGTTGCAACGCGCCGTTGCGGCAAACGTTTTATAAAATTCACGCCATATGTCACGTTCTTGTCCGCCCATGACGGGGGGGAGCAATTCGTCACCGCGCCATTCCAGCCACGGTCGTCCAGAAATATCCATGGTAACATCGGTCAAAGCTTCGTCCATGGGCACTCGTCCGTGGCCCACGCGGGCAATGCCCACAGCCTCACCAAGGGCTTGCCGTAAGGCTTGTCCCAAACACAGGGCTACATCTTCAGCAGAATGGTGAGCGTCAATGTGTAGATCGCCCGTGCACTGCACCTTCAGATGGATTCCCGCCCAAAAGGCGGTCAGGGTCAGCATATGATCCAGCAGCCCGAAACCCGTAGAAATTTCACTGGGAATTGTGCTGTTGAGCGCCAAGGAGAGCGTAATGTCCGTCTCTTTGGAGTTGCGCTGGACTTGGGCACAGCGGGAAGCAAGGGGACTAGGGCAAGGAGCTTGTGGCATCATGACGGGTCCTCAAAAACACGTACACAGGTTATGTGGCAGGCTCAGAATGTTCTTCAGGTTTTTCTTGTTCCGCCTTGGGTTTTTTGCCGAAAGCAACCGCGATAAAAATGCTGAGTTCGTAAAGCAGCAGCATGGGGATAGCCATCAGCATTTGGGACATGACATCTGGGGGGGTCAATATGGCCGCCACAATGAAAATTGCCAGAATAGCATAACGCCGTACCCGGCGCATGGCGGCGGCAGTGACAATACCCATGCGCGAAAGAAAGAAGGTAAACAAGGGCATTTCAAATATTAAGCCGAAAGCGATCAGCATTTTGAGGGCAAAGCCCAAATATTCGCTGAGGGAGGGCATGGGGATAATATCATCGGTGGCAAAACCCATGAAAAAGGTAAAGGAGAAGGGGAAAACCACCAAGTAACAGAAGACCGCGCCCAAGAGGAAAAAAAAGGCTGAGAACAGGGCGAGCGGAATGGCGTGTTTTTTTTCTTCATCATACAGACCGGGAGCGATAAATCCCCATATCTGATAAAAAAGATAGGGACTTGCCAGAAAAAGCGCCGCCACCAAGCCTACTTGCATATAGACAAAAAACGCTTCGGGCAGCGCGGTAAAAATCAATTTGGAATTGGGGGGCAAGGCTTTGATCAAAGGACGCATCAATTGCCCAAAAATTTCTTCTGACCAGCTATAGCAAGCCATAAAGGCCAAGGTGATGGCAATAGCAGAACGAACCAAGCGTACGCGCAATTCGTTCAGGTGATCCATCAGGGTCATGGCCTTGGTTTCGGGGGGGCTGTCCTTGGCGGCGGGGGCGGCTGTTGCCGGAGCTGTTGTGCCTGCGCGTACGGGGCTGTTGTCTGGAGCGGGAGCAGATTCTCCCTGCCTTTCGGTGTTAGCCGCACCAGAATCGCCGTGAGCACACGCGTCATTTGTTGCAGCGGGTGGGGAATCCCCTTCAGACCCGGAAGGTTCCGCCGCCGCAGAAGCCTCACCGCGCTCGGGGTTCATCTCCTGTCCATTCCAGCCGGCTTCTGAATCTCCACACAGTGAGCCGAAGTCTGCAGCGCCAGAATCCTCATGGGGCGGCTTCGGGGCTATGCTCATGCCTCAACCTTGGGGGCGGCAACTTGCGCTGTGTTTACAGACATTTGGGGGGTAGCAACCTTGGCAGCCGCTTCGGCCTCAGCCTTGGCAACAGCCTGCGCTAGGGGGCTGTCTGGGGCAAAAGCCTCTGCCTGCTGCACACGGGAACTGTCCGCCGCAGCTTCTGTCGGGTTCGGCGCAGAAACCGTTTGGGCTGTAGCGGGTACGGGATCGGTGGTATGCTCCGCGTTTGCCGTTTGGGGGGCGGCAGGACTGGCAGG
>JAVVPD010000110.1:0-972 GCA_036655975.1 Desulfovibrionaceae bacterium | reverse complement strand
CTTATTTTTGCCGAATAATTCTTCTTCGGCTTCTTTTTTGCGCTTTTCGTGTTCTTCATTTTCCACTTCAGCGTTCATAGTCCGCTGAAATTCTGTAGAAACACGCTTGAATTCACCCATGGCTTTGCCAAGGGTTTTCGCAATTTGGGGGATACTTTTGGGGCCCAACACAATGAGGGCCACGACAAAAATTACCAATAATTCTGTGCTACCGATTCCAAACATATATTTATTCCCACTCGATAGTGCTCGGGGGTTTGGAGGAAATGTCGTAAACAACCCTGTTTACGCCCTTTACTTCATTGATGATGCGGCTAGATATACGCTCAAGCACTTCTGATGGCAAGCGTACCCAATCGGCGGTCATAGCGTCCACGCTGTCTACCACACGCAGGGCAATAACGTGTTCGTAGGTACGCCCGTCGCCCATAACACCCACAGTTTTCAGCGGAAGCAGTACGGCAAAACCCTGCCAGACCTTGCGGTACCAGCCGGAATCTTTCAACTCTGTCTGCACAATTTTGTCGGCGCGGCGCAAAATTTCCAAGCGTTCCTCGGTAATTTCGCCTATCACGCGGATGGCGAGGCCGGGGCCGGGGAAGGGATGCCGCCACACGATGAAGTCTGGCAAGCCAAGCTCGGCCGCCACTTTACGAACTTCGTCCTTAAAGAGTTCGCGCAAAGGCTCGATAAGCTTTAATTTCATGGTATCGGGGAGGCCGCCCACATTGTGGTGGCTTTTAATAACAGCGCTGGGCCCCTTATGCGAAATAGATTCAATAACGTCGGGATACAAAGTCCCCTGTGCCAGAAAATCTACCGTGCCCAAGGCTTTGGCTTCTTCATCAAAGACTTCGATAAAGGTATGCCCAATGATTTTCCGCTTTTTTTCTGGGTCGCTTACGCCCGTAAGTTTGGACAAAAAGCGCTCTTGGGCCTGCACAAATTTGAGGTTCAGGTTAAAGTGTTCGC
>JAVVPD010000109.1:0-6954 GCA_036655975.1 Desulfovibrionaceae bacterium | reverse complement strand
TGGTGATTCTCCTGTGGTATCAGTACGTGGGGGGTAAAACACTTTGAGGGTTGAGGCACAATTCCCAAAGCTTCAGCCCCGCGCGCAGGGCCATCAGCGCAAAACAGATGGGGATACACAGCCAAAACCAAAAGGCAGGAATGTCAATGGCGGGCGTGCGTAATTGGGAAGCGTAGATGTCGATGACCATGACCCCGCCGAACCAAGCTGTGTACAGGCAAAAAAACAGCACACAGCCATAGGCGAGTGCGACCAGCCTGCGCTGCCAGGGGGAAGGTAGGTAATGGCGTAACAAGGTTATTTCGAGGTGCTTGTCCTTTTGCAAGGCATAGCTTGCGCCAAAGTACACCGCCCAGATAAAAATATAGCGCGCTAATTCTTCGGACCATTCCAACGAATTTTGCAATACATATCTGCAAAATACCTGTGCGGAAATAATAATAACCATACAAATCATGAGGGTGGAGGAGAGGACTTCTTCTGTGCGGTTGAGCATCTTGAGCGTTGAGTGCAGCATACGGTTCTCCATGGGGCGAAGGCACGTTGGGTGTTGCAGGGCAAGCTATTCTCTCAGAAACGCCGTAAAGAAAGTGTAAGGAGACAGCGAAACTTTGTCAAGATTACATAAAATTTATTTTATAAAATATATAAATAATATTAATTTTAGTATGTTATGTAAAATTTTTATGTAGCTATATCCATATTACATAAAATATTTAGAAGCGCATACGCGCACAACTTGTTTTCCAGCCATAAAAAGGGTATCCCTCAAACGACATTCAAACATCCACAATTGGAATAGCTATGCTCAAGGCTCCCATAAAATCTCAGATAGCCTGTGACATTATTCGTGATCTCATTTTGTCGGGAAAGAAAAGACCGGGTGAGCATCTGACTTTAGCGGAATTGGAACGCGAAGTGGGGATCGGGCGCGGGCCCATACGCGAGGCTTTTATGCGTCTAGACCGCAGCGGTCTTGTACGTAATCTGCCCCATAGGGGGATTGTTGTGGCTGTGCCGCCCACCATGGAAGAAGTACACCATATTTTTGAAGTACGCCTGAAAGTGGAAGGCATCCTCTGTCATGAAGCCATGCGCTATGCCACAAAAGAAAACTTCCGTGAACTAGAAAAAATCCTCGCGGGAATGCACGATTTTTCCAAAAGCAATTTTATCCCCCTCGACCGCAAATTCCATGCAGAATTGTACGCCATAGCGCGGCTGCCCTACCTTTCACAAACCGCAGAAAAAGTCTTAGAATCTGTAGAAATCTATTTACGCGCCTACCTACCTACGCCCCATGTGTGTATGGACTCATTGGAAGAGCACTATACGATGCTGCAGGCCATGCACAATAAGGACGCAGACCTGCTTCAGAACACCTTGGCGAAAAATCTCCAACACGGAATCGACACTATCCAACAGGGCTATAAAGATACTCTCTTTGCCTCCAAGGAATAATCGACCCGAAAAATAGAGGCCTTTCACCCCAGTAAAAATATCAGCTCATCCGCCACGGTCAGCAATTCTTTATACACGCCTCCGCCGCTCATGGGAGGGCCAAACAGGGCCGAGCGCTGCTCCTTGAGGCCGTGCCTGTCCACCGCATCGGGGAGACTGGCGTTAAGGGTGGTGGCAAGGCGTTCCGCCAGCAAATATCCTTCGGTGCCGGGGATAAAGGTGTCCAGCGCACGGCAGAAACCTTCACGCTGTTGGTACCAATAGGCCATGGCTGCTGGCGTGGGGGGCAAAGCCAAAGCGGTGCATAGGGCCGCATACAAATTATTCAGGGCCGCCCCAGGAATGCCGGTGCGCCAGCCCCACAGCCATTCGGTACGACGAAAAAGCAGATTGTGGGTCAGGCCCAATGCCAGCAGATCGTGTACGCCCTTGCGGGCTTCCCATAAGGGACGGGTGTCATCATTGTGAGGCCAAACGGGGCTTTGTTGTTCCACGGGCCATGGGGGGGTGCTGGTGGTCTGGGGTTCAAAGCCCGCCAGCGTGTGCAGCAAATGCGCCAGCCAAGTATTGGCGGCGAGCGAATGCGGGGTTTCCAGATGCGAATAGCTCAGGGTATACGTCCCCGCCCCGTGCAGGCCATGAACAACGCACGGCTGCCCACGCAAAAAATCCGGTTGCATGTTGATTCCATACAGGGCCTGCCATTCGCCAAACACATTGTCCGGCAATGATGACAAAGGCAGATCCGCCACCCACAAATCCTCGGCAGGGCCACCATAAGTAGCCAGCACGGTAACAGAACTGTTAGGCTGAGGATCAAAACGTCCGGGCCACCACACCGGCAAGGGCAGATCTTGGCCTGTCTCCGGCGCGAGAGGATGCGGCGCACACGCGGCGAGCACATGACCGGACACCAAATGTTGCAGGCGGTCGGTATACGCCGCGCGATTCCACGGGCACAGTCCAAGTCCGTCGGAATCGGACAAGCCAAGCCCCGCCCCGCCGCAAATACCAAAATAGTGCCCGCCTTCCGCCACATAGCGGCTGATGGCTTCGCGCCCTAGCGCGCCAAGGGAATGGGCCTTCAGACGTGCAGATCCGCCAGGAACCAGCAGCAGACAGGGTGACTTGCCAGAAAGGGCCCCGTGCGCTATGTCTTTACCCTTAATCAGTTGATACGGGATGCCCATGGCGACCATAGCCCGCCAGGCGATCAGTCCCCAAATATGGGCTTCATCCCACAGAATATAGAGCTTTTTTTGTTTCATGATCCCAAAGTCTGTGTTTAGGGGCCGCGTGAAACACGTTACCCGGAACCAGAAGTATTCCTACCTTTTTTGGAGAAAGCAAGCATGTCTGAAAATACTCTTCCCAAAGGCTACGAACCCCACGATGTGGAACAAAAATGGCGCACCCACTGGGAAGACGCGCAAACCTTCACCCCTGACATGGACGCGCCGGGGGAAGGCTATGCCATTGTTATTCCGCCGCCCAACGTAACCGGGGCTTTGCATATGGGCCACGCCTTGAACCTGACCTTGCAGGACGTATTGTGCCGTCATGCCCGCCAAAAAGGGCGTAAGGTGTTGTGGGTTCCGGGCACGGATCACGCAGGAATCGCCACCCAAAACGTGGTGGAACGCGCCTTAGCCAAAGAAGGCAAGGGCCGCCACGATCTCGGACGCGAAAAATTTGTGGAAAGGGTGTGGGAATGGCGCGAAGAGTACGGCACCCGCATTTTAGACCAAATCCGGGCCATGGGAGCCTCCGTGGATTGGACGCGTGAGCGTTTCACCATGGACGAAGGCCTGTCCAAGGCTGTACGCAAAGTTTTTGTAGAATTATACAAACAGGGCTACATTTATAAGGGTGATTACATCATCAATTGGTGCAGCCGCTGCCATACCGCCCTCGCCGACGACGAAGTGGAACACGAAGAACACAAGGGCAATTTGTGGCATATTCGCTATCATTTGACGGACGCTTCGGGCAGCATCACCATTGCCACCACCCGCCCCGAAACCCTGCTGGGCGATACCGCCGTGTGCGTGCATCCGGAAGACGAACGCTACAGCCACATGGTGGGAAAAACCGTTTATGTGCCGATTATTAAACGTAAAATCCCCATTATTGCCGATAGTTATGTAGATAGGGAATTTGGTACGGGGGCCTTAAAAGTCACTCCTTCGCACGACCATAATGACTGGGCCCTCGGTCAGAAGCATCATTTAGAATTTATTCAGGCCATTGACGACATGGGCGTGATGAAGGATGTGGCTGGCCCCTATGCGGGGATGAGCAAGGAAGACTGCCGAAGCGCCATTGTTGCCGACATTGACGCCCTTGGCGATCTTGTAAAGGTGGAAGAAATTGTCCACAGTGTGGGCCATTGTTACCGCTGTCATACCGTGGTGGAACCCCATGTGTCCATGCAGTGGTTCGTGGCAGCCACCAAACTGGCCCCCCGTGCCCGTGCCGCTGTGCCCGCACAAACCCAGATTTTTCCCGAAAATTGGCAAAAAACCTACTATAATTGGATGGATAATATTCGGGATTGGTGCATCAGCCGCCAAATTTGGTGGGGTCACCGCATCCCCGCATGGACGTGTACGGCATGCGGGGCCTTGATGGTGGAAGAAGAAGCCCCCGCCGCCTGTGCCTGCGGTTGCACAGCTTTGGTGCAGGAATCCGACGTGCTGGATACGTGGTTCTCGTCCGCCCTATGGCCCTTCTCCACCTTGGGGTGGCCTGACAAAACCCGAGAATTGGCAGATTTTTATCCCACCTCCGTCCTTGTAACGGGCTTTGATATCCTGTTTTTCTGGGTGGCGCGGATGATGATGATGGGCTTACATTTTATGGATCAGGTTCCTTTCCATCATGTGTATCTACACGCCTTGGTGCGCGACGCGCAGGGCCGTAAAATGTCCAAGTCTACGGGGAATGTTATCGACCCCTTGGCGATGATTCAAAAATATGGCTGCGACGCTTTGCGCTTCACGCTGACGGCCTTTGCCGCCATGGGGCGTGATATCCGCCTGTCCGAAGACCGCATTGAGGGTTACCGCCATTTTGTAAATAAATTGTGGAACGCCGCCCGTTTCGCACTGATGAATTTGCCGGAAGAAGCCCCCGCGCCCGTAGATTTAGCCCGTATTGAAGGCACACACCATCAGTGGATTTTGCACAAATTGGAAATGCTGAAAACGGATATGGACAGCGCAGTGGACAGTTATCGCTTTAACGATGCCGCCCAGCTGGGCTATAAATTCCTCTGGGGCGATTTTTGCGACTGGTATCTGGAGCTTATCAAGCCGGACATGCAGGCGGGCGGGCAGCAACAGGCGGCGGCCCAATATGTCTTGTGGCTGGTGCTGCGCGAAATGCTCACCCTGTTGCACCCGATTATGCCCTTTGTAACCGCAGAAATCTGGCAGGCTCTGCCCGGTGGCGCGGGCACGGATCTCGCGCGGGAAGCTTATCCCCCCGTCCGCCCCACCTGTGTACGCCCGCAGGAAGCGGCACACATGGAATTTATTCAGGAAATCGTGGTAGCGGTACGCACCATCCGCGCCGAATTAAACATCAACCCTTCCACCAAATTGCACACGCTGGTGCGTCCTGTGGACGCATGGCATAAAGAAGTGCTTGAAGCCAGCGCCGCCCGCGTCATGGCTTTGGCCCGCTTGCAGGACTTTGTGGTGGACGCCCATGTGGAAGCGCCCAAGGCTTCTGCCTCACATGTGGTGCAGGGCTGTGAACTGATTGTTCCCCTGAGCGGAGCCGTGGATTTTGCCACCGAAGTGCAGCGCCTCGACAAGGAATTGGCTAAGGTAGACAAGGAGCGTTGCGCCCTAAACGGCAAACTTGCCAACGCAAGCTATGTAGACCGCGCTCCCGCTGAAGTGGTGGCCCGTGACCGCACCCGCGTGGCTGAATTGGCCGACGCCCAAACCAAACTGGAAAGTTTGAAAACACGCTTTATGGACGCGATGCGCGCGGAATAGGCGGGGCTGCCCCTCTTTCGCGTTCTCGGCCTGTCAATAACACATTATATTGACCGCATGGGCGAGCACGGCATATGGTCGATACTCGGTCGATTCGTGGGCTAGCTCATGCGGTCATCTCCTGTGCGTATGATATATATTGCACGATCTACTTGACGGTACTGGATTTACCTGACATAAATAATGCAGCATCTTAGCAAAGGTTGTCAATTGTGCGCGCATGGAAATTGGGTATCCACAAAGTACAAGAGTGTAAGAGTGCGTTCCGTTGTGTCGTACTCATATTTGGGCTTGTGTTTTTGGCGGCCTCTGTGCTGGCAACGGTAAATGATCTTGCTACGCATACAGCCTCTTTTTCCATGAAGCATTCGCAAGATGCTAACGCTGTTGAACATCTGAGCGCGCATGATGATCTGAATGCCTTATCCGATGTCATTACCTACGCTCCGCAGTGCAGTGCACGCCCGACTTTTTCTGCGCCAGAGTCGTTTCCGGTGTATCTTTCCCTTCTTGAGTATTCCATAGAACATCCTCCAAGACTGTTCCCGCTGTAATTTTTATTCACAGTGGTGAAGAGTTTTCTGTGTTGCATATGTGTATGGGCATGTGTGTGCACAATCCCTTACCTATTGCGGGCTTGATGCCATGGAGGATAATCGGTCATGTTTAATAAAATTTTGTGTTATATTCAGGGATTACTTGGTGTTCGTCATTATTTGCGTATTCCGAAGGCCCACATACGCTCGTGTGCGCTTATTTCAAAAGCGTCTAGTTGGCATACCTACGCCATCCAAAGAAGGCCGTGGCGGCCCCATGTATGTGTGCCGTGCGCGTGGATTAGCCGAATTTTGCCGCACACAGCCTATGTTTTTGAGGCTGGTTGCGGCAGCGGAGCCAATCTTTTGTGGCTGCAGCAGCAAGGGTTTTCAAAGCTGGCGGGGAATGATATTTCGGCTTCGGCTATCCACATGTGCCATCTGTTGGCCGAATATACGCATGCCCGCGTTAACGCTTTTGTGGACGACGCCTTAAAACCGCTCAAGGCTCCCCGCGCAGTGGACGCGCTGTTGTCCGTGAATTGGCTGTACCACATTCCGGGCAGCTCACTGGGGCAGCTCCTGACGGTATACCGAAAGTGCCTGAACCCTAAGGGTTATATTGTGTTTGATGTGGTCAGCACCGCCTATAATGCTTTGCCTGATAACCAATATCATACCAAGGATTTGCGCCTGCCTGTGGGGCAGCGGCGTGCTTCGGAATATACCTTCCGCATGACTCCCGAACAGGTGAAGACATGCGCGGTGGAGCACGGTTTCACTCTTGTGCGGCAGCAAAAATTACGGGCGTGGCCGCCCCGCATGGCCTACATGATTCAGCGCTGTGATTAGAGCATTTTGCTGGCGAAATTTATTTTCGCCGTAAAGCGCCGGTGGGAGCGTCTGGAATCAAAAATGCTTTAGAGTATTTTGCTATTGAAAATAGCTAA
>JAVVPD010000108.1:0-6958 GCA_036655975.1 Desulfovibrionaceae bacterium | reverse complement strand
TGTAATGCTTGTGATGTTGATGCGGTGACGCGGGTATATCAGGTCAAACGCCGTAACGTCCAGCTTCCTTTACCCGTCATTGTGGCCGATGCTACACAAATTTTGGCTTTAGCCGTATGGGAACCATTATTTGAGGCCTTGGTGGAACGCTTCTGGCCGGGGCCGCTGACCCTGCTGCTGACCGCTCTGCCCCATGTGCCGTCCATGCTTACTGGTGGCACGGGGCGCATTGCTGTGCGGATCAGTTCACATCCGGCGGCCCATGTGTTGAGCTCCGCTTTGGGAGGGGCCTTGGTGTCTAGTAGTGCCAATATCAGTGGCAGGCCTCCGGTGACCAAGGTGAATAGTCTGGACTTTGCCCTGCTGTCCGCTGTTGACGGTATGATACTAGACGGCCCCGAGCCTACGGGCAATGCGCCTTCAACGCTGGTCGAGTTGGTGAAGGATATGCCGCAGCCAACTTTGCGTGTTTTGCGGCCGGGCGCTATCACCGTGCCGCAACTTGCCTCGGCAGGGTACCGTGTGATTGCAGAAGGATAATATGTATGGAAAAAAGTACCCCCTGTCCCCATTGTGGAGGCGCAATTGTCAGCTACGCCAATCCCTCGCCCACAGTGGATGTGATCATTTATCATCCCCCACGGGGTGTGGTGCTGATTGAACGGAAAAATCCCCCCTATGGCTACGCTTTGCCCGGCGGCTTTGTAGACGAAGGCGAATGTGCCGAAGCCGGCGCTGTGCGTGAAATGCACGAGGAAACATCGTTGACGGTCAAATTAACGGGTTTGCTGGGCGTGTATTCTGATCCCGCTCGTGACCCGCGTCATCATAACCTTGGTTTGGTATTTGTGGGCAGTACGGCCCATCCCGAGGCCCTGTGCGCGGGGGACGATGCCGCCAGCGCGGCTTTTTGTCCCCTTGACGCACTGCCTGACCGTATGGCCTTTGACCACCGTCAAATTTTGGAACATTTTTTGGAATATCTGGACGGCAAGCGTCAACTTGCCTCTATCCAATACGGATATTAAAGGAATCTCATGGTACATCGTACACTTGAAGCCTGTGTGGCGGATTTGGAGCAAGCCGGACAATTGGTTCGTATTACGCACCCTGTGAATCCTTTTTTACAAATAGCCGCTATTCAGCGCCGAGCTTTTCGGCGTAAGGCACCTGCCTTGCTGTTTACTCACGTGCAGGGCTGTGCTTTCCCCATGTTGGCAAATCTGTATGGTACAAAAGAACGCATCCGTTATATTTTTCGGGATACTTTGCCCTTGGTGGAGCATCTTTTTTCTGTTAAGGCGAACCCTCGCGCGGCTTTTCGTCATCCGGTGCGTTCTCTTGGTCTGCCCAAGGCCCTGTGGAATATGTGGCCCCGTACCGTGAAGCAAGGCTCTGTGCTGCAATGCCGGACAAGCTTAAGCCAATTGCCGCAATTGACATCGTGGCCTATGGACGGCGGGGCTTTCATTACTTTGCCCTTGGTGTACACGGAAAAAATGTCCCCTCAAGATAAGCAAGGCCCACAGAGGCTGGGGGGCTTTAGTGCCTCCAACTTGGGTATGTACCGAGTACAGATAAGCGGAAATGCGTATGTGACGGATCAGGAAGCGGGTTTGCACTACCAAATTCATCGCGGTATTGCCGACCATCACGCTGAAGCCTTGCGGCAGGGCCAGCCCTTGCGGGTAAATATTTTTGTGGGCGGCCCACCCGCCATGACCTTGGCGGCGGTGATGCCTTTGCCCGAGGCTTTGCCGGAGGTGTTGTTTGCCGGAGTATTGGGCGGCTTTCGTATGCCCTTTGTACGCCCCACGGGAGGGGCACTGCCCGTCTTAGCAGATGCGGATTTTTGCATCAGCGGAACGCTTCTTCCACAGCGCAAAGCCGAAGGGCCCTTTGGGGATCACTTGGGCTATTACAGTTTGCAGCACGATTTTCCCTGCGTGCGGGTGGATGCTGTGTACCATCGACCTGGGGCTATCTGGCCTTTTACTTCGGTGGGGCGTCCGCCGCAAGAAGACACCATGTTTGGCGAATTCATCCATGATTTGACCGCTGAATTGGTGCCACAGGTATTTTCAGGGGTACACGCCGTGCATGCCGTGGATGCGGCGGGGGTGCATCCACTTCTCTTGGCTGTGGGCAGTGAACGCTATGTGCCCGACGCTGTAGAACGTGAACCCCAAGAATTGCTGACCTGTGCCATGAACGTGCTGGGCACAACCCAAACAGCGCTGGCAAAATATGTGCTCATGGCGGCTCATGAAGATAATCAACAGCTCAATGTGCATGATGTGCCGATCTTTTTTCGGCATATGCTGGAACGCACGGATTTTCGGCGTGACCTACACTTTATAACCCGCACCACTATAGACACGCTGGATTATACAGGCTCGGCGCTTAACGCAGGTTCTAAACTTATCTGGCTTGCCGCCGGTTCTGTCAAACGCACATTGGCAACGGCCTTGCCCCCGCAGATACCCTTGCCCGAGGGTTTTGCGCGTCCGCATGTGATGGCGGCGGGTATTTTGGTACTTGAAGGCCCCAAGCATTGCGGGCATCGGGGCGAGCAAGACCCCGCCATGAACACATTAGCCGAAGCGCTGGCGTATTTGCCGGACAAAAATACGTGGGGGCTGGTGGTCGTTGTGGACGATGCCGTTTTTGCCACCCGCAATTGGAATAATTTTTTATGGACAAGCTTTACCCGCTCTGATCCCGCTACCGATAGCTATGGCGTGGGCGCTACAATCCATGCCAAGCATTGGGGCTGTGATGTGCTGATCGTGGACGCGCGTCTGAAGGCTTTTCAGGCTCCGCCGCTAGAAGACGACCCTGAAACGGAACGCAGCATTGACGCGCTTGCGGTTAAAGGCGGGCCTTTGTACGGTTATGTATAATATAAGGGATATAGATATATGAAAATTGCCATTCTCCAGTGTAACAGCGTTGCCGGTGATATAGACGGCAATGCCGCACGGATTCTCGCGGCGGCGCATGTGGCCGCAGAGCAGGGCGCAAGCCTGTGCGTGACACCTGAACTGGCCTTGAGCGGAGTTATGCCCCGCAATTTGTTGAATCGGGTATCTTTTGTTGATGCGTGTCAGGCCAAGCTGACGGAAATGGCAAAAAGTATGGCCCAAGGCCCGGCTTTGCTGGTGGGATCGCCCGTTCCCAACGCCCTTGGCTTGTGTAAGACTGCCGCCAACGCGGCAGTCTTACTCCAAGGAGGCCTTGCCAACGTGGTTTCACGCAAGGTGTTTCACGCCCATGGCGAAGCGGGAGATGACGCCCGCTATTTTGAACGCGGGGTGTCCTGTGGGCTGAGTACTCTGGAAGGCTGGCGTTTTGGGGTGGTTTTGTGCGAAGAAACTTGGGGCAATAATTCGTTTTGGAAAATATCCCATGTCAACGCGTACAATCCTTTAATGGAATTGGTCGCCCGTGGGGTGGATGCCATTATCCATCTGGGGGCCTCTTTTTTTGATATGCGCGATGAAGGTAATCGTAAGAATATGTTGTCCCATGTGGCGGCGCGGCACCATGTGCATTTGTTTTCCACCAATGTGGTGGGGGGCAATGACGATGCGGTGTACCATGGGCAAAGTTTGGTGTTCAGTCCTACAGGCGCATTGTTAGCCTGTGGGAAAACCTTTGCTGAAGATATTGTCATGTTGGACACCACCAGCGGTGTGCCCCTTGCGCCTTTACCCTTTTTGCCCGTCAGTGCCGAACAAGCCTGCTGGCAGGCTCTAGTACTGGGAACCCGCGATTATGTGCGTAAAAGTGGCTTTACGCAGGTGGTCTTGGGGCTTTCTGGCGGAATGGATTCGGCTTTGGTGGCTGCTGTAGCGGTGGAGGCCTTAGGGCCGGAAAATGTACTGGGGGTCTTATTGCCTTCGCCCCATACCAGTCAAGAATCCACAAACTATGCGCTACAATTGGCAAAAAATTTAGGTATTTCCACTCATACCATTCCTATTGCTCCTTTGATGCGTTCTTTTGAAGAAGTTTTATGCCCCGTGCTCGGCATTGCTACGGAAAACTGTTTGGAAGCGCCCGGTTTGACCTTTGAAAATATTCAGGCCCGTATCCGAGGAAATATTTTGATGGCGCTGGCAAATTACCAAAGGCGTATCGTGTTGAATACGGGGAATAAATCAGAAGCCGCCATGGGCTATTGCACTTTGTACGGTGACGCTGTGGGGGCCATTGCGGTGCTTGGCGACCTTTCCAAAACAGATGTGTATCGTCTGGCCCGCTGGTATAACAGTGACAGGCCGTCTGCGTCCATTCCCCAAGAAATTATTGATCGACCGCCAACGGCTGAATTGCGGCCTGGACAATTGGATAGTGACAGTATGCCCCCCTATGACATACTTGACCCCATGCTTGATAAACTGATGAGCGGATTGAGCTTTCATGAAGGAGAGGAAGACGCGCCTGATGCAGAGGGTGAAGGGCTTTCTTTGGAAGGGGATGTGTACGCTAAACTCTTGCGAGCGGAATTCAAAAGACGCCAAGCACCTATGCCTTTACGGATGAATCGTTTGTGTTTTGGCACGGGCTGGCGTGTTCCGGTAGTGTTACGTTATTCTGTAGATAAAGTGTAGCTGGATTGTGGAATAGGCGTTGTACTTTAGGGGTTATTTTTTATATATTCCAGATATATACTTCTAGAACTGTCTATGTACTGTAAAATGCTACTACTGTATTTATAGTTAGAGTTGATAATTTACTTGCATTAGTACGAGCTCCTTTGTATAAGTGCCACAAGTGATCTGTATAGGCAACAAGATAGTATCTTATTATGAATAATGGAGGCAAAACGTGGAAAACCATATCAAAGAAGCCCTGGAAATAGTTAAGGCACAAGCAAGTGTCCGTATCATGAGTGAAGAAGAACTTATTTCAATGGTGCAAAAACTCTCTGAGAATATACGCCAGTTAGATGAAGGCGTGGCTCCTGTTGAAGAAGTAGAAGAATTTTCAATGGATCCAAAGAAGGCCATTAAAGAAAAATCCATTACTTGCGTAGAATGCGGGAAAGTTTTTCGGATTTTGACTAAAAAGCATTTGAGTTTACATGGGTTAACCGCTGCTGAATACAGAGAAAAGCACGGCTATAAAAAGGGTTTGCCCTTGGTGTGCAAATCGTTACAACGTGAACGCCGTAAAAAAATGCGGGATATGAAATTGTGGGAACGGCGCGGTTTAGTGGCAAAATAAGATGCTCTAGTTGCCTGTGTACGAAGCCTGTGTGCGTGAAGTATAGCAGGCTTTTTTTATCCCATAGCGAGTGTTACAAGGTTTTCCATGCACACTTCTAGAGGCTGCTGTAAGGAAACTTCTTGGCGCAAAAAGTTGTTAATGCGGGGCATCATCGTAATAGCAGCGTCAATATCAGGATTGGAGCCTTGTGCGTAGGCTCCAATGTTAATCATATCTTCAACCTTGTGGTATGTGCTCATGTGGCGGGTGATAATCCGCCCAGCCTGAATAATTTCTGGGGCGCAAATATCGGAGCGCAAGCGGCTGATGGAGCGCAGAATGTCAATGGCGGGAAAGTGCCCCTGATCTGCCAGATCGCGGGTAAGCACGATGTGTCCGTCCAAAATAGAGCGCACCGCGTCGGCAATAGGCTCATTAAAGTCGTCTCCGTCCACCAAAACGGTATAAATGCCGGTGATGGTGCCTTTATCGGAACGACCAGCTCTTTCGAGTAATTTGGGTAATTGGGCAAAAACGGTGGGGGTGTAGCCTTTGGTTGTGGGCGGTTCGCCCACAGCAAGGCCTACTTCCCTGGCGGCCATGGCAAAACGTGTCACCGAGTCCATCATGAGTAATACGTCCATGCCCTTGTCGCGGAAAAATTCGGATACCGCCGTGGCAGCGTAGGCCGCCCGCATACGTACCAGTGGTGATTGGTCGGAGGTGGCGATAATCAGCACGGAGCGCGCCATGCCCTCAGGGCCGAGGTCGCGTTCCATAAATTCCACCACTTCCCGCCCGCGTTCTCCGATCAAACCGATCACGTTTACGTCCGCCTTGGTATAGCGGGCCATCATACCCATAAGTGTGGATTTGCCCACGCCAGATCCGGCCATGATGCCCACGCGCTGCCCCTTGCCCAGCGTCAGCAAGGCGTTGAGGGCCCGAACCCCTACGTCCAGTGGGTCAGTAATACGCGGGCGCTGCAAAGGGCTGGGCGGGTCGGTGTAGAGGGGAGCCATAGCCGGTGTCCACTGTTCATGTGCCTGCGGAAGCCAAGGGGGCAGATAGGCTTTTTGGGCTTCTAGCTGGCGCTCATAGTGGGCCTGACTGTGCGCGGTTATTGTCAGAGGCGAGGCGAACAGTGCGGCACTGACGGGGGGGCCGCTGTCTAGGGGGGTGCCAAAGGCGTCAAAAGCACGACCCAGTAAGCCCGCGCTTACCGGAAAGACCGGAGGCAAGCTAGAGTTGCGGATGAGGCTGCCCGGGCGGATGCCGCGCATATCTCCGTAGGGCATAAAAAGCAGGTTCCCGTCACGAAATCCCACCACCTCAACGGCAATACCGGCAGCACCTTCTTCGGGGATCATGTGACACACCGCGCCAAGGGGGGCTTTTAAGCCACTGCCTTCAGCCACAAGACCCACAACTTTGTTGACTTTGCCAAAAATTTGTGCGGCGCGATGGTCTTTAAGCAGCGCGGAACAGGCTTGCGGTGGCAGTTTCATACCTTGTGTCCCGCATTTTGGGATTCGTCTTCAGAAATAAAGCCTCCACCAGCCAGCACTTCGTCCATCTGAGCGCTGTTTTCGGGGGGGGTGGGCTGTTCTTCGGGCAGGGGCAAAAGCTCGCGTTCCAGTGCCTCAAGGCTAGGGAATTGCGTGTTTTGCTCTTGGTGCTTCACAAGCGGTGCAGGTTCGTGCAGGGGCGCGGGGGCTTCTTCAGGCACGCTAGGCCCTGCTGC
>JAVVPD010000107.1:0-6989 GCA_036655975.1 Desulfovibrionaceae bacterium | reverse complement strand
CTGGTCGGGATGAAGTGATTTGAACACTCGACCCCTTGAACCCCATTCAAGTGCGCTCCCAGACTGCGCTACATCCCGACGCGAGGAGATATCTACCTCTACGCGGTGTGATTGTCAACAAATGTTTGCAGTTTTATATTTTTTTTATCGTGTTACTGTGTTTTTATTAAAAATTATTTATAAAAATAGGATATTACCACTTTAGGATTTTGGTGTTGTCCTGTTAGTCCAAGTTACGCTCTTGAAGTTGGTTTTCTTTCGCGTCAGCAGGCACGGCACTACCGGGGGGCAGGGTCACAGGTTTGAGGCCTGGGACAGTATCGCTTATGTTTGGTTCCGGCCCTGTGGGAGTGGGCGCCGCGCTTTCGCGCATATACAGGGTGCAGGCGAGTCCAAAGCATTCATACACGCCAATAACCCGTGCCTGTAGGGGGCCTTCGTTTTTGGGATTGGGGATTATAATGGTATAGTCGCGTGTGCGCGCGCCATTGTGGGGCTCCACCAGACAGGAGATCAGCCAGTCGTTTGTGCCATCGCCGTCCCAGTCCACGAGGGCAATCATATTTACGGTGACGGTTCTTTGTAAATATTTAATGACAAAGCCATTTTCACCGACTTTAGCTCTATCTGAAGGGCTTATACTCCCCGCAAAGGTGGGCGCATTCATACCGTAGGCGGTATCTTCAAAAATAAATGCGGGGGAGAGTCTTTTATATAAGTGTTGTCCGTAATTATCGCCAGCCTGCGAAAACGCTGGGGCAACGTAGGAGCCGTTTTCGTCCAAAATATTATGAGCTATAAGCTCCTTCCCCATATGGTCAGCCAGAATTTTGAATTGCTTGGGCTGCACCACGTCAACGGTTTTTCCGGCACAACCGGTCAAAAAAGTGCTGCACAGCAGCATACATAGCGTGAGAATAAAAGATATACGCATGAAAGCTCCGTCGCGTTGAACTTTTGGCATAAAAAATGCATTTTATTGTGACTGTGAGGTAGAGTTATGAACGCATCAAGTGAGCAGGGAATACGACTGGATTGGCCGCAGGTCAAGCCCCCTCGCAAGCCATGTTGGGCGCGCGGAATAGGGCTGTTTGTGATTTTGTGTATAATATTTGCGGGCATCGGCTGGTGGTGGTGGACGGCAGGTGTTGTGAATGCCAGTACCGCCATGGTTGATGGGCGTACCTATACCGTTACACCGCGCATGACAGATACTGTCACGCAGGTTCTTGTAAAAGTAGGTCAAAGCGTGGAGGCGGGGCAGCCTTTGGTGCGTTTGAGCGGGACGAGTTATCATAACGCGTTGGCGGAAGCTCGTCAAAATGTGCAGGGCTTGCGTCCTCCCACCATGGAAGAAACCGCCGAGCGGGTGGCCCGTGCGGAAGCTGCGGAAGCTGCCATGGTGCAACGCATTGCGCTGGCCCGTGGCGAAGAAAGCAATCGTCGTAAGATAATTGAAGATAGCGTTGCTGCTCATGTAAAGGCACAGTTGGCGGTGCGAAGCATGGACGCGCAAGGCCTACAAAGTCAGGCCGCATACGCAAAAGTGCAGCAAGCCGAAGTTGCCGCCCATGCCCGCATGGAGCATGCCCGTACCGCAGCGGAAGAAGCCAGCCGGGTACGCACAGCGGTGGAAGGGGAATTGCAGCGGGTGCGGCGGGAAATTGAACAATATCGTGCCCAGAATACCGGCTCTCCGGCTTCACAGACCGTGCAAACACGTCTGCCCGTGGCGTCTCCTGTTGATGACGTGAGCGTTTTGACCGCTCCCGTGGCGGGGCGTGTGGCGGTGGTGCAGGCTGTTGCAGGGCAAAGGGTTGAGCGTGGACAAGCGGTAGTGCACTTAGTGCCGTTGCGTCCTTCCTCCGAATCTGGGACAGGCGAGGATTTATGGATTCTGGCGGTGTTCCCAGAAAAGGACATCACCAACATTCGCCCCGGCCAAGCGTGCACAGTGCGTCTTGACAGCTATGCGGAGCAGCGCTTGCAGGGCGAGGTGGAAGCCATTATTCCCGCCACGGCGGCGATTATGGAATTATTGCAAGCGCCCGCCAGTAAAAAGCAGGGCCAGCCCCCCCAGAGTGCGGGCTTTATCCCTGTGCGGGTGAAATTGCTTCCGCATGAGGGGGGCGGGCCTGATATGTTTTTGGGTATGGGGGCCACTGTCAGCATACAGACGCGAACATTGCCCGCTTTTTTGTCGCGTTGGTTATAATAAGCGCCAATAAATTGAAAAAATGTCTAGTTTTTTTCTGGCTTTTTTTGAGATGTCAGTGTATTGACACCTTGGAGCTTCAGTCTTTATTCGTGCCCCGCATGCAAGTGTGGGGAACAATGGGGCGCGCTCGTTCTGGGGAGGATTCATGGAACTCAATACTAGCGGCATTATTGGGCAAAGCACAACATTAGCTGATGTTTTTCGGGTATTATTAAAGGTGGCTCCCACAGACAGCACTGTGCTGGTGACGGGTGAATCGGGAACAGGCAAAGAACTGTTGGTGCGGGCCTTGCACGCCAACAGCACCCGTGCGGACAAAGCTTTTGTCCCTATCAACTGCGGTGCAATTCCTCGTGAACTGTTGGAATCAGAGTTATTTGGGCATGAAAAGGGTGCTTTTACCCATGCCATCCGTACTCGGACAGGGCGCTTTGAAATGGCCGACGGCGGAAGTATTTTTTTGGACGAAATTGGTGAAATGGATTTGAGCCTGCAAGTGAAAATTTTGCGGGTGTTACAAGAAAAAGAAATTGAGCGGGTGGGCGGTTTTGGTATCAGAAAAGTGGACGTACGCATTGTCGCGGCCACCAATCGCGATCTTGAAGAAGAAGTCGCCAAGGGGCGTTTTCGCGAAGACCTGTACTATCGGCTCAATGTTATTCCGCTGCACTTGCCTCCTTTGCGGGAGCGGGGTGGTGATGTATTGCTGCTGGCGGCCTATTTTTTGGAGCGTTTCTGCAAAAAAAAAGGACGCCCTGTTCTGGCACTGACGGATGACACCCGGAGAATTTTGGCGGCCTATAGTTGGCCCGGCAATGTGCGCGAATTAGAAAATTTTATGGAGCGCCTCAGTATTCTTGTGGACGCTGATGTGGTCACGCCTTTGGATTTGCCGCGTAAAATTTTGGATGCGGTGGGCGATATTGCCGATTTGCCCGAACCTACGCCGTCCCCCACGCCCTGTACGGCGGCAAGTTTGCCCTGCCCTGTCAGCACAAGTCAGGGCTTTGTGTGGCCAACTTTGGCGGATTTGGGCAAACACCAGATGGGTCTGAAAGAATTTTTGGACACTATGGAAGAACGTCTGTTGGAAGAAGCCTTGAATCAATCTGACGGCGTGAAGAATCAGGCAGCGGAATTGTTAGGCATTAAGCGAACAACCCTGATTGAAAAACTCAAAAAGAAGAGTGGTTGATGCATGCTGGCAGTCTTGGGCTTAGGTGGGCGAGGTAAGGAACAATTTTTGCATAAAAAATAGCGTGAAACTTTTTTTTCCTTTCGGTTCAGTCCGAAATCTTCGCGCAGGGGCATGGGCTCTGCTGTATACGGCCTGCCTGTTGCTGCCTACTGCTGATAAGGCTCACGCCGCTACGTGGCAGTGGAGCGCCTTGGCAGCAGGGCGGGAACGCTTGACCATTCAGCTGGATTCCGCCGAAAAAGAACGCTCTTTTGGGCGCACAGGTACTCATGCCCTGACATTGGGCTTGAGGGGAGGGCCGGCGCCATTGGCATTGAGCGGGCCGGCGCCGGGGGTGACAAATTTGGTGTCGAACGCGCACGTGCGGGGCAATGATATTGAACTGTCCCTGCACAATTCTGCCTTCGGTTATATGGTGACCCGCCCTTCGCCCCGTCAGATTGTGATTGATATTTTTCCCGATCTTCTGGGCGCGCGTTGGACAGCCTCGGGGCAATTAGCTCCAGCATCTGCCCGCCCTGTAGCTTTAGCTGCGTCCGCTGCACAAAATTTAGAACCCAAAAATACGCCTACGCAGGCGCTTCCGGTAGCTCAGGCCCCCGTAGCCCCGCCGGCAAATGTTGTGCCCTCCGTGCCCGCCACCCCCGTGGTTTCGCCCCCTCCGGTGCGGAATACGGCATCAAGACCCACAAATGCCAAGGGCTTGGCCCTGATTCCCCCGTCTCTTCCCGCAGTTCCCGCAATTCCCGCAATTCCGGTGGAGGATGCGTCCGCACCGTCTCCGGTGCCTGTGGCTCATGGTGGCGGGGATGACAGTGCCTTGCCCGAAATGCCCTCCAGTGGATCATTGCGGGAAAACACATTGCCTCCCTCACCGGTGGGCCTGCCCCCAGCCCCTCCAGTGACACCGGGTGAACTGGGCGAAAGCGCTGGCAGGTTTTTGACAGATATGGTCAAGGGGGTACTCTCACTCAGCGATGGTGCTAAAGCCACCACGCCCCCTTCGCTCGCGCCTTCGGAAGGGGGGCGGGGCCGCATTCTGACACCCCAAAATATTCGAGCCTCGGTCAATAGTGATGGGCCTGAAGCGTGGGGAGACGAGGATAGCTTGTCTACCCGTTTGCCCATAGGCGTGACTGTGCCCCCGCCCATGGCGGTGTCGCCACCGGTGGCGGCTCCGGAAAAGGCCAACGCGCCTTCTGCCGAGCCTACACAAGGCGATTCCCTGCCTCCCAACGCGCAAGCCCCCGTCAAGCAAGAAGTGCGTCAGGGCATTACCCCCCTTGGTGTGCCCCCAAGCGCCGCACCCGTGGCAGAAGTTGTTGCAGAATCCGTGGTGGTACCGCCTGCCCCAGTCAAAAATGCTACTGCGTCCCCACCGAGTGCTACGGCATTGCCTTTACCCGCTCCTGCCGTTTCCGCCCCAAGCACAGCCACGGACAATTCGCCGCAGAATATGAACGAAACGCGTCAAGCCGCCTCCCCGCCCAAAAGTGTCAACGGGACTGTGGTGCAGGGGAATGCCACACGTGCTGTGGTGTATGTGAATGAAAAAGGCGAAGCCGTCCCCAAACCGCCGGAGCCGGATAAAATGTTGGCGGAAGCAGAAGCCTTAATGGACAAATCACAGTTTACGGAGGCCTTGCCTATTTTGCAGGAATTGAAAGGTTTAGCCCTCAGTTCCGTGCTGCATGAAAAGGTTTTGTATCATATTGCTGATGCCACAACGGCAATATACGCGGGTAAAGCTCTTGAAGGTTTTGATCCCATTACCGCTACCACCAGTGAAGCCATGAACGCGAATCTGCGTTCAACCCGTGTGCCCGACGCTTTGTTCCGCTTGGGTATGGCTCATCTAGACGTGGGCAACATTGCAGAAGCTGAAGGCTATTTCAAAGCTTTGAAACGGCGTTTCCCCCATGATATTAATGTTCCCGTAGCTTTTAAAAATTTGGGTCTGGCCCAAGTGCAGGCGGGCAAAAGCGCGCAGGCCGTGCAGACGCTACAAATAATTTTGCAGGAATATCCCGAAACGTCTGTGCTGCGTGAAGCCTCTGTGGGATTGGCGCGCGCGTTATACGCCGAAAATGATCTTGATAAAATGGCTGTTATCACTGACTTTATTGATAAACGTTGGCCCCGTTATTATGTGCAGGATCAGACCTACCTGACCATGCTGGCTGAAAGCCAAGTCCGCATGAATAACTTGGAAAACGCACTGCAATTGTACTGGCTGTATTATAATCTTGTGCCCACCGCAAAAAATAATGATAAGGTACTGGCAAATATTGGTGATTTGTACCTGCGTACAGACAGGCTCCCCGCTGCGCGAGAAATATTTGAAGAAATTCTTTCTCGCTATCCGCATTCCGCCGGGGCCGCTGTGGCTTTATTGCGTTTGGTGGAGCAGGGTATCCACGATACTCCTATTACTCTTGAAGAAATGTTTCGTGTGTTTACTTTGTCCAGTACGCCCAAGCCTCCTGTTATCTATAAAGAGCTTATACGCGACTATCCTAAAGATCCGCGTTCAGTCGTGGCAGGTCTTAAACTTGCCATTTGGCAATTATGGAATAAAGAATATACCGACGCTATGGGGGCTGCCGCAGATTTTATCGATGCCTATCCTGAGCACAAAGATGTGGAGCAAGCCCGTCTGGTGATTATGCGTGCTTTTGAAGAAGAGTTGAAAAATGCGCTTGCTGAAGAAAATTATGGGCGTATTCTTATTCTCTGGAACGGTTTTCCCCTTGTGCGCGAACGTTACGGGCAGCTCGACCCCAACATGCGTCACGCCCTTGCCCGTGGCTATATTGAGCGCGGAGACGATGAAAAAGCGCTGGAATTGCTTTCAGAATTTTTGAAGACCCCCAAAAATCCCGTGTACAGCGACTATGCCTTTACACTTTTTTTCAATAAATATCTGCAATCTGCCGACTGGAATGCTTTGCTTGACTTGGGGGAAGTGGTTAAAGATTGGCCCATGAGCGCCAATATGCGTTCACAACTCGACTATGCTTTGGCCTTGTCTTCAGAAAATTTGGGATTGGCAGAGAAAGCCTTGCCCTTGTGGCAAAAATTGGCGGCGCGTAATGATATTCCGCTGTACGAACAGGCCTACGCCACCTATTTTCTTGCCAAGGATGCCGAGCGCCGCCGTGATATTAAGGCCGCCTATACCTACAATGTAGATACCTTGGACAGATTCCAACGCTTGCAGGACGAGCGGTCTGATAGGGCTGACCCGGATCGCATTAAGGAAGCCATGGGGTCGCTTATGGATATCACCGAAGTGGGAAATCGCATTCCTGAATCACTGGAATGGGTGGAACGCTACAATCAATTTGTGCCCGAAGACTCGGCGGAATATCCCGGATTACGCTTCCGCGAGGCCCGCCTCTATCGTAAATTGGGGAATAATAGCAAGGCCAAGGCTCTTTTGGAGCAAATAGTTGCCAAAGCCCCTGAGTCCGCCTTTGGAAAAGCCGCCGCCATTGAATTGCGTACCTTTGAAGTCTCCCGCGACCTCCGCAATTTTATCCAAGAAAAATAAGTGAAGGCGCGGGAAACCTG
>JAVVPD010000106.1:0-7054 GCA_036655975.1 Desulfovibrionaceae bacterium | reverse complement strand
CTGCAACACAGGGTGTTACCATGTCTGCCGTCACTGCGGCTACAGGAGCCACCTTGGCGCGCACTTCTATGGTTTCCCCTTTGCAGGCGCAAAAACCACAGGTTGTGGCGGTCAATGGTGAGCTTACCAGCACGGGTCTAAATGCAGGCGATGCACAAAAAGGCTTTGGCTTGTGGATCATGCCCCTGTACCAGTCCAACAATGTGTGGGGAATGAAGGCTGGCGAATTTAAAACAGGGTATACGTCCGATTTGGGCGGTGTTGCCATTGGTGCGGATTATACTATTGACGATATGCTGCGCTTTGGACTGTCTCTTAATTTGGGCGGCGGCTATGCACAATCGCAGGGCGATTTCAACAAAACCGATAATAGCTTCAATTTTTGGGGCGTAAATGCATATGGCGGTTGGACATATAATAATTTTGGACTGATAGCTGATATTGGCTATACCAGCACCTATAACAAGGTGAAACAAGAGTTGTCCACAAGCATGGAAATGAGCGATATCAAATCGGACATTACAGGCTCTGCATTTGCAGCAGGGTTGCGTGGCGAATATAAATTCAGCACCAGTGCTGTGGATATCATTCCCCATGTAAGCGTCCGTTACACTGGTCTAAAAACAGACAGTTATGATGCCAAAAGCGGCGGCACAGTGTTTAGTGCAGAAGAAAGCTTCCAGAATATATGAACTTTCCCCCTTGGTGTAACGCTTTCCAAAGAGTTTGAAAGCACCTCTGGCTGGACGTTCAAGCCACAGATGGATTTGCAGATAACGCCCGCCGCTGGTGACGTGAAGGCCAAAAACAGGGTTCGTGTTCCTGGCCTTGATTCCACCGCCGACTTGTCCACTCGTGTTATGGACGATTTTTCCTATGGCGGCGGCGTGGGCTTTGATGTTAAAAAAGGCGATGTATCCTTTGGGATTAATTACACCATTCAAGCTTCAGAGCACAGCACGGCACACGGCGTAGCTGGCATATTGCGATACGAGTTTTAATACCATGAACTGGGGAAAACGTTATAGGGCCAGAGCAAACCACCCGCTATGCGGGTGGTTCTGACCTTTGCGAGACCAGACGAGACAACGAGAAAGGCCGAAACTCTTGTTTTATCAGGAGTTTCGGCCTTTCTGAGACTTTCTAATACTAATATATGGAGCCTTGTCCGAGATACAGTACGTTTTATTTCTAGTTTAAAAACAGTATGTTAATGAATTTCTATTTTACAGATACCCCCAAATATACCCCCAAAATTTCTCGTTGTGCTATAGGCTGGGTCACTCTCTTTTGGAAACGATTTCATGGGTGAAAAAGGCAAGCCCCCACCATAGGGCAGGGGCATGGGTGTGGCGGTGGGCGGTGCTTATTGTGGTATCTCACCCCCCATATACTCTACAAACCTCTCCTGCTCCCTTGCCTTTACTCCAATGTGTGGCTATAAGGAAGGTGTAACGAATGGCGAACATTGCCTACAAAACCAAAGGAGGAGCGGACATGGCAAGACCTATAGCACCTACACCAGCCTTGCGAGGAAAGGACGCTGAAAGGTTTGTCGCGGCTGCAAACAGCCCCATGCCTTTTCCTCCTCCAAAGGTAAATAACAAAAATGAACTCGACGCCATTAAGCAAAGACTTATTGAACGTGAGCAGAAACCTGTACAATAACGGAAAATACATTCTACGCCCCGTGACAGACTTCTTGGTCTTCACGGGGTTTTCTTGTTGCGGCCCTGACGATGATGACCATGACCTTGATGACTTTATCAGAGACGATGCCGAAAGGCATCTGCGTGATAAAATGGCTGTGACCTATGGTGTGTTCTTTCCAGAAACTATCTTTGCACGAGAACCACTCGCATTCTTCACCCTCCAGAATGACGCGCTAAAAATTCAAAGCCAAGGCTATCCATATAAGACGCCCCCAGCTGTCAAGAT
Organism: Desulfovibrionaceae bacterium; assembly: GCA_036655975.1. GTDB lineage: Bacteria > Desulfobacterota > Desulfovibrionia > Desulfovibrionales > Desulfovibrionaceae > CASQEL01. Next base: position 5,116 of record JAVVPD010000106.1, on the reverse strand, counting down.
TGGTAGATTGGGTGTGCGTTATGATTATCAGTCCAAGGGGATTGGGACTGACGTGCTTACAATGATAAAGGATTTTATGCTTTATGATAATCGCACAGGTTGTAGATATATTACGCTTGACGCATATAACAACCCAAGGATACTTACTTTTTACAAAAGAAACGGCTTTCACTTGCTGAAAGAGCCTCAGCCACAACGGCGGCAAGAGTCGATGTATTTTGACTTGTTGTCTCACCTTTAAAGAGTCCCATACATAGCACAGCCTTTTGGTTTCCCGAAGGGCTGCGAGTATCGCGGGTTTTCATGCTACCAGAATGATTATGCCGCGCTGGAGTTCATCCACAAAATCTTCCCTAGCACAGCATTGACTGAGGACACAGCCCTGTCCGTGAAGGCGCTTAAACTTTCCCCATCTTGTCGGGTAAAATCCATCCCGTCACAGTGAAGGTGCTGCGTGTCTTCGGTGAACTACCGTTTGCGGGTCAGAGTGCTGTGTTGTTAATGGCTGAAAAATCGAATCGAGAACGTGTCGGAAAACTCAAGAAAATGGGCTTTGCCCCCGTCTTTGGTGTAGAGCCGGAAAACGTTATAGGGCCAGAGTAAACCACCCGCTATGCGGGTGGTTCTGACCTTTGCGAGACCAGACGAGACAACGAGAAAGGCCGAAACTCTTGTTTTATCAGGAATTTCGGCCTTTCTGAGACTTTCTAATACTAATATATGGAGCCCTTGTCCGGGATTGAACCGGAGACCTCGTCCTTACCAAGGACGCACTCTACCGACTGAGCTACAAGGGCAATTCACAACGCCGAAAATGTATATAACTGTGGGTTGCAAGAGTCAAGTAAAAAGATATTTTTTTAGTGTTCGGCTACAAATTTGCCGCGTACCAGTCTCCCGCAAGGCGGAGGCCTTGGCGCACGTCAAAGGTGGGCGCATAGCCGAGCAAGTTTTTCGCCCGGCTGATGTCCGCCAAGGAATGGCGCACATCGCCCGCACGGAAATCACGGTACGAGGGCTTGGCCTCTGCCACTTCGGGTTTGTGGCGCAGCACTTCATCCTTAATCAGGTCGAACAATTCATTAAGGGTGGTCCGCTGACCGAAAGCCACATTATATACTTTGTTGCGGGCTGCGGGGGCGGACACGCTGGCAAGAATGTTCGCTTCAACAACATTATCAATATAACAGAAATCGCGGCTGGTTTCGCCGTCGCCGTTTACATAAATGGTTTCTTTACGTAACAGGGCGGCAAACCATTGGGGAATAACGGCCGCATAGGCCCCGAAGGGATCCTGACGCTGCCCAAACACGTTGAAATAGCGCATGCCAATGGTGTTGAAACCTTCGTAACAGCGGGCAAACACATCGGCATAAAGTTCGTTGACGTATTTGGTCACCGCATAGGGGGAAAGGGGCGCGCCGATAACATCTTCCACCTTGGGCAGCCCCGGTGAGTCACCGTAGGTGGACGAGGAGGCCGCATACACAAAGCTACTGACTTTAGCGTCGCGGGCAGACACGAGCATATTGATAAAACCGTCGATATTGCAGGAATTGCTCAGTAAAGGATCTTCAATGGAACGGGGCACAGAACCAAGGGCGGCTTCGTGCAGCACATGGTCAACGCCCGTGCAGGCGGTGCGACAGGTTTCAAGGTCGCGGATATCGCCTTTGATAAAACGGAAATTTTTCCAAGCGGCCTCGCCAACAATGGCGTGAACCATATCAAGATTTTTTTGGTAACCGGTCATAAAATTATCAAGCCCGACAACGTGTTGACCGTGCTTGAGGAGCTTTTCCAATAAATTTGAGCCGATAAAACCAGCAACGCCCGTCACAAGCCATGTGCGAGGAGTTTTTTCCATATCTGTGAGGGCAGTGGAATACGCATTCATACTTTTATCCTTTAAATAAGATGGCATTTGTATTTCTTCTATCCCCTGTCTTCTGTTCTGTAAAGAGACTTTGCCCCCGTCTTTGGGCTACCGCAAAAAATGACGGTAAAACGTGCTCAACTCAGAATGAAGCTTAACTGGGATTTTGCGTTAACACACTTCTTTACCAAAGATTAAGATGCGGTAGCCCTGCCTGCAATATCTTGGCGATTGTGCACTCTTGCTCTAGGTACGGCTTTAGCGTAGTTTTCTAAGCAACTATGGCACAATTTCTTGTTATTCAGCTGGCCCGCTTTGGGGATATTGTTCAGACTAAGCGGCTTATGGCAACTCTGCGTATGCGGGGTACGGTGCATCTGTGCGTGGATACCTCGCTGATGGCTTTGGCCCGTTTGGTCTATCCCTATGCCCATGTGCATGCCCTGTGCGCCCACGGCGCGCCGCATACGGATGCTTTTATCCATAATGTAGCGGTGTTTGCACGCCTGCGGGCATTGACTTTTGATCAGGTGTATAACATTAATCATTCTGGATTGAATCGGGCTGTGGCCCGCCTATTTGACCCAGCCCTTGTGCACGGCTATGCCATGTACGCAGATCAGCCGGTGCATGCACCGTGGGTGCGTATGGCCTTTCGTTGGGCGGAGGAACGCCGCCGTACTCCGCTGAATTTAGTGGATTTTTGGGCACATTTTACCATGCATCCTCTTGCTCCTCTACGGGTGAATCCGCCCGCAGCAGGGCAGGGGCGCGGCCTGGGGGTGGTGCTAGCTGGGCGGGAACAACGTCGTTCTCTGCCCATTCCCGTGCTTGCACAGGTGGTGCATACGGCTTTTGAAAGCATGGGCGGTGTGCCTGTCTATCTTTTGGGCAGCGCTGCCGAAAAATCCGTAGCCCGTCAATTAATACGTGCCCTTCCTGGGGTCATGCTGGACAAGGTGCATTCTCTGGTCGGCCAAACCGATTGGTCGGGGCTTGCTGCTGCGCTGATAGGTCTTGATGCTGTGCTCAGCCCTGACACGGGCACGATGCATCTTGCGGCGCACTTGGGCGTGCCTGTGCGAGCCTTCTTTTTATCATCGGCGTGGTGTTTTGAAACCGGACCGTATGGCGAGGGCCATCAAGTGTGGCAAGCGTGTGCAGAATGTGCGCCGTGTTTGGAATCGGCGGCGTGCCCAGTGCAGGTGGCATGCGGTGCTGTTTTTCAAAGCCCCGCCTTTGTGCGATCCCTTGCGGCGCATGTGCATCCCCAAGGTTCCCGCGCGTTGTGGCTGCGCGGTGCTCAGCCCCCTATACCCGGCCTGATGACGCTTTCTTCAACTGTAGACACCGTGGGCACTTATTGGCAGGGCGATATGTCTCAGGATGTGTTTGCAGATGAACGTCAGCAATTACGGGATGTAGTAACAGAATATCTGGAGCCTGATCCCCCCCTTCCCCTGACTGTTGGTGTCAGAGGAGCGGTTTCAGCAACACTCATGGACACTTTGTATGACGAATCCCAATGGATGCTGACCCCACGCGATAGCATTTTCGCGGGATGAGTAGAAGGAACACGCCTATGAAGGCTGAAAGGCTTCGTGTTTTAGTAGTATTGCCCTTTTACGGAGGCTCTTTACCCATTGGGCGTTATTGCACCAGTGCCCTGCGTTCGCTCGGGCATGTCGTGGAAGAATTCGATGCCCCCGCCTTTCATTCGGCCTTTTCCGCATTGAACGGTCTACGTGTGACCGCAAATCGTCTTGAACAATTGGAAGGCGCTTTTCTACAAGTAATTTCTCAGAGTATCATGGCCAAGGTGGAAACTTTTGAGCCTGATTTGGTACTGGCCTTGGCCCAAGCCCCCATGAGCCGAACTTTGCTGCGCCGTCTAAAGCGTGAAGGTATTCCTACAGCCATGTGGTTTGTGGAAGATTATAAAATTTTCACCTATTGGCGGGCCTTTGCCCCCTTGTACGATGTTTTTGCCATTATTCAGCGCGAGCCTTTTTTGACGGAACTGGCACAGGCAGGGCAGCCGAATGCGCTGTACCTCCCCATGGCCGCATTAGCGGAATTTCATAAGCCCTTGGAACTTAATCCGGTGGAACAGCGTATTTTTGGGGCGGATATCGGTTTTTTGGGTGCGGGATATCCTAATCGGCGGGCGGCCTTCCGGCCTTTGGCTTCTCAAAATTTTAAAATCTGGGGTACAGAATGGGACGGTGAAAATCAGCTTGCGCGTAATGTACAGAGGGGCGGGGCGCGGATCAGCGCTGAAGACAGCGTAAAAATTTACAATGCTACGCGCATTAATATTAATTTACACTCGAGTGTCCAAGCGCGTGAATTGGTGCCCCATGGCGACTTTGTTAATCCGCGCACTTTTGAACTTGCGGCCATGCAGGCTTTCCAATTGGTGGACAAACGCGCGTGCATGCCAGACTTGTTTGCAGAAGACGAATTGGCAACTTTTAGTTCTGTGACAGAATTATATGAAAAAATTGAATATTTTTTACGACATCCGCAAGAAAGCGTTGAATATGCGGCCCGCGCCCGCCAGCGGGTGTTGCGGGATCATACCTATCAGCAGCGCATGTGCAGCCTGCTAGATTTTGTAAGCCAGTGTCTGCCCGGATGGCCCCGCCCCAGATCTGCAAGCGCTTTTCCCCAAGACATGCCCGAAGCCTTGCAACGTGAATTGGCGCACCTGCTCCAAAGTGTGCACCTGCCTGCTGATGCCGATTTTGAAGACCTTATCGCCCGCCTGCGTCAACAGACCGGAGCACTGGGGGGGCTGGAAACAAGCCTGTTGTTTATGGACGAATGGCGCAAGCAGTATAAGACTAAAAGCTAAGGTCTATTAGCTGTTGGTCGAGTTGTCCTGAGACGAACTGAGCACGCCGCGCGGGGTGGAGGCGTACTTCAGCAGTAGGGAAAAATTTGCTATTTCCTGTAAAGTAGTCTATAAGCTCTTGCTTACTTGTGCAGAACAAGTTTTGCGGAGAGGTAGCGAAGTGGCCGTAACGCGCTCGACTCGAAATCGAGTTAGGGACTAATAATTCCTACGTGGGTTCGAATCCCACCCTCTCCGCCAGAAGTAAATAAAACCAGTTGGTTACATGAAGTAGCCAGCTGGTTTTTTTGTTATTCTCCGCGCTATTTCGGCTTTTCCTGGCTCTTCCGGCTCTTCCTCAAAGACGGGGGCGGGGTAGCATCCCCTCATAAAAAAGAGCATAT
>JAVVPD010000105.1:0-7160 GCA_036655975.1 Desulfovibrionaceae bacterium | reverse complement strand
TTGCTCACCCTCAATGTAAACATTTTTACCGCGAATCCGTCACTCTTTTCGACTTACCGAAGGTACGCGGCAGGGTACCGGCATCTACCACCTGCACGTCCACACGGGCAAGCAGGGCTTTATGCAATTTTTTGGCAATGCTCTGCCCTAAGGCTGAATCCTCGCCCGCCGTGCACGCAGGGTGGCGTTCAACCAAAAGGCGCATGTGGTCTAACGCGTGTTCGTCGCGGGTAAGCTCCACATGATATTCCCCGCCAAGTTCCTTAAAATTTCCAATAACTTCCATGATTTGACCGGGGTAGACATTCACCCCGCGAAAAATAATCATATCGTCAGAGCGCCCCAAAATTTTGTCGTGGCGGGGCACGTTGCAGCCGCAGGGGCACAGGCCGGGAATCATGCGGGTTAAGTCGCGGGTGCGGTAGCGAATCAAAGGGGCAGCTTCCTTACGCAGCGAAGTCACAACCATTTCCCCCACTTCCCCGTCGGCAACGGGTTCAAGGGTCACGGGATTGAGAACCTCAATATAAAAAAGATCCGCCCAATAATGCAGGCCCGCATGGGCATCGCATTCAATGGCGGTACCCGGCCCGTACATTTCGGTCATGCCGCCAATATCATAGCTGCCTTCCAGTCCGAGTTTTTCCTCAATGCTGATACGCATCTTTTCACTGCGGGTTTCCGCGCCGCAAATGACCTTACGCAAGGCCAATTTATGCTTCAGATTGTTCCGCTCCACTTCTTCAGCCAGCAGCAAAGCCATGGACGCGGTAGCCCCAAAACACGTAGCCTGCATGTCCACCAGCAGATTGAGGTGCATTTCCAGATTGCCTGGGCCCACGGGAATGGTCAACATGCCAAAATGCTCTGAGCCCAACTGAAAGCCCGCGCCCGCAGTCCACAATCCATAGCCCACAGCCACCTGCATGCGATCCAGTGGGGTCAGCCCCGCCATGGCGTAGCAACGGGCCATTTGCAAATGAAAAGTTTCCAGATCACGCCGAGTATAGGCCAAAATCTTACGCTTGCCCGTGGTACCAGAAGAAGCGTGAATACGCACGACATCTGCTTCCGGTACACTCAGCAGGGGCAAAGGGTAGCCAGCGCGCAAGTCCTCGGCGCTTGTGAAGGGCAGGCGACGCACATCGGCAAAGCTGCGGACATCTGCCGCGCACACGTTTGCAGCCTGGAGCTTGGCACGATATTGCGGAGAAGAGAGCGCGTGCTGCAAAGTCCAGCGAATCCCTTCCAATTGTTGTGCACACAGAAGCTCGTCATCAAAATTTGGTATAAAGTCCCGCGCATGCGCTGTCATTTCCGCCTTCCTCATAGGTTGCCTTTTGCCGCATGAGCGGCTACGTTGTGCCCTAGCACAAATTGCCTTTAATGAAAAGAGAATACTTTCACGTTTATTTTTTAATGGTAATATTCTAAGTGTATTGCAGACTAAGTACACTGTATACAATTTTATAGCCAAAGGAGTTCATGTGCGTGTTTTAATTATTGGGTCGGGCGGGCGTGAGCACGCGCTGGTATGGAAACTTCGCCAAAGTGCACAGGTGGAAGAGATTTTTGTAGCTCCCGGCAACGGCGGAATCGCTATTGAGGACGCGACCATTGTGCCCATTGCGGCAGACGCCATCGCCGATTTGGTGGATTTTGCGCGCCGGGAAAACATCAACCTTGTGGTTCCTGGGCCGGAACTGCCCCTGACCATGGGCATTACCGATGCCATGGACGACGCGGGCATCCCCTGCTTTGGCCCCACAAAATATTGCGCCCAACTTGAGGGGAGCAAAACTTTTGCCAAGGCCGTCATGGAAGCGGGCCATGTTCCCACAGCGGAAAGCTATGCCTTCAGCGATTATGCGGAAGCCCGTGCGTATATTGAAGAAAAACAGGCCCCCCTCGTGATTAAGGCCGACGGTCTTGCCGCAGGCAAGGGGGTGGTGGTCGCCACCAGCGTACAAGAAGCGCTAGACGCCCTTGACGACATCATGATCAACAAAAGCTTTGGCGCCGCAGGCAACACGGTGGTGGTGGAAGAATTCCTCGTCGGCGAGGAAGCCTCCTTCCTGTGCTTCTGTGATGGTGTCAACGCGCTGCCCCTGCCCTCCGCACAGGATCATAAAGCGGTGTTTGACGGCGACAAAGGCCCCAACACCGGCGGCATGGGCGCCTATAGCCCCGCCCCCATTCTGCCCTCTGACATGCTGGAAGTCATGACAGATCTGGTCATCCGGCCCATCTTGCGGGTTATGGCCGAACGAGGGCATCCTTTTAAGGGCATTCTCTATGCGGGCCTCATGATGACGACCAACGGCCCCAAGGTGCTGGAATATAATACCCGTTTTGGTGATCCAGAATGCCAGCCCCTGCTCATGCGCCTGAACGACGACCTTGCCAGCATTATGCTGGCCTGCATCAATGGTTCCTTGGACCAAAGTGCCCTTAATTATTCCCATCAATCGGCACTGGGCGTGGTGCTGGCCGCCGAAGGTTACCCTGCGGCCTATCCCAAAGGCATGACCATTGAGGGCGTGGGGGATGCGGATGCCATGCCCGCCACGAAGGTCTTCCACAGTGGCACGGTGTTGGAAAAGGGGATACTCCATGCCAGTGGGGGGCGCATTTTGTGCGTCACCGCATTGGGTGACACCCTCGCAGAAGCCCAAAAACATGCCTATGCCGCCATTAAAAAAATCCGCATGGCACAGGGCCAATACCGCACGGACATCGGCGACAAGGGTTTAGCCCATGTGCACGATGCCTATATAGAACATGCCAGCATCCGCCCCAAGGTCGCTATTTTTATCGGCTCTATTTCCGATGAAAAAACCATCAGCCCCTGTGCGGACGTGCTCAAAACGCTGAATATTCCCTATATCTTCACCGTTACGTCCGCCCACCGCACCCCCGAACGGACCGAAGCGCTGGTGCGCGATTTGGAAAGCCAAGGCGTGGAAGTATTCATCTGTGCTGCCGGCATGGCGGCCCATCTGGCCGGTGCCGTGGCCGCCCGCTCGGTAAAACCCGTCATCGGCATTCCTGTCTCTGGCTCTTCCTTGGGCGGCATGGACGCCCTGCTTGCTACCGTGCAGATGCCCCCCGGATTTCCCGTGGCGACAGTGGCACTCGACAAGGCGGGCGCGCGCAATGCCGCGTGGCTTGCCGCGCAAATTCTGGCCCTCTGTGACCAAGATTTGGAAGAACGCATTCTTGCCAGCCGCAATGTGTCCAAGGCTGAAGTGGCTAAAGTGGGAGACGAGTTAATGCACCGGCATATGCCGAAATAATTCACACTATTCACGCACCGCACAACGCCCTTGGAACCGCACAATACGATTTTGAGGGCGTTTGTGTGCCTAGGGCATATCCCACCGATGTTATAGGCTTATCACTCGTGTAGATGCAGTATTCTTTGGTTGGAACTGCCCCGGTAGAGCAGCTCCAGGCTCCGCAATTTAGCCACATACGGCCCGTCAATCAGGGTATTTGTCTGTGCAAGAAGTTTGGCAATGGCAGGTTCCTGTACGCTCCGCTCCTGCAAGCGCTCATACACATAGCCTGTGTAGACGAGCACATGCTTACCCAAAGCGCGAACGCGCACAGCCAATTCGCCCAAGGGCGCAGCTTGCATAAAGGGTTCACCACCGGAAAAGGTTATGCCCGCAAGCAGCGGATTTTCCCTAAATTGCCGCAGAATGTCCCGCGTATCCAGCAAAAAGCCACCGTCCATAGCGTGGGTATCCGGGTTATGGCAGCCTCCACAATGGTGCGGGCAACCTTGCGTAAAAACGACAAAACGTAGCCCCGGGCCATCGGCAATGGATTCCTCCACCATGCCGTTAACCCGAAGCGTGTACAGCGGGTCGCCCTGCGGGCTATGCCCCATGTTTAACCCTATTTTTTTCTTCCGCCCTTTTGGCGTTGTTAAACCTGTCCAAGGTGCCCACCAAATAGCCGGTAATCCGACGGGTGCGTTCAAAACCCACGTTCTTGCCCACTTGTTGCAGGTCGGCAACACTTTTGTCATCAGTACGCGTCAATACAAACATGCTCAATCTCCTTTATGATTTTTCCCAATGGGGCACATCGGGATGAATTTTACGCAAGGCCTCCAAGGTGGCGAGGCTCAGTGCTTCCCCTTCTCGCCGTCCACAACGAGGACAAACATCATTAATAACACCAACATAACCACACACAGGATCACGATCCAGCGGATGATTGATGGAGCCATAGCCCACGCCCTGCTCCTGCATATAGCGAATAATGGCTTCAAAGGCTTCGGGATTTTTGCTGGTATCCCCGTCCAATTCCACATAGCTAATGTGCCCAGCATTGGTCAGGGCATGATACGGCGCTTCAAGTTGAATTTTACGGAAAGCCTTGACGGGAAAATGTACGGGAATATGAAAAGAATTCGTGTAGTATTCCCTGTCAGTCACATCGGGGATATCCCCGTATTTTTTACGATCCAAATTGACAAAACGCCCGCTCAAGCCTTCTGCCGGCGTGGCAATAAGGGAAAAATTCAAGCCTGTTTTTTCTGACTGCTGATCGGTTCGCGCGCGCATGTGCCCAATAATTTGTAAACCCAAGGTTTGCGCCTGTGCGTCTTCGCCATGGTGTTTGCCCCTAAGTGCCTTGAGTGCCTCGGCAAGACCAATGAACCCCACGGACAGCGTACCGTGCTTCAGCACCTCGGCAATGCCATCGTCCGGCTGTAATGTGCCGGAATCAAGCCAAATACCCTGTCCCATCAGGAAGGGATAATTACGCACTTTCTTGGCGCTCTGAATTTTGAATCGGTGCAGCAACTGCCGAAAAACCAGATCGATGGTGTCGTCCAGCAGGGCAAAAAATTTCTGTGTATCTCCGGCGGCTTCCAGCCCCAGACGGGGCAAATTAACCGTGGTAAAGCTCAAATTGCCGCGCCCACAGGTCACTTCGCGCTTCGTATCATACACATTGCCCATCACACGCGTTCGGCAACCCATATAGGCCACCTCGCTGTTATAGTCGCCTTCGTGATAATATTGCCGATTGAAGGGCGCGTCCAAAAAACTGAAATTCGGAAACAAGCGCTTGGCAGACGTTCGCATAGCCAAATGCAGCAAATCATAATTAGGATCGCCCGGCATAAAGCTGACGCCCTTTTTCACCTTAAAAATCTGTACCGGAAAAATAGAAGTTTCCCCGCTGCCCAGCCCCGCTGCCGTTGCCTTGAGCAAATTGGTCATCACCATGCGCCCCTCGGCAGACGTATCCGTTCCATAATTGACAGAGCTGAAAGGCACTTGCGCGCCCGCGCGGGAATTCATGGTGTTCAGGTTATGGATGAAGGCTTCCATAGCCTGATAACAACGCCTATTCGTTGTTTTGAGGGCCTCGGCAGCGGCGTAGGCATGAGCGGCCTGCACCCGCGCGCGTTCCCGCTCCGGCACGGAGGCTTCCAGTTCCGCGCCGTAGGCTTGCGATTCGCCCATGCGGATATCCGTGCCCACCACGGCACGAAGCTGCTGCGCGTGTGCGGTGGCTTCTTCGGCGCTCAGGTCTTCTTTAATGCGAATGTAGGCCACAAAACATTTTGTATATTCCTGACCATAGGTTTTAATGACCCCCCGCGCCATGGCAAAGTCAAAATTGGGGACGCTCTGCCCGCCGTGCATTTCGTTCTGATTGGCCTGAATGGCAATGCAGGCTAAAGCAGAATAACTTTCAATGGAATTAGGTTCGCGCAAATAGCCGTGCCCGGTAGAAAAACCGTTTTTAAACAAAGGAATCAAATCAATTTGGCAGCAGGTTTCCGTGAGCATATAAAAATCTTTATCGTGAATATGAATATCACCATGACTGTGCGCTGTAGACACATCCTTGGGCAGAATATAATTATCAATAAAAAATTTTGAGCCTTCAGAGCCATATTTGAGCATGGTTCCCATGGCTGTATCGCCATCAATATTAGCGTTTTCCCTCTTAAGGTCTTCTTCTATGGCGGCAGACCACGTAAGTTTTTTATAAATATCCATCAGATAGGATTCAGCATTGCGAATTTTTGTATGTTCCGCACGGTAGAGAATATAGGCCTTAGCCGTTTTAGCGTAGCCGTAGCGAATCAGACTTTCTTCAACAACATCTTGTATTTCCTCAACAAGATGTAAATCTCTCTTTTCAAGAATTTTGCACACCTTTTCGGTGACAAATAATAAATCCGTGGGGGTCATTTCCTCTTCACCCACGGCTTTGTTAGCCTTGGCTATGGCATTCAAAATCTTGGAGGATTCGAAGGGAACAGCCCCACCGTCCCTTTTTTGAATAGTGGAAAGCATACAAACCTCCAAGAAATCGCATGGATTTTCGTGTTTGGGTAAAAAAAAACTCCTTTGCCACGAGCAGGCAAAGGAGGAAACGCATTAATCCTCACAGCAGCCAAACGACAAAAGCCCGTTGTCGCGGCTCGTCCTCTAGACGATGGTTGAAAGCAGGTCTTCCGGCTTGCCGACCTTCTTTTCGGCCTTCCCGAGAACAATTCTCAGTGGCACACAAGGAAAAGAGGCATTTTTCGGCATACGGCGGCGGGTCCGCTCCCGATTTAAACGGGATTCCCTATTAAGCCCGTAGGGGCGCTTCCAATGTGTATAGGCTAACAAAAGCCCGCCGCGGTGTCAAAGGGGGGAACAGAAAGCATCATCGTATAAAGGAGTTACAAAGCCAGCCTACGCCTGTGTCAGTCCGCACTGAAAAATTTGTGTTTATATTTACATTTTTTCGGCTAAACGCACATGCGTCAAGCCATTGCTAGCCTGCACCCCTTCGACCACGGCGTAGCGTTGACGCAATATTCGCTTACATAGCCACGCACCCGCCAGAATAGGCAGCAGCAAACCAAAAAACCACGCACAAAATACACTCAAATGGGTTTCCGGCTGCAGGGAGGCCATATACATAGCCAGCGTCACCGCCCCCAGAACCAGAAGATTTGCACAGATGCTCACAATTTTGGAATATAGATCAAAGCTGTATTCGCTCATGGCAATTCTCCGCATAGCAAATTCGGGAGGCGGCTTTAAGCCGCCTCCCCTCATAACACCGTATTGACGCTTTACTTACGATAAATGTTCGTCTTGCTGATGTTCATCACCCGCAGAGCCACGCCG
>JAVVPD010000104.1:5219-7185 GCA_036655975.1 Desulfovibrionaceae bacterium | reverse complement strand
CCGTCCTGAACCCAAGAAAGACGCTCCCATGCCCGATATGAGTGGCATGGGCGGCGGTATGGGTGGCATGGGCGGCATGGGTGGCATGTACTAAGCCACTGATCAAGCACAATGCTAATATAAAAGGCGGAGCCGCAAGGCCCCGCCTTTTATATGTTTTTGCGGTACAGTAGGCTTATTGAGGCCGGATAACCAACACCGGAACGCGCGACTGTTTGACAACTTTTTCCGCTACAGACCCAAAAACAGCCGCATTTACCCCGCGCCGCCCGTGGGTACCAATGACAATCATGTCAAAGTTTTCATCACGAGCCGTGTCCAGAATGGCGTCGGGCGGGTAGCCGCTGATAATTTTACTGGTCGCGTTCACCTGTGCAAAGTGCGTTTTCATAAAATCTGGCATCACCTTTTCGGCATTTTCAATGCGTTCAGCAATGAAATTTTTAATAATTGCCAAGGGCATTTCCGCATCAGAATATTGATTTAACGCCGGGGCAACATAAAGCACGTGCACTTCAGCATGCATCATGTGCGCTTGCAGAGCGGCGTAGTCCGCAATCTGACCGCTTACCTCGGAAAGGTCGATCGCACACAGTATCTTTTGGATCGTCTTCATAAAAAACCCTCGCACTGTTGATGATTGTTGTGAGACCTATGCAAAATGGTACTCCATCAAGGCGCGTATTGCAAACCCTGCACACTATGTAACATATTGTATTATTATATTATTATAATTTTGCAATGAAAAATATTCGGCTTTGCTTTGTAGGGCGTGTCCCGTATACTGCTTGCATGAACGTGCCACGCTATTCCCTCATCATCCCCAGCCGTGGGGACAGGCCCAAGGCGCTGGGCATGGCCTTAGATTCGGTGCTGCTGTCCGCAACCCAAGCAGCCTTGCTGCCCGCTGACGTGGAAATTTTGGTGGGTTTTGACGGCGTTCGGGGTAAACGCATCCACAGCCAGAGTGCTGTCCGCTACTTTGACCTGCCCGCAGATCACGATTTTGGCAATGGCCTGCGTCAAGCCTTACTCAAAGCCAGCCGTGGCGCACGCCTTATTTTTCTGGACGACGACAACGCGCTCACCCCACAAGCCTTCAGTATTTATGAACAGTTTCCCCATGCGGATATGCTCATTGCCCGCATTGACGTATCCCGCGCGCATCCTCTCCCCTTTCTGCCTGTGCCGGAAGAGGGCAAACCTTTGATTCGCCCCTGCAACATCGATCCCTTGTGCCTGTGCCTTACACAAGATCTCGTGCTCACCCGCTGCGGCGGCTGGCAGGGTCACGGCTATGAGGCCGACTATCGTAATATTCTGAACTATTCCCGCCGTGCGGCCCACACCGCTGTGACCGATCAGCTTGTCGGCGTCTACGACGCGGGGCGCGGCCTCGACGAAGGTGGGCGCAATTTCCGGCAAGAAGGCCTGCAAGACCCAACAGATGTCAATGTGCCGTGCAACGTGGTTCGTGCGCCAAGCTCAAGCGCGTAAAGGCCCGATGTAAACGATTTTTCCCGTACTCGCCATAGCCGTTGACAAGCCCCCATAGTCCCCACACATAGTCCACCACAATTTCCATCCGCGCCAGCGCCGTAGCAATCACGTCAGGGGGCAGCCCATAGGCCATAGCAAATTCTGCACGCTGATCCATGCTCATATCCGCCTCTAAAATAAAGCTGGCAACATCCCATAAAGGATGTGTGAAGCCCGCATATTCAAAATCAATCAATTGTACGTGAATGTCCGTGCCTTCGCTGATAATCAAAATATTTTCTAGCAATAAATCCCGATGGCACAAAACCTGCGGGGCAGCGTCAAATTCCCGCGCGTATTCCAGCAGCCGCGCGCGGGCATGTTCTGGGCATACAAAACCTGATTGTTGCTCATACATCAGCATATCTTGTGCAATGTATACAGGTTGTAAAGTTTGCACGGGGCTGTACTCCACACGGTGCAGGGT
>JAVVPD010000104.1:0-5209 GCA_036655975.1 Desulfovibrionaceae bacterium | reverse complement strand
TGCAACACCGCCACCAAACGCGCGTACAGCCCCGCATGCAAATCTCGAAAAGTAGTGATGCGGTGCTGATCTAAAAAAGTAGTGGTTTTGAAGCCTTGGGGATAAAAAGTCGTGGCGGGCGTGATCCCCTGCGCGGCAATCTGCGCGATGATCACAGGCTCATGCTCCCGCTGGATAAAGGCTTCCGTCCCTTTGCCCGGAATACGCAAGGTACGCAAGACGTAATCCGCACTGCGTATTAACCACGTATTATTGGTTAAACCTTTCAATTTAACGGGATTAAAATCCACGCTGCACAAATGGGCTATCTCTTCATGGGTCAACAATTCAAAATCCATGGCATCTTTAAGCGTGTCCATTTCCTGCACAAAACCTTGAGGTATGCGGGTCACATACACAGGGGTGCGGGCGATAACTCGCAAGGCAGCGTCTTCCCAATAGGCATCTGAAGCACATTGGAGCAATTCCGCCGCCAGCAGACGCGCCGCTTTCCCCGTCCAGTACGAAACCCCCACCATGCCGTAGCCCGTAGTGATCCATTTTTCTACCTCCACAATGCGTCCGTCCGCGTCTGTTTTCAATTCCCATTCCAGCCCGTGGGTGGTGGGCTGGCTCACAAATTGGGACACCCCAGGACGCAAACGCGAAAAAAAGTCACTCGTGAACCACAAGTCCCCGTCAATAATCAAACTGTCGTCCAGCAAGTCTGCCACACAGGCTAAAGAGGCATAATTGTTATGTGTGGCATAAAGCGAATTATAGCACAAGGTAACGTCGTACTTTTCCACCAGATAGGAAAATTGCTCCCGCATATAGCCCACCACTATAATAATATCATGCACGCCGTGCTCGTGTAACAGACGCAAGCAATGCTCAACCAGGGGCGCGCCTTGCACGGGGGTCAACGGTTTGGGTCGCACCAGCGACAAAGGCTGAAAACGCACTCCCTGCCCCGCACACAACAGAATCGCCCTCACACCGCACCCCCTGTTCCCTGTCTAAAATGTTCTTCCACCAAATCCGCAATACGCACTGCCGCCTTGCCATCCGCCGCGCCGCAAAAAAAGTCCCGTGCGGCTTGCGGGGCTGGCACCTTGGGATCTTCTCCCTTAAGCAGCATCTCCAAAAATGCCTGCACCCCCTGTACGCTTTCTGTAGTGTGCATATGCTCGTCCACAAAGGGCTGCGCGTAACCCACCCCGTCGCTCTCAGCCCGCGCTGTATAAAGCACCGACTTAGCCAAGGCCATTCCCTTGGCGAGCAGCGAAGAACAATCCGCAATCACGGCATCACAGGCCAACACGCTTTCGATGCACAGACCGTCAAAATCAAAGTAAAAATTGCCGGCACCGTGCATGTAGGACATATTCAGCTCATCGGACGTGGTTGGCTTTGTCCCCGCCTGCCAGCCCGCAAATCTGTGTACCAAAAAATGGTGCGGACGGAACACCACAAATACTTCCTTACGCAAGCGGCGCATACACTGAATCACCTCGCTGCCCAAGATATCCCAAGTGCACCAGCGCAACGATTCCCCGCTGGAAAAATGCGGTGCCCACAATACTATGCGGCGGCCTTTGGCGGCAACCTTAATCCGCTGATACTTGGCAAGCTGGGTATAATCCTGCCCTACCACCATATCATATTCCGGATTCCCGGTGATGGGCACGTTTTTTTCCGGCATGTTCTGATAACATAGGTACAAGCTCTGACTCAATACGGAGGCGGTAAACACCCGCCAATAAAAAGGCGGCTTGACAAAATAGGCGTATAAAAATTCCCCGCCTCCCAAACTTTCGGTGCAATACGGAATAAGCACCGGGCGAATGCCTTTAAGCATCAGCACCTGCGGCGAGAACCTGTCGTCACGCGCGTCTACATAGGGGGTTTGAAAAAAAGCGATTTCCACTTTGTGCTGGGACATGTCATAGCTGTCTATGTCTTCAATCCGCACCCCGAGGTGACGCAGTGCGGCCACATCCGGCGTGTTTCCGCCCTCCACAGGCTGTGCCTCATGAGGGATAAGCACGGTACTCTCAAAGCTCCCACGCCGCGCACATTCGGCAATCAATGCGGCAAAACACGCCCAGAAAACAAAGCGATGACACACAAATACCGCTTTGATCGGGGCCCGCGCCGGACGATCTGCCAACAAATGCGTAAAATACTCTTCTGTAACAACAGCCACTTCCCTAAAGTCCGGCATGATTCCCCCTCCAAGATGTCTTTACTGCAGCACTAGAGTATTTTTTGTGAAAAATCTATCATTTTTCTAGAAAAGTGTCAGTTTTACGGCGCTCGTTCCTTCCTCATATTTAGTATAATATACAGATATTACAAAATATTACTCCATAAATACCCGCATGGCACGACTTCTGCAAAGCCTTGGCATCAAAAGCATGTACTTTACCAGAACCTGTGACTACAAAGGAGCCTACCCATGAAAATAGATATCACCCAACTGGCTGCCAACCTCCTTTCCAACAAAGAATTGACCCCCAGCCAGCCCGATGTTCCTCTGGCAGAATATACCTTTGTTGCGTCAGACCCCTCAGCCCCCACCGCCATAGCTGAAATGGAAGTGCGCGCCGGCCTGTGCAGCGCGCTGGCCCAGCTCAGTGCCTCCATGCGCTCACTGCTGGGGCTTATGAGCCGCCACAATTTTGTAACCACACTACCGGATCAAGCCTTTCCCGCCTATGAACGCCTTATGGACAACATCGGCACCGCCGCCACCCAAGGCTCTGCCATGGTGGCCCGCTCTCGGGAACTTGATACCTCCATTGCCATGCACCATATTCCCAAAAACCATCGTCTGCCGCAATAAGGTTCAACATTCATGGGGAGGCAATGCCTCCCGCAAAAAATCGACCACCCTTTGTTCTGTCCAATAACTATTAGTGCGATTACGGGTCACAAAACCCACATGGCCGCCGTGAGCAGGAATCTCCAAATGCAAGAGGGGGTGAGTGCGTGCTGTCTCAACAGGATAGCACGGGGCTGTGAGAAAGGGATCGTCCGCCGCGTTGATGAGTAAAGTAGGAATGCTGATGCGATGAAGATGCGGGGCGCAACTTGCACGGGTCCAATACTCAAGGGCGGAAGAAAAACCGTGGACGGGAGCGGTAAACTGCCCGTCAAATTCAGCAAAGGTACGCATGCGCGCAAGGTGCGCCACACTGGGAAAATCGGGAAATTGCTGCGCTTTAACCCGCATTTTCTGGCGCAAGGTGCATAAAAAATATTCCATATACAAGCGGCGGCTCGGCAGGGACAGCACTTCCACGGCGCTGACCAAATCACACGGCACGGAAACGGCAACACAAGCGCGCACAGCCGTGGGCATACGACAGGGGCTTTCACTGATATAATTCAGAGATTGGTTCCCCCCCATACTGAAACCCACAAGAGCGATCTGACTATAGCCCAGCGCACAGGCATGCAAGACGGTGGTATGTATATCGTCAGTATCCCCCATATGGGTGATGCCGCGGGTACGATTCATGTCTTCCGAGCAAGCCCGCATATGGCGGGCTATAACATCCCACCCATGGGCGTGGCACATCCGGGCCATACCGGTCATATAGGTACGGCGGCTGTTACCTTCCAAACCGTGGGACAGGATAACCACACGGCGCGGCGCGGTGCCTGTGGGAGGGCTGGACAGCATATCCAGATCAATAAAATCGCCGTCTGGGGTGTCAATACGCTGGCGACGATAGCTCACAGCGACTTTTGGACGGAACAGTACCGGCCACAGCGTTTGCACATGCCCATTACGGAGCCAAAAGGGCGCGGTGTAGGAAGCTTTAAGCAGTGGCATATTTCCCTAACTTGTCATTTCCGTGAAAAACTTTTACCGTGCTCCTATTCTGCATCACCTTTGACCCAAACTCGGAACATTTTGTGCCTATAAAAAAACGCTCGAACAGTGCAGTGCACGAAGACCTGTGCGATGTGCTGGTGCTGGGGGCCGGAGCCTCCGGCCTGATGTGTGCCCTCACAGCCGCCCAAGCAGGGGCCCGTGTCAGCCTGCTGGATCATGCTTCCAAAGCCGGTGTGCAAGACTATGTGAGCGCACAAGCGGATTTTTGCGGGCCCGCATTACAGGCCTTTTCCCCCGCACGGATGCTAGAGTGGTGGAAACAGCATCATCTGATGTGGGAAGAGCGCGACCACGGGCGCCTGTTTGGGCTGCACTCGGCGGAAGCCTTCATTGACGAACTGGGCCGCGAAATCAAACAGGCAGGCGTCACTAGGCACATGCGCTGCCGGGTCGACAAGGCCCAAGCCATAGCGGCGGACACGCCCTTTTTCCACGTGCAGTGCACCCTTTTGGATGCAGAAGGGCAAGAAACAGACCACAGCACTTATACCGCACAACGGCTAGTCTTGGCCTTGGGCAGCCCCGCATGGCCACAGGCGGGGGCAACAGATACAGGGCTGCGCCTTGCTAAAAGCTTTGGACACAGTATTTGCCCTGTGCGCCCCGTGCTGGTTCCTTTGACCATGCCCACCAACTGGAGCTTACAGGGGCTGGCGGGAATCAGTGTTGCGGTAGAAATCAGCGCCGACAATCACAGCTTCACCGACGCCTTGTTATTCACGCATCAAGGTATCAGCGGGCCGGCAACGCTGCTGGCTTCGTGCCACTGGCGGCCCGGTATGCCGCTGACTGTCAACTTTTTGCCGGAACAATCCTTTGTGGCCCTGCTGGACGCCCCTGAATGCGGTAAGCTGCTCGTCAAAAACCTGCTGAGCCGCCACCTCCCCCAGCGTCTGGTGGAAGCCCTGCTCCCCATAGACTTGGCTCAACGCAAGGTTGCCGAATTGTCACGCAAACACCGCCTATTACTGGCACAAAGTGTGCATGTCCATACTGTGGTTCCCACCGGCACGGGCGGTATGCGTAAAGCCGAAGCCGCTGCGGGGGGTGTCAACGTGGCCGAGATCAACCCGCATACACTGGAAAGCCAAAAGATTCCAGGCCTGTATTTCACGGGTGAAGTGCTGGACGTGGCGGGACACTTGGGCGGTTATAATCTGCACTGGGCCTTTGCCAGCGGCGCGCTGGCGGGAGTATGCGCGGGGCGACAATAACGGTATACACCAATAATTTTTATGAAGATGCCTATGACAATATCAAGCCAACACCTTTCCCCGCCCCGCCCCTGTGTCCTCTTTGTGGGCCGCGCCGGCGGGCGGCTGA
>JAVVPD010000103.1:0-7194 GCA_036655975.1 Desulfovibrionaceae bacterium | reverse complement strand
GTAGGCTCCTTCGGGCACACCGTCTTTTCCGTCAGCACGGATCGCGTGCTCACCCCGTCCTCCTTCACTCGTTCTGTGGCGGCCCGTTACGAGGAACACAAAGTCCTTGGCGCGGCCCCGCGTCTGGAATTTCTGGCCCCCGAACTCCCCAATATGGAACTTGCCGTGCGTTTTCACGCCTCCTTTGGGGTCGACCCTCTTGCCGAATGCAACGCGCTGGAAGTCGCTTGTCACACGGGCAAGGTGGAAAAGCTGATTATCGGCGGCATTTCGTGGGGCGACATGATTTTGGAAAGCGTCAGCGAAACGGCACGGCACAGTGGAGGCGCGGGCGGAAGCGGCATTGCTGTCATTGACGTGAACCTCAAATTCAAGAGGTATTTGTGATGCATGAGATGACGTTTGGGCCGAGTGCCCCGCAGGACGCGGGGCCGAGCGGCATTACTTTGCCGCCAGGGACGGCGGCAAGCCGCGCAGCGGAGCGGGCAGAGAGCAAGCCAGAGACAGCGCTTTCTGGCGCAGCGATGCCCGCGATAGCGAGTGCCCCGCAGGACGCGGGGCCGAGCGGCATCATTATTGGCGCCACGGGCATGGACGCGATTACGCAGAATATCCGTATGATTATCACCACCTTGGCTTATTCCACGCCCTTGGACAGGGGCTTTGCCAGCACGGGCAGCTTTATTGACGCGCCCACGCCCTATGCCGTGGCCCGCAAGGTGGCGGAGCTGACCGAGGCCATTGAAGCCAAAGAACCCCGCGTGCGGGTGCTGGGCATTTCCTACGCGCCCACGCCCGAAAACGAAATGCAGGGGCGCGTGTATCCTAAGATCACCTTTGAACTTAAGGAAGGTGTTATTTTATGAGCCAATTATCTTTTGCCGACACTGACCCTGCCAGCGTGGAATCTGCCGTCATCGGCACTTACGAAAGTATTATTGGCAGTACCCTCTATCCAGGTGACCCGGTGCGCCTGTTTTTGGAAGCCTTGGCCTACACCCTCAGTGTGCAAAATAATGTTATCAATTTGGCTGGGATGCAAAACTTGCTGGGCCATGCCCAAAGCGGGCATTTGGACGAAGTGGCCTTGATGACGGGTACCACGCGCCTTGGCCATGCTGCGGCCCGCTGCGTGCAGCGTTTTGCCTTGGCGGCTGCACTGGATTTTGCGGTGCATATTCCGGCGGGCACTCGCGTTACGACCGGGGATTCCCGCGCCGTGTTCGCCACGCAGGAAAGCGCGGTCATTGCGGCGGGCCAAATCAGTGTGGAAATTCAAGTGCAAGCCCAGACGGCGGGCACCGCCCTCAACGGTCTGATTGCGGGACAGATTAACCGCCTCATCGATCCCGTGGCCTACATCGTCAAGACCGAAAATATGAGCCCCACCGTGTTCGGCGCGGACGTGGAAAATGACGAGCGCCTGCGCGCCCGCGCCCAGCTTGCGCCCGAGGCTTTCACCTGCGCTGGCCCAGTGGGCGCGTACCGCTATCAGGCCATGACGGCGCATCAGGATATTTTTGACGCGGCGGTCTGGTCGCCCAAACCCGGCACGGTGGACATTCGCCCCATCCTCAAGGGCGGCGAGCTGCCCAGCGAGGAGATTTTGGCCTTAGTGCGCGCAAAAGTCAGTGCCGACGATGTGCGTCCGCTGACCGATACCGTCATCGTTGCCGTGCCCGAAGCCGTGGACTACGCGCTGAACGTGTCTTGGGCCTTGCGCCGGCAGGACGAAGCTTTGTCCGGCAGCATCACCGCCCGTGTGGAAGCCGCCGTGGAAAACTACCGCCTGTGGCAACGCTCGGTACCCGGGCGGGACATCAATCCCACTAAACTGGTGTCGCTCATGGAGCAGGCCGGCGCAAGGCGGGTGCTGGTGAGCGCGCCAGAATTTATGCAACTCGCCCCGCGTCAGATTGCGCGGGAAAGTTCTGTGAACGTACTGCTGTGGGGAATCGAAGATGACTAGGCTGTACGACACGCCCTTTGTGCGCCTGCTCCCGGGCAGCATCGCCGAAGATTCCACCATTAAGGCCGCAGCGGCCTCGCTGGACGGAATACTGGTACGCACGGTGCAGTCCGTGCCCAATTTGCTCATGTATTCTCGGCTGTTGCTCACGGCGGGACAGGCGATTCCCTTTACCCTGCTGCCAGCTTTGCAGCGCATCATCAACGCCAGCGGGGGATTGAAAGCCTTGTCCATGCCGGAATTGGAACTTTTGGCGTGGCAATTCCACGTGGACTTCCGCGAGGTCGCCCACACCAACGCGCAATTGGCGGCAATGATTGTCCAGTCCATTCCGTGGCACCGCATAAAAGGTACGCCTGCCAGCCTCAAGCGGGCGCTGGCCCTGTTCGGCTATGGTGTGTCCACGGCGCAGGACGCGCGGTCGAGTGACATCTGTTCTTCGGCACAGGAAGTGCCGAGCCGCGCAGCGGGAGTGCAGCGATTGCCACGCCAATCGCCAGCGACAGCGAGTGCCGCGCAGGACGCGCGGTCGAGTGACATCTGCATTGAAGAGGATGGGGAAGGCGATTATTGGGCCACCTATCAGCTCGGCCTGCCCCAGATTGCCGATATTCCCACGGTACAAAAAATCCTGAGTATCGCCCGAGAAATGCAGCCTGCCCGCTGCCGCTTGTGGCGCATTTATACCAAAGTATGGGATATGCGCCCCGCCGTGTACAGCGGCACATGGGGCTATTCAGATGCCTACTACACGCTGTATTCCGGTGTTCTTGTGCCGAGTAGCCCCTCGGGGGGTGATACGGTGCTCGTGTCTTTCGGGCATAAGCGGGGCGCACAAAGCCGCATAGACGTAAAAGCCGTGTGCGCGGGGTGGGAGCGTTTGCGCGCTACCCTGTGCTTTCGCCTTGATACCCTTCTCTACGGCTATGCCTGCTATTCGGACAAGCCTATCCGCAATCACGGCTTTGCCCGTTATCGCTTGCGGCAAGTCCATTTTGAACCTTCCAAAACAGCATGGCACTTCAGCCGCCACAGTCTTTCCCGCATTCAGGCCGTCTATGGCGAAAGTCCCTATGGCGATACCAACACTCGTTACGGGCGGCCCACAGTGGTCACCATCAACAATCCGCCTGTCTACGGTGAAAGCCTGTACGGCCTGCACCATTGCCAGCGGCACGCACGCGTTGTGGACGAAATAAATATGCGTGTACGCAACACGACTACGGCCCCCTATATTTGGCCCGCTCCTCCCAGCAGCGGGCACAACAGGGAAGGCAATCATGCCGCTCAAGTCATCAACGTATTCCCGCCCAATGCTGTGTGGCGCGGCGTATGGGATACACGCCAGTGGCGGGCATTTGGAATACCCTCAAAAATAACAAGGAGCTACTATGAGTACCGCAACCTTAACTGACGCGGGCCGCAGCTTTTGCGCGCAGGCCGTTGCCAACGAAGTTTTACATGTGGCCTGGGGCAGCGGCGATGCCGCGTGGGACAACGAGGGGGCAAGCTTGCCCAGCCTTGTCAAGCGTGAAGCCTTATTCCATGAGCTGGGGCGACGCATTCCCACCACCATCGGCTTTGTCACCCCCGATGCCGAGGGCAGCATTATCATCCCCATAGGTACCTTGCCCGACGGCACCGTGCAGAGTGCCCGCTATACCCAAGTGAGCTACGCCACTCCCTATGTGTATTTTCGGGTGAACTTTGACAATGCAGACGCTGCCAACGCCACTATCCGTGAAATGGGCTTGTTTGGGGGCACGGTCTTGAAAGAAGGCCTCCCCCCCGGTCAGCGCTATTTTAGCCCTGCGGAACTGGCAGATCCCGGCAAGCTCATCGCCGCCGAAATCGTCCGCCCCTCATTCCCGCGCAGCCCTTCCGTGCGCGAATCCTATGAATTTATCCTGCCTTTTTAAGGAGTAGCCCATGAAGATTGATAATTATTATTTGCGCTTTGACGAGAAAAAGAATTATGAAAAACTGCTGGCCCGTGACGGCTATCCCATTCAGGGCGCGGAAACCAATGACCTGCAGGAAATGTTTTTAACCCGCATGCGCCGCATGGCGGACGCGTTGTTTAATGACGGCGATATCATCCGCGACGCGCAAATAGTGGTCAAGCCCACCACGGGCGCGGTGGAAGCTCAGGCGGGTGCGGTGTACATTGCTGGTGCTGTGCGCGGCGTCATTGCCAGCACCTTTACCATCCCCACCACGGGCACCGTGGTAGTGGGCATTCGGCTTGTAGAAAGCGTTATTTCCGAATTGGAAGACAAAAGCCTGTATAATCCCGCCATTGGCTCACGCGGGGAAGGCGAACCCGGCGCGTGGCGCTTGCAAATTACCCCCACATGGGGCTTTGATAAAGACGGCAAAAATGGGGAATTTTACCCCGTGTACGCGGTGGACGACGGCATTGTCCGCCCTAAAGAAGCTCCGCCCACTTTGGACAGCTTCACCCAGGGCCTTGCCCGTTACGACCGTGACTCTACGGCGGGCGGTTCCTATGTGGTGAACGGTCTCAACGTGCTGCAAGCCGCAGACACTGCGGAGGCAAAACAGGTCTACAGCGTTTCCGCAGGGCGTGCCCGTGTCAACGGTTACGGCGTGGAACTGGCCACCGACCGCCGCCTTGTGTACGCGCCCGTGCCTGATTTGCGTCTGATTGATACCGAAGTGAATGTGGCAAGTGCCGATGCCACCCAGCGCATCACTGTGGCCCACGCGCCCATTTTTAACGTGCAGGCCCTGCGCGTGACCCGTCGTAAAAAAGCGACACTTGTACACGGGGCCTATCTGGGGGCTATGGACGACATTCCCGACACCTCTGTGGTGAGCATTGTGGAAGTCAAACAGGGGAATACCGTCTATGCACAGGGTACGGACTACCGCAAAACAGGCGACAAGATCGACTGGTCGCCCAGTGGGGCCGAGCCTGCTAGCGGATCAACCTATGATTGCACCTATGACTATATCACCGCACTCAGCCCTGAAAACAAGGATGCGGACGGCTTTGACGTGCAAGGCGCGGTGGCAGGTTCCAGCATTTTGGTCACCTACAATCAGGCTTTGCCCCGCTTTGACCGCCTGTGCTTGACCCAAGACGGGCAGTTTCAGTGGCTTCAGGGGGTAGCTTCAGAGCTGAACCCCCGCAGCCCTATGGTGCCCAGCATGTTGCTCCCCTTGGCAACGGTCTATCAAACGTGGCGGCCTGCACGGCAGGTGGTGACGGATTCCATCCGTGTGGTTCCTTTCAGTGAAATCAGCGCCATTAACCAGCGCATTGACTATGTGCTGAACGAAGTAGCCCGACAGCGCCTGGAAGCGGACGTGTTCACCCGCGAATCCGGCGCGCGCGTGGGGATGTTTGTTGACCCCTTGTTGAATGATGATATGCGCGATCAAGGTGTTAGCCAAACGGCGGCTATTGTGAATGGGGAGCTTATCCTGCCCATCACCGGAGCTGCCGCGTCTATGGCGCAGGATGTCGTCAAACCCACGGCCTTGGCCTACACGCCGATAATTTTGCTGAATCAACCCCGACGCACAAGCTCCATGGCGGTGAATCCTTATCGGGCTTTTGACCCGCTTCCGGCGCATGTCACCCTAACCCCCGCCGTGGACTTTTGGACAGAAACCCAAAGCCAATGGACAAGCCCCGCAACCCAAGTTTTTAGCGTGGGCTCGGGCAATGCTTCGGCCACCTCTGTCAGTACCGGCACGCAAGTTGTGGGGACATCATCACAAAAAATTGAACATTTGCGGCCTATTGAGGTGCGTTTTGAATGTACGGGCTTTGGCCCTGGCGAGGCACTGCAATCTGTCACTTTTGACGGCATCAACGTCACACCCAGCGCCCTCAGCGCATAGGAGTTGAATATGACTATAAACGCCGATTCCACCGGAAAAATTACAGGAAAATTCATCGTACCCGCCAATGTCCCCGCAGGGGCCAAACGTGTAGATTTTATGGGCCTGCCGAGTGGCGGCTCACGCGGCTTTGCCACCTTTACAGGGCAAGGAAGCTTGGTTGTGAATGTTTTACAGGATGTTACGAGCTACACCACCACACATTGGTGGGTTAACGTTGACCCACTGGCCCAAACTTTCACCTTAGATAAAGACGCGCAGATTGCGGGCATTGACCTATGGTTCACCGCCTGCGGGGGCAATGTGCGTGTGCAAGTGCGAACCACGCAGAACGGCTTTCCCACGGCCACAGTCGTGGGTGATGTCACGCTGCCCCAAGCCCATGTAGTAACAAACGGCAATCATACCCGTGCCTTATTTCCCGCCCCTGTGTCTTTAAAGGCGGCAGAAGAATACGCCTTCATCATCTTATGTGACGATGCCACCACCGCCTGCGCCATTGCCGAGGTGGGCAAATTTGACACGGTGGCGCAAACGTGGGTGACCAGTCAACCGTACACCGTAGGCACATTGCTTTCCAGTTCCAATGCCAGCTCGTGGACGGCGCATCATGATAAAGACCTGACCTTTCGTATCTTAGAAGCAGATTTTACCACAACCACCCGTGAAATAAACATGGGCACCATTCCTTTAACGAAAACGACAGACATGATGCTCTGTTCTATTGCTGAAAATCCTAGCGCAGCTACCCGCGTGGAATACGAACTGACTTTACCCGCAGGAGAAAGCTTGTGTGTGGCAAGCGGGCAAGTCACCCGCTTTGCCGAACCTGTAAGCGGGAATATGACGGTCAAAGCCAAACTTTCCGGCACGGCAAAGGCCAGTCCTGTATTCTGGCCCGGTACGCAACTTATTGCGGGAACGCTTGCCGAAAGTGCCGACTATTACACCCGTTCTATTCCCGCAAGCGGGGCCACAAAGGCTGTGCTGATCTATGACGCGATTATCCCCTCGGGGGCCAATGTCACCACCCGCATAAAAAAAGACGATGGCTCATGGGTCGCCCTGACCAGTGACGGTAGCACCCAGCAGGGGGAGGGCTTGGTAGAATACCGCTTCAAAAGCGTTTTGAGCAATGTCAATTTGGTCAAGGTTAAACTGACCCTGACCGGAACAAGCACCGCCCGCCCACGCGTACGCAATATCCGCCTGCTGGCAGTAATATAGGAGTTTACCATGCCCAACGAAAACACCCCCCATTTACACTTGCCCTTGCCGCATCCCGACAATTTGCTGGAAAGTGATGTCCTGCGCCTGCGGGAGGCGTTCACGCTGCTAGATAACAATGCCCA
>JAVVPD010000102.1:0-7285 GCA_036655975.1 Desulfovibrionaceae bacterium | reverse complement strand
ATACGCAAAACTGTGCGCTCACACAATCAAATGATATATTTCTCAAGCAGAAAAGTTTAGTATTTTACTATCTTATACAGGGCACAACAGACTCTCCGGAGAATAAAAAAAATAAAAAAAAACGGCTCCGAAGAGCCGCCCCCTGCTTTACACAGGCATAAAAAAGCATTTTCCGCTGTAGGGTTTAATGCCCTGTTATACCATATTTTTTTAACTTATACTGCAACAGGCTTTTAGAAATACCTAAAAATTCAGCAGCTTTAACCTGAATAAGCTCTGCCCGCCCCAAGGCACGCCGGATAAGGGCAGCCTCAATTTTTTCGAGAGTGTCCGCCAAGTCCAATTCCACGGGCAAAAGGTCTACCGCACTTTTGAACTGGGCTTCTTCGTCCCGAATTTCAGGGGGCAGATTGTCCACACCAATACTGTGTGAGGGCACAAGCACTGTGCAGCGTTCCACCACATTCTGCAATTGGCGAATATTCCCCGGCCATTCGTAGCCCATCAGATAATTCAGGGCACCATTCGTAAAAGTTTTGGGGGCCACATTGTTTTCCTGAGCCAATTTTTCTGAAAAATGGGCCACTAGCAGCGGGATATCTTCGCGGCGTTCACGCAAAGGGGGCAAGGGCACTTCCACCACATTCAGACGATAGTACAAATCGTCGCGAAACTGCCCCCCCTCCACCAATTGCAGTAAATCCTTGTTGGTTGCCGCCACCACGCGGATATCCACACTAATGGCCTCACCACCGCCCACACGCTCAAAAGAGCGTTCTTGCAGCACCCGCAGCAGCTTTACTTGTAAATCTGAGGTCAGCTCCGCCACTTCGTCCAGAAACAGGGTTCCGCCGTCAGCCTGTTCAAAGCGGCCCCGCCGCATGGCAACAGCTCCCGTAAACGAGCCTTTTTCATGCCCGAATAATTCACTTTCCAGCACCCCAGGATTCAAGGCCGCACAATTCACCGACACAAAGGGCGCGTCCTTGCGCGGCGAGGTCACATGAATGGCACGGGCCACCAATTCCTTACCAGTGCCCGACTCACCCGTGATCAGCACCGTAGAACGGCTGGGGGCGGCCCTGTCCACCATGGCGAGTACGTCACGTATTTTACGGCTACGCCCGATGATCTGGTGCGTGCCGTAGCGGTCTTCCATGGCCTCCTGCAACAAACGGTACTGCCGATGCGTCCGCGACAATTCCGCCGCATTCTGGAGTGACAACAACAATTCGTCATTGGCAAAAGGTTTGGTAATATAGTCAAAAGCCCCGTATTTCATAACTTCAACGGCACTTTCAATGCTGCCAAAGGCCGTCATGATCAGCACGGGCACGTAGGGCCAACTTTTTTTGACCCTTTCCAGCACTTCACGCCCGGTGACACGCGGCATTTTCATGTCTGTCACCACCACATCCACCTCAGACTCTTCCAAAAAGGCCAAAGCGGTTTCAGGGTCATTGATGGCGGTCACGGCATAGCCTGCGTCCAACAACAGGGCTTCTAAAACAACCAAATAGTTTTTTTCGTCATCTATAATTAATATGTGGCTCTTATCGCTCATGGCTATCCTCCGCAGGCGTGGGCGCGGACAGCGCCGCTGGGTTATCTGCCGTCACCGCAGGTGTGGTTTCGGACTTCAATGGAGGCCCTACAAGAGGAATGGGGGCCTGATCGTCGGGCACACAGGGCAGAAAAATACGCACCAATGCGCCGCCCTCGGGGCCGTTTTCCAACACCAGTCGGCCTCCATGGGAGCTAATGATGCTGTTCACGATGGGTAAACCCAAACCCGTGCCGTCGTCCTTGGTCGTAAAAAAGGGATCAAGCAAGCTGGGCAAAAGATCCTGTTCAAAACCCGGCCCAGAATCCAGCACGTCTATTTCCACCGTCGTTTCGTCGGCCCGAAAACCGCGTATTGTCAACAAGCCCGGCCCGTCCATGGCCTGCTGCCCGTTAATAAATACATTGTATAATGCCCGATATATCAAGTCTTTATCACCAAAAACATACAGATGTTCCGGCGTATCGCGCTCTATTGCCACTTGGTGGCGGGCCATCTCGCCCTCCAAAAAAGCCAAGGCCTGATCCAGCAGCACGTTCACATCCACCACCTCAGGATGCGGCTGGCGTGGACGGGCGTAATCCAAAAAGTCGTTGACGGTCTGGCTCAAGCGCCGCGATTCGTCATAAATGGCCCCCAAAATGCGGTTGGTGCTGGTATCCGCACTGTCTGTCCTTTTCATCAATAATTCTGCGCTAGAGCGTATGATTCCTAGGGGATTGCGAATCTCATGGGCAATGCTCGCCACCACCCGCCCCATGCTGGCAAGCTTTTCATTACTGTGTAATTCATTTTCCAAAACACGGGTTTTTGCCATGCGCTCTGCCAACACATATTCCGCACGGCGGATCAACAGCAACAACAAGGTGAACAATACCGCTGAAGACAATAAGCACATAACCACAATAATACCTTGAAAGGCCAACACCGACTTGTAGTCGTCGGTAATATCTTGGGTAATTTCTAGCACCCCCATGACAGGAGAGGCGGTTTCCGGGCGTTCGGTGTCGCCCCGCAGAGGTGTGAGGGTACGCAACACAAAAGTTCCCGCCGGCAAAGGCACATGAAAAGCTGCCTGCCACATGGGAATAGTCGATAAAATTTCAAACTTCGGCGTTGCTCCCTGCAAAGCCTCTTCGACAGCCGGCGGGGCGAGACCCGCCCGCCCCAAGTCAGCCGTATCTGTTGAATACGCCACAAGCCGCGTATAATCATAAATACGCAGGCGCTCTACCTTCAGCCCGTGAATAACCGACTGCACCACCTGATCAAGGCGATCGTATTGCACAGGCTGGCGCAAGGCAATTCGCCCATAGGCCAAGACTGTTGGTACGGTAAATCGACGATAAATCTGATGATTGAGATTTTCCGCCAATACCTTGGCAAATTCTTGCTGCTTCGTCAGCAAGGTTTCCCGCGCCGTGTTCGAAATCAACACCGAAAGGCCCAAACTTGTAACCAAGATAAACACTAACGACAACCACGACAGCGTCCGTGCATAGCTTAAAGGTAAATCTGGAATTGTTACTTTTTCAGTCATGGTTTTCAAAAACTTTGCTAAGATTAAAACTGTTCTCTTTCGTCCGGAACACGTAAAAATTGTTGTAAGTCTTGCGCTTCTTCAGGGTATCCCAAAGCACCAAGGCGGGTGTTCGCAAGGCGCTTGCCCAGTTCAACGGCGGGTTGATCCAAGGGATTAATGCCCATAAGCCAGCCGGTAAACACCGTGGTAGCTTCAAGCATCAGCATCATGGCCCCAGCGTCAAAGGGGGTGATGCCGCCCATGTCAATATTCACCAGCGGGGTCTGGGTTTTCGCCAAAGCCATACGTGTTCCCAAGCCTTCGGCTTCAAGCAGCGCGCCAAAGGCTTTGCCCCTTAGCCACGACCATTGCTCGGGCAAAGAATTGGGAAAAACCCGGCCCTGAGGCAAATGGGGGCAGGTCAGGAACAGGCAAGCCTTGTCACGCGGGCCGTCAAGGAACATTTGGTTGATGGAATGCTGATCGGTAACGCCGGTAGCGGGCAGGGGCATGGTGCCCTTGCCGTCCTTACCCAGACTTTCCGCCCACAATTGGGCAAACCACGGCCCGAAAGTAGCCCACATGGGGATATAGGAAAAGAAAATCAACTGACTATAGTGCGCCTGTTCAAGGCCGTGGCACCAACAGGCCAGATGATAGGAAGGATGGTTTTTAAGACTGGCGGGATTGTCGACAAGGGGCTTCGCCACAGAGGCCGCGCCGTCCAGCAGGCCTTGCCAATCAATGCCAAGAAAAGCGGCGGGCACAAGGCCCACGGCGGACAGGGCGGAATAACGCCCGCCAAGAAAATCCGGCACTTCAAGAGAGGCTAAGTGGTGTGCGCTGGCTTCCTGACGCAAAAAACCCTGACGAGCGTCGGTGACAACCACCATGTGGGCGTTCCATTGTGTGCCCAAGGCGGCTTGCAACCACTCCCGCACCAGGAAATACTGGGCGAGGGTTTCGATGGTTCCGCCGGATTTACTGATGGTCACCACCACGGTTTCAGCGGGGCTAAGGGCGGAGAGCCACGCTTCAAAGGTGCTGGCGCACACATTATCGGCAATCCACAGGCAAGGTCCTTGATAATTAGGGCCGTTTTGCGCGGGGGCGAACGCGTGTTGCAAGGCCCGCGTGCCAAGGGCAGAACCGCCGATGCCCAGCACCAGCATATGCTTGAATTTTCTGAGAGAAGGCGTCAGGGCCAGCAATTGTTCTTCCAAACGCTGGCGGTAGCTGAGGGTCAAAAAAGGCAGCTCGCCCGCCTGCAATTCCTTGCCAAGGCGCTGGCCAAGAACTTCATATTGCGCCCGATGCAGGGCGATGCCCGCGTCTGTAAGGCGTCCGGTGACGGCCCGCGACCATTCCAGTACATTGCCCATAGCTGCCTCCTGTGTCTGATCTACATGGTAAACAACGAAAGATTTTTAGGACGCAAAAAACGCTGCCGTACCGCCCGATAGGTTTCTGGGCGCACCCCGAAACGGTAGGACCACAGGCCGCAGCTTTCCCGAGCGGCGCAGGCCCGTACCTCAGCACGGGAGGCGGCGCAGCTCATACATTGCCGTCGCACCGCCCGCAGCAGCACCCGACGCGCGGCTTCCCTTTCGGCATGGTTCAGCGAAGGACGTGACAGCAGATCTATTTTCAGCCCCCGGGCCTCCCCCCCAGCGGGGGACTGTTCCAAGCCCGCACCTTCAGGGGCAGGGCCTGCCGCATGCATTTTGGAACTGTCGAGCACCCGATGGGGCCACAGGGCGCAGCATTCATCACAACATTCACGCACTGCGGCAGAAGAATTCCCCTGACATTCCAGACAAAAGTGCCGCACCACCTGCGTAATCGACAATCGCGCCATGTGCTTTTCCCGCACTTAGGCTGTTGCACCGCAACATTTTTTATACTTCTTGCCACTCCCGCAAGGGCAAGGGTCATTACGTCCGCACTTCGGCGTAGTGCGTTTATAGGCGCTGGGCTTATGGGTCACGCCGTCAACATAATACAGACGGTCGTCTTCGCGCTTAAAAAAGCTGGTTTCTGAAAGCTGGTGCGGCACTCCGTCCTGCTCGTAATAGGCGGCAAAGGAAATTTGCTCGAATTCCTCACCATTCTCCCTTTGAGAAACAGAACTTTCGCCCAAATCCAAACGTAGCCATTTGACACGCTCTGTCCCTTCAGCAATAGTTTCCACGCTCAAATCTTCCCGAAAATCGGGATGCGTGGTTTCCACCAAATAGGCGAATTCGTGCAAACAAAAGGCTGTGTAGCGTGAGCGCACCAGCGTTTCCACGGTGGGGGCGTGTTTTTGCCCACTAATATAGGGGGCGCAACAATCTTCATAGGGCAAAGGGCTGCCACAAGGACATGTATTCTTAAGCATTCCGTCTTTCCATCAGCCTGTCAAAGGCATTTTCCATCCGTTCCAACAAGTCGTCCATGGGGCAGGGTTTGAGCAAATAATCGCTGGCCCCCGCCTGCATGGCCTCGAGCGCAATATCCGTGTACGCATGCCCCGACAAAATAATAACTGCGGGGGGTATTTCACGCTGCATGAGCGCGCGTAGCACATCACGACCGTCCATATCACCCAATTTTATATCCAAAAGTACCATATGCGCGTCGTTTCCGGTGGCAAACCAGTCCAAAACGGCCTGTCCACTGGAAACTTCGGCCACGGGCACCCCTCTGTGGCGCAAGCGGCGCGCTAAAGCCTCACGAAAGCCGTCTTCATCGTCTGCCAGTAATACCTGACAGGCATGCAACACGTCATCTGTCATGCGCTTTCCTCACTTTTTGCAGCGGGGCAGGCCTCCCGTACAGGATACACCACATGGCCCGAAGTCACCTTCGTATCCTTGTCCAGATTCACCGCCGAATGCCCTTTTTCCACCATCACCACGGCACCTTCATCGGCATACACGCCGTCTGGTGCATAAAAATAGCAGTATTGACCGAGGTGTATGCCTTGCTGCTCGCCCATACCAAAGGACACTTCCATAATGGGGCTGTCCTTAGCGCGGATGGTTTTAAACACTTCCCCGTAGCCGTGGGCGGCTAAAGAATGCGCCCAATGACGCCCCAACAAAAAATTGAATAGGCCGAGCACCAAGGCGCACGGAATGACAATGGCGGCCAGACCGAAAGGATTCCAATCCAGATGGCGCATAACCCAAGATTGCGAACCTTCGCGCAAGGCGGTCATATTCGGCCAAACCACCACCCGATATTGCTGGGCGGAGCGTGCGGGCGCATCTTTAAATTCAATGGTAAAGGGATATTCACCAAGACCGGGATTGTCCCCCACCACCAGACGACCGCGCCACATGCCGCTACCAAACCAATAACTGGCAAAAAAATCGTCCAGAATCAGCTTTACTTGTCCGTCTGGGGCATCGCCCTGCACGTAAAAATCTTCCAATTCCGCCTTTTTCACCGGAATGGGGCCGGACAATGCGGTTTCGCTGTTGGCGGTCACGTCGAGCCGGTTAGGCCCACGGCGCATTTCTGCGGCTAATCCGTCGACCAGAATGGCAAACCCTGCCAAAAACACGACCATGGCTATCCAGCCAGACAGCTTATAAAAACTGTAGGCCTTCTGACTCGCTTCAAGATGTATTGTCGGTACCGATGCTGCGCTATTCATGACTTCACCATAGGGGCTTGCGCTCGTTCTTGCAAGACTTAAGAACACGGAAGGATGCGGACACCACGCGCTGGAACACGCGAAAAAAACGCCCGAAGGCGTTTTTACAATCCCAAAATATGCAGGCTGGCCCACATATTTTACATTTTTTCAGCAAGGCGGATACCCGTTAAGCCTCGGCGGGGCTTCACGCTGCAAGGGTTAGCTTCTTGGTCATCATCCTCATGCGGATCTTTCCCGTAGCGTTTACGCAACAAGCGCTTGCCAAACCACGTTATCCCCAAAATGGGAACCAGCAAGACAAAAAACCATGTGCAAAATCCGCTGAGGTGGGTTTCCGGTTGAAAGGAAGCCATGTACATACTCAGAGTGACCGCGCCGAGCACCGCCACATTGGCGCAAAAGCTTACAATTTTTGAATACAAATCAAAATGATACTCGCTCATGGTGGCCTCCAGTAAGAAGCGGGAGGTCACCATAGGGTGCCTCCCGCAGGGACAATTACTTACGATAAATGTTCGTCTTGCTGATGTTCATCACCCGCAGAGCCACGCCG
>JAVVPD010000101.1:1671-7389 GCA_036655975.1 Desulfovibrionaceae bacterium | reverse complement strand
AGAAAATATAACCGTGGAGAACGTCGTGGAAGAGAGCAAGGTGCAGCAAGAAGATTCGTCCGAGGCTTTTTTGGATTCGTTGCCGCAATTGGCGGACGGTGAGCGCTTTGTCTTTGCCTGTAACGAGCATGTGCCGTGTTTTAATCGGTGTTGCGCCGAATTGACCTTGCCCCTGACGCCGTATGACGTATTGCGCTTGTGTCGGCATTTGGAAGTGGGCAGCGAGGCCTTTTTGAAGCGCTATACCCAGATGCGTACTTTCCCCGATACGGGTTTCCCTCTGCCTTTATTGAAGATGGAAGACGGCCCTTCGGAGCCGTGTCCTTTTGTGACGCCGGGGGGCTGCTCGATTTACGAAGACCGTCCTGGCGCGTGCCGTACCTATCCTTTAGGGCGCGGCACAAAAATGGGCGAAGGCGGCAGCGTGGTGGAGCGTTTCTTCATTGTACAGGAAGATCACTGCCGGGGCTTTGACACGGGCAAGAGCTGGACAGCCCACGAATGGCTCGAAAATCAGGGTCTGGAAGACTATAATATTTCTAACGACCGTTTGATGCGCCTCATGGCTATGGTCAAGGCTTCGGGGCAGCCTTTGTCCGCACGTATGGGAACCATGTGCGTATTGGCATTCTACCAACTGGATAAATTTAAAGAATTTTTGCTGGAAATGGGCGCGTTGAACAAGGTAAGCATAAGTGATGCGCGCCAACAGGAAATTATGACCTCGCCGGAGGCTTTATTGAATTTTGCTCTTGATTGGGTGGAATTGGTGTTGTTCGGACAATGCCCGAATTTGCAGCGCAAAAAATAAGCCTTTGTTATGCTAGAGCATCCCAAAATTGTGCCCTATGGGGATATTGCCGCCCATATGCAGACTTTGCGTCAGCAGTGGCAGGGGGCGGGGCCGGTGCGGGTGGTGTTTACCAATGGGTGCTATGATCTGTTGCATCCGGGGCATGTGGATTTGTTGTCGCGGGCGCGGATGCTGGGTGATGTGCTCGTTTTAGCGTTGAATACGGACGATTCGGTGCGGCGTTTGGGTAAAATGCCCGCCGTGCCGGCGCGTCCGGTACAGCCTTTGGCGGTGCGGGCCTATATGGCAGCGCATTTGTCGATGGTAGATGTGGTTACGTATTTCGCGCAGGACACCCCCCTAGAGGTGGTTCGTTTGGTGCAGCCGGATGTGCTGGTGAAAGGGGGCGATTGGGCGCTAGAACAGATTGTGGGCCGCGAGATTGTGGAAGCGCGCGGCGGCTTGGTGGTGAGCTTACCTGTGCTGCAAGGCTATTCCACCACGGCGCTTATTCGGAATATTTTGGGAGAAGGTTAGCCACAAGGATTTTGCAGCAAGGCGCACATGAGCGCGCCGATGTTTTCTGGACAGTAGGCCCGCATACTTTGCTGGGCCTTTTTTGTTACGGTGGCGCAGGGATAGGTGCGCCGAACTTTCCGCAATAAATAGCCCATGTGGTTGGGGTCTGGCTGTGCCCAGCGCATGTTGGGGGTGAACAGGGGCAGCACTTCGCACATGAGTGCGGATACCGGTTCAAGACGATAGTTTACCGGAAAGCTGTTGTCGCCCGTCATGAAGTCTTGATTGCCCGAATAGCCCGTGGCAATGACGGGCTTCCCGTGGGCCATGGCGTCGGACAGGGACAGGCCCCAAGCCTCGCTGTGATGGGCGCTTACATAACAGTGGCAGAGCTGGTGCAGGGCGGATATCTGCCCTGTGCTGAGGTCGGCCTCAATGCTGATGAGCCACGGCAGTTTGGAAAGGTTGAGGTTGGCGCGGTATTGTTTGACGACCAAATAGGTGTGGGGATAACGGGCACAATGGGCATTGTATATTTCCAGCAGGCCCATAAGGTTTTTACGCGGGTTGTAGGAATCGGCTATGGTGTAAAAGAAAAAGGACGTGGGCGGGCACTCCCCTAGGTAGGCGCGCACCGTGCGTAGATCTTCCCCGCTGGGGAGGGGAGGTTTAACCACGTGGGGCACCACATGCACGGGCTTGCCTGCCGGGGCGAGAGCGTCACGCGCAAAGCTGGAGCAGGTCCAGATGCTGTCTATGGCTTGCAAAGCGGCATGGTAGGGGGCGGGCAAGTTTTCTGTTTCCCACACCGCATAGGCTATTTTGGGCACGGCTGCCCAGTGTGGATTTTGGGCGAGCAGGTCGGCATAAACCAGCGGATCATCGTGCAGGATGACAATATCCGCAGCTTGAGGATTGTCGGTTAGTGGCACGCCCGCCGTGCGTAGGGCCTGCTTATGCAACAGGCCCGCATTGCGGTGGCTGACGTAGGCACTCAGGTGATAGTAGACGGTGGGCATAGCATTTGACTCTGAGCTAATTGTGTGTATACATAAACATGGAAAACGCTAACTATTTTGGCGTTCACTTCAACTATGAGGTATACAATGAAGGCTCCGTTTACATTTGAAACGCTTGATAAGATAAAGCTTGTTGTAAAAACGCTTTTTGTGCAAGTGCTCATTTTTTGTGGCCTGCTGGTGCTTGTTTGGGGGGCGCAAGGTTTGTATTCGTTTATTGATCCTACCACCTTTCCCAAGGCCGTGGCGATTACGGATGCGGACAAGATGACGGAAAATGAAAAGGGCAAAGCCTTGGTGGACGCCATTACTTTTCAATTGCAGCGTGAGCTGAAGTCGACCTTTGGTTGGACAGCGAACGATTTGCTGTTCAATAAATATGTGCTGGATAACCGCGCGTATCGGCAATTTGGGGTCTACCACGCCACCAAGGTGCTGATGGATCATTATGCCATGCAGATTGCCAAATTGGGCACTAGCGATCGGGAAAGCGACTTTCTGTACAAGGCGCGGCTGAATGCGCTGGCGATTAATCCCAGCAAATTTATGTTCCCCTCGGCGGAAGGTGCCTATAAAGACGCGCTGGCCTTGATTGAACAATACAAAAAGTCGCTTGATACGGGGAAGGGCGTGTATAATATGCGTACGGACGATTTGTACACCTCCTTTGATCTTGTTGTCGGCGAAAATATGCTGGGCTATGCCTTGGGATTGCTGCAAAATTCTCAAGATATTCCTTTCTACACGCTGGACAATCGCATTTACGAAGTGCAGGGCATTATCTTGGTTGTGCGCGATTTTGTGAACGCTCTGTACGAAATGTATCCTGACATCCGTAACAAAAATAATGCGGGAAATATGGCTGCAGCCATGAAGTACATGGACAGTATCTGTAATTATGACCCTCTGTACATCACCTCTAAGGTCAATTCTGGTGAATTGATTATCTCATATCTGATTTTTGCCCGTAATAGACTGGAAGATATACGCAATAGTATTAGAATGTAGGCTTCTGCGGAAAGTCTTACAGGTGTAAAGAAAGCTGACACTTGTGGGCGGGGTTTAGCGCAGATAGGCCAGCCTGTCTATTAATAAAGTGTGTGTTATTGGGATGTTAGTACATATATGCTGCATGGCATAAGTATTGCTTCTCTGTAGCACACACTTTTTTATTGGGAGGAGTTTATGAGCTTAGGCAGAGAAATTTACGATCTGATGCTTTCCAGCTCGCGGGCCTATGCCCAATGGGACTTGGAAGTTTCTACGTCCATCATAAAAAACCGCAAAAAAATGCTCATGTTATTGGTGCTTGCCTTGCCAATATTTGTGGGCTGTTTTGCAGAAGCCTATGAAGCCCACGAAATGTTGGGTGGCAAAACGGCCTATGCGCCTGCTTTTTACACCACCACAATTTTTTTGGCCTCCATTGCCGTGGGTTTGGCGGCGGGCCTGATTACGGGGTGTATTGGTGCGGGGGGCGGTTTTATCATTACGCCCGCACTTATGGCCGCTGGGGTTAAGGGGATTTTGGCCGTGGGCACGGATTTGTTCCACATTTTCGCTAAGGCGATCATGGGTACCACCGTACATAAAAAACTCGGTAATGTTTCCGTAACTTTGGCTATCGCCTTCTTGGTAGGCTCGGGCGGCGGCACGGTGGTGGGCGGGGCCATCAACAAGGGCCTGTATAATGCCGACCCGCTGTTGTCTGAATTGTTCATCAGCTCCATTTATGCGGTACTGCTGGGCTTTTTGGGCTTCTATGCCTTGTTCGACTTTTTGAAAGCCACGCGCGGTGATTCTGGGGCGAGTAGTGGCGACGCCCACGGCGGCTCCACTGGAGCAACCTCCTTGTCCCTGCGCTTGCAGCGCTTTCACCTGCCTCCGATGATCACCTTTGATGAAGACCTCGTGCCCGGCGGGCGCCGTATTTCTGGCTGGATTGTGGCCGCAGGCGGCGTTATTGTGGGTATGTTGGCGGCTATCATGGGCGTGGGCGGCGGTTTTGTCACCTTCCCCATGTTTGTGTATATTTTTGGCGTGTCGTCCATGACCACTGTGGGGACGGACATTCTGCAGATTATCTTCACCGCCGGTATGGCGTCCATCGCGCAATACGCCATTTATGGCTATGTGTTTTACACCTTAGCTATCGGCATGTTGCTCGGCTCTTTGCTCGGCATTCAAGTGGGCGCACTGACCACCAAGGTGGTCAAGGGTGTACACATTCGCGGTTTTTACGCGATGTCCATTATTGCTGGTTTTATCAACCGTGCGGCCACGCTCCCCAAAAAGCTGGTGGAGTTGGAAATGGTGAACATTTCTCCCTCTGTGGTGAACGGTATCGAATACGTGGGCAACATCGTCTTTTGGGTGGTGGTGGCCTTCTTCGGTTTGTGGGTGTTCAGCAAGTTCTTTATTAATATTGGTAAGCTGAGATCGGAGGGCTAACATGCTGATACGCAATAAAAAATCATTTACCCGTGGCATGCTGCTGCTGATCAGCTTTATTTGTCTGTTTGTGGTTATTCTGATGCCCATATTTAAGTTGGAAAGCGGCAAGATGGTCACTGGCCTTGATTTTGCTGACGACCTGTTTAACCGTTTGTCCAAGGGGTCATCATACTTTATCCCCGCCATTGAAGAAAGGGTGAAGCCCCTTGCTGGGCAGCAAGTGAGCTACACCGTCACCATCAAAAAAGCAGCGGCTGTGCCGCTGGTGGTGGAAATTTTGCAGAAAGCGGGCGCGGAAGCCACTGCCGTCGACAATAAGGTGAGCGTTAAGGGTGACCTTGGCAATATTTTGCTGCGTGCGGTGCAGGTGTCGGATAAGATGTATTTTAACGACGGTGCCGCCGTGAGCAAAGAATATAATACGCCAAATCCCTTGGCGGTGACCTCGGCCTTGTGGCAATTTTTGACCCCGAGCATTAAAGAATTGCAAAAACAGGGGAAAATTGCCGATGCCAGCGTGGTTGACGCTG
Organism: Desulfovibrionaceae bacterium; assembly: GCA_036655975.1. Taxonomy (GTDB): domain Bacteria; phylum Desulfobacterota; class Desulfovibrionia; order Desulfovibrionales; family Desulfovibrionaceae; genus CASQEL01. The sequence continues at coordinate 2,074 of JAVVPD010000101.1, read as the reverse complement.
TGGTGCGCCGGGCTGTGGAAACCGGGCACAATTTCTACAGTGTGGAAGCCACCAAGGTGAGCCAGAATATTGTCATTATGACGGCTTTGCTGGTGTTCTATGTGGTGTACACCATGTGGTACGGTTTTGCGATTTTTGAACTGTTTGACGGCATTGGCCTGACTATGAAGAAGTCAAAGATCAAGCAAGAAGCCTAAACGCGCGTATAGGGGAAAATATCTTGACAAGGAAGGTGCTTTCCCCTACATACGAAGTTCGCGATGTAAGCGTCGCCCCTTTGGGAGCTTAGCTCAGTTGGTAGAGCATCGCCCTTACAAGGCGAGGGTCACAGGTTCGAGCCCTGTAGCTCCCACCAAAAAATCAAGCCCTTACAGGTAATACTGTAGGGGCTTTTTTACAGTAT